>NZ_JBBBDZ010000006.1:0-307730 GCF_037153935.1 Mesorhizobium sp. CCNWLY176
CGCAAAATCCTCGTCACCATCAACGCTATCATCCGGACCGGAAAGCCCTTCGCGACCTGAAACAACACAGTTGCCGGATAACCTGCGCTTCGCTCCCTTGGCCGGGATAACGAGGTTGAACGGCAAACTGTGCCGCTTCTACCGTGAAAGAGACGGCGTTGCCATCACCCTGGCTCAATTGTCGGCGGCACTGGTGGCTTGCCTAACGAAAGCATTTCGTTCAAAAGGCATTCAAAATCGGAAAAACCGTTCGTTTTTCCGTAAAAACGCGACTGACGGCATGATTTTCGCCGCGGTTCGCCCCTGAAAGTTAGAAAAATGTCTGCGATACAGGTCGAAGCGAGAGCTCCGGCAAACCCTTGGCGTCTCGAAATTCGCGCAATGCTGTCTTTGGCCTGGCCGATGATCCTGACCAATCTCGGCCAGACCGCGATGACGGCCACCGACGTTATGATGATGGGCCGGCTTAGTGCCGACACGCTGGCTGCCGGCGCGCTGGGCGCCAATCTTTATTTCGCGCCGCTGATCTTCGGGCTTGGCCTGATGCTCGCGACCTCACCGATGATCGCGACCGAACTTGGCCGCAGGCGCCATTCCGTGCGCGACCTGCGCCGCACCGTGCGCCAGGGGCTTTGGCTCGCCATCCTCGTTTCGATCCCGATCTGGATCGTCCTGTGGAATGCCGAAGCCATTCTGGCCGCCATGGGGCAGGAACCGGCGCTCGCCGCGCAGGCCGGCATCTATGTGCGCTGGCTGCAATGGGCGGTGCTGCCCTTCTACGGCTATATCGTGCTGCGCTCCTTCATCTCGGCGCTGGAGCGTCCGGGCTGGGCGTTGATCATCGTCTTCGTCGCGGTGGCCTTCAACGTGCTCGCCAACTGGTGTCTTATGTTCGGCAATCTCGGCTTCCCGGCCATGGGCATTGCCGGCTCCGGGCTGGCGACGAGCCTGTCCAGCGCGTTGATGTTCATCGGCATGGCAGCGGTGGTGATGATGGAACCGAAATTCCGGCGCTACCGCCTGTTCGGCCGTTTCTGGCGCTCGGACTGGCCGCGTTTCGTCGGGCTTCTGAAGCTCGGCCTGCCGATCGCCGGCATCCTGGCTTTCGAGGTCACCATCTTCAATGCCGCCGCCTTATTCATGGGCCTGATCGATTCGCCGTCATTGGCAGCACACGCCATCGCCATACAGATCGCCTCGATCAGCTTCATGGTGCCGCTGGGGCTCAACCAAGCGGTGACGGTGCGCGTCGGCCTGGCCTATGGCGCGCAGAACCCGGAAGGCATCAGCCGCGCCGGCTGGACCGCATTCGTCATGGGTGTTTCTTTCATGGCGTTGACCGCCCTGTCGATGATCCTGTGGCCGCGCCTGCTAATCAGCGCCTTCATCGATCTCAACGATCCGGCCAACGCGGTCGTCATTGGGCTTGCCGTGTCGTTCCTGGCGCTGGCAGCGCTGTTCCAGATCGTCGACGGCGCGCAGGCGGTGGCTGCCGGCATGCTGCGCGGCCTGCACGACACCACGATACCGATGATCTACGCGGCGATCGGCTATTGGGGTGTAGGCCTGCCGCTCGGCGTGGCGCTGGCCTTCCATTTCGGCTTCCATGGCGTCGGCATCTGGATCGGCCTGTCAGTGGGCCTTGCGGTGGTGGCGGTGTTGCTGATGTGGCGCTGGCTACGGCGCGATCAGCTTGGGTTGACGGGAATGGCTACAGTTACGAACTGAACCTTCACGGTTGCGTTCCTTCGCGCCCCCCTCTGGCCTGCCGGCCATCTCCCCCGCAGGTGGGGAGATTAGCTATGTCGCTCGTGCCGCCTATTCTGCAACGTTGACGATTGGCGAAAGTCAATCTGAAGGCTGATCTCCCCACCTGCGGGGGAGATGGCCGGCAGGCCAGAGGGGGGCGCCGTAGAGCGCGTTCGACAGAGCGAAATGTAACTCTGCGGCGTTAAACCCTGAGATCGGCCAAATAGGAATTCGTCGCCGCCGAAGCCGCGTAATCGGCGGGACGGACTTCAGCGAGCAGCAGCGCCTCCTCGCCCCGGCCCGCTTCGGCCAGCAACGTGCCATCGGGTGCGGCAATGCCTGAAAGACCGGCATAGGAAAACAGCGCATCCGCGCCGCAGTGGTTCACATAGGCGACAAAAATCTGGTTCTCGAAGGCGCGCACGGGGATCAGCTTGCGGGCGATAAATTCGTCATGATCACTTGCCGGCAGCGCCGTCGGCACGATGACCGCATCGACACCTGCCTGCGCAAGCCGCCGCACATTTTCGGGGAACTCGACATCGTAGCAGATCAGCAGGCCGATCTTCGCGCCGCGATGGTTGACCACGCAGGCAGCCGGCTTTTCCGCCAGGAACAGACCGCGCTCGTAGGCGCCATAGAGATGAGATTTGCGGTAGACGACAGGAGCCGCCGAGCCATCGACATAAAGCGCGCTGTTGTAGATCGTCTCGCCGGCGCGTTCGGCAAAACCGACGACCATCGCGATTCCGGTTTCAGCCGACAGCGCTGATAGCCGGGCGGCAAGATCGCCGTCGGCAGGCTCGGCCAGTGCTTTCGTCGCCTCGCCCGCACCGTAACCTGTGACGGCCAGTTCGGGCGTGACGAGCAGATCGGCACCGCCCTTCGCCGCCTCGCGCGCCGCCCGTTCGATGCGCGCAAGATTGGCAGCGACATCGCCGGCCACGGCCTGCATCTGGAGTGCCGCCAGTTTCATCACTTGCCCTCCGAACCCATGGCACCAAGCAGCCGCCTGATGTCGCCGAACCTGGCGATCAGCCCGAAGACCAGCGCTGCGATCGCCACGAAGAACACCGTCACGGACGCCATGGTCGGCGTATAGCCGTAGCGCAGCGCGTTGAAGATTTTTATCGGCAGCGTTTCCATGGTGAAGCCGATGGTCATATAGGCGACGATGTATTCGTTGAGCGACAGCACGAAGGCGAAGGCATAACCGGAAACGAGATAGGGCAGGATCAGCGGCAGCACCACGGTTTTGGCGATGGTGCGGTCGTCGGCGCCCATGGTCGCGGCGGCTTCCACCAGCGAGCGGTCAATGGAGGCGAAGCCGAGCGACAGCGTCACCAGCGGCAGCGTGACGAAGAAGATCGCGTGGCTGATCGCCGCCGTCCAAGGCTGGCCGTAGAAGCCCGTTGTCGCCCAGAAGGTCAGGAAACCCAAGGCGGTGATGACCGGCGGGAGAATAAAGGGGGCGACCCCGAGAAGCTGGAAGATATGCGCCCAGGGCGCATGACGACGCCACAGGAACCATGCCAGCGGCAGCGCAATCGCCACCGCAAGTGCTGCCGCCGAAACCGCCAGCAGCAGCGAAGCGATCAGCGCGCTGCGCCATTCCGGGTCGGTAAAAATCTGCGCGTACCAGGCGAGCGAAAAGCCTTTTGGCGGGAAGGACAGATCCTGTTTCTCGTTGACCGAGACGCCGAGCACGACGATCAGCGGTGCTGCGAGAAACAGCGCGACAAGGGCGAAATAGAGCCGGCGAAGCAATCTGTCCGTCATCCCGCATTCTCCCGCCTGCCCACCAGCAGGGTAAGCCCGACCAGCGCCAGCGACATCAGCACCAGGAACACGGCCATGGCTGCCGCGAAAGGCATGTTGGACTGGTAGATCGCCTGATCGGTGATCAGCACCGACAGCGTCCATTGCGACGGCCGGCCGAGGATCTGCGGCAGCAAATAGCAACCAAGCGCGAAGACGAAGACCATGATCAGCGTCGCCACCAGCGTGTTGCGCAGCGCCGGCGTCACCACGTTGAAGAAGGCGCGCACCGGTGAGGCGCCTAGCGTTCGCGCAGCCTCGAGCAATGTCGGGTCAAGCCGCACGAGGGCGGGATAAAGCACGAGGATCGTATAGGGCAGCGCCTGATAGACCATGCCTGTCAGCACCGCGCCAAAGCCCGGCAGCAGCGCCTGCGGCTGGGACATCAGACCGACCGCGACCAGCAGATTGGTGATGCCGGCTGTGCGCGAAAACAGCGTCGACCAGGCAAAGCCGATGATGACTTCCGACAGCGACAGCACCGACAGCAGGCAGACCAGCCACACCGTCTGCACCTTGCGCGATTGCTTGGTCAGCAGATAGGTGAAGGGGAATGCGATGGCGATGCAGCAGATGGCGACCAGCACCGCCAGCATCAGCGAGAAGCCGAGCACGCTGCCGAAGAAGGTTGACAGGAAGCGCGCATAATTGTCGAAGACGAAATCGGTCTTGTAGAAGCCGGCCGGATCGCGCTTGAAGAAGCTCACCGCGATCATCGTCGAGAACGGCACGACGAAGAAGACGATCAGCATCAGCGCCGGAAAGAACAGCGGCGTGTAGTCGCCAATGGAACGCGGCGCCTCGCGTCTCATGACTTCAGAACCACGCAGCTTTCGGGCGGCAGCACGATGCCGACGCTCTGCCCGACCTTGACCTCGGGCCGTTCGCGCGGCGTGGCGACAGCGATGATCGTCTTGCCGCCGGCCTCGACGAAGGTCTCGATGGTGCCGCCGAGGTCGCGCACGAAGGTGACCGTGCCATCGATCGCGCCGTTGCCGGGGGCGGTGAGATGCACGTCCTCAGGCCGTACCGAAATCGAGGCTTTCGAGCCGCCGGAAGGAAGCGTCAGGCCGGGAATGGCTGATCCCAGAACCGTGGCGCGGCCGGCGCTGTCGGCGGAGACCGGCAGAAGGTTGGTCGAGCCGATGAAGTCGGCGACGAAGGCGTCCGCCGGCTTGCGGTAGATTTCGACCGGGGCGGCGGCCTGGCGGATGCGGCCCTCGCCCATCACCACGACCAGATCGGCCATGGTCATCGCTTCGCGCTGGTCATGGGTGACGACGATGGTGGTGATGCCGAGCTTCTGCTGCAACTGGCGCAGCTCGACCTGCATGGATTCGCGCAGCTTGGCGTCCAGCGCCGACATCGGTTCATCGAGCAGGAACAGGCGCGGCGAAAGCGCAAGCGCGCGGGCGATGGCGACACGCTGGCGCTGGCCGCCGGAAAGTTTTGCGACGGGCCGGTCAGCAAAACCCGGCAGATGGATCAGCTTCAGCAACTCATCGACGCGCTTCTGCTGGTCCTGCTTCGAAGCACCGCGAATGCGCAGCGAATAGGCGATGTTGTCACCCACCGACAGATGCGGAAACAGCGCCAGCGACTGGAACACCATGCCGAGATTGCGCTTGTGGGTCGGGACGGCGGTGATGTCCTCGTCGTCGATGACGATCCTGCCGCTGGTCGGCTCCTCCAATCCGGCGATCATACGAAGCAGCGTGGTCTTGCCGCAGCCCGACGGCCCGAGCAGGCAGACGAAGGTGCCGTGCGGCACGTTCAGCGCGACATTGTCGACGGCTTTGAAATCGCCGAATTCCTTGGTGATGTCGTTCAGTGACAGGCCGGACATACTGGTTACCCTGCTCTTTTGCTTATCATATGCGGGTAGAGGGTCAGGCGAAAAGGCCGCCGCGTCGGTTTTCTTCCTTACGGCAAGGCAATCGCCGATGGCACAGCCGACCCCCACTCCGCCTCGCTACGCTCGACACCTCTCCCCCTCAAAAGGGGAGAGGAAGGGCGCCAGGTTTGCGGACGGCGTTTCCTCTCCCCCGTCGATCGGGGGAGAGGTGGCTCGGCGGAGCCGAGACGGAGTGGGGGTCGAACTCTGTATGCGATTGCCCTTCCGTGAACGGGAGAAGGAAAGAAAGAATTTTACCCCGCGATCAGCTCGGTCCATTTCTGGTTAAGCCAGTCGGACTTGGTCGTGTAGAGGTCGTAGCGCGGGATGATCGGCTCGATTTCCGACGACACGGCGGCGAATTCCTCCCGCTTCAGGTCGAGCACTTCCTTCTTCAGCGTCGGCGCAGTGCCGACCTTGCGCGACATCAGGCCCTGGACCGAAGGCTGGCTCATATAGTCGATGAAGACATGGGCCTCGTCCGCCTTCTTGGAGGCGCGCGAGATGACCCAGTTGCCGGAATCCTGAATGCCGCCTTCCTTCGGGAAGGTCGAGCGCACGGGCTGGCCGTCGGCGGCAGCGAGGCCGGTGACGTCGTGATAATACTGGCCCATCGGGATTTCGCCCGACTTCAGAGCCTGCTCGAACTGCGCCTCGTCGCGATACCAGAGGCGGACATTCGGCTTGACTTCGGCGAGCTTCTCGAAAGCCTTCAGCTGGCCTTCCTCGGTGTCGAGCGCATTGGTGCCGCCCAGATAAGTCTTGGCCGTCACTTCGAGCAGGAAGGAGTTGGAAACCAGCGCCAGAAGGCCGAGCTTGTCGGCATTGGCCGGATCCCACAGGGCTTCCCAGGAGGTCGGCGCTTCCTTGTAGACGTCGGTGTTGGTGACCAGCGTGATGTACCACGCCACCGCGCCGATGCCGGCGATGCGGCCATCCGGATATTTGTTGACGAAGCGGTCGAGCAGGTCGCCGCCATGCTTGATCTTGGCTATATCGATCGGCGTCCACAGTTCCGTCGCCTGGCCCTTCAGCGTCGATACCTGAGACATCATCGAAACGTCGGCCGGGGCCTGGCCTGCCTTGGCTGCCTGTTCGAGCTGGACCAGCCAGGCTTCGCCCGTTGGCTCGGCAATGGATTCGACGGCAATGCCGGTCGCCTTGGTGAATTCCGGGAAGATATGCTCGTCGAAGGACTTCTTGAAGTAGCCGCCATAGACGCCGACCTTCAATGATTTGTCCTGCGCGCGCAGCACGGCAGGCATGGCAAGCAACGCGGCACCCGCAACGCCCGCGCCGAGCACGCTGCGGCGGCTCAGGCTGGTTTTCAGAAATTCGGTCATTTTCGTTCTCCTGTTTTTGCCGACGTTGCGGCTGTTCCCACGGTTTTCAAGCGAATTCAATGTGCGCCAGCGCGACTCTCCAGCATTCTGGCATATTGGGTGAGCGGATAGCACAGCACGAAAAAGATCAGCGCGACCAGCCCATAGACCGTGAAGGGTTCGAATGTCGCATTGTTGATCGCATTCGAGGTTCTGAGAAGCTCCTCGAAGCCGATGATTGAGGTCAGCGCCGTGCTTTTGATAAGCTGGACGAGGAAGCCGACGATCGGCGCCCGCGTGATCGAGAAAGCCTGCGGCAGGATGATGAGGCGCAGTTCCTGAATGTAGTGCAGCCCCAGGCTGGCGCCCGCGTCCCACTGGCCGCGCGGCAAGGCGTCGACGCCGCTTCTCCAGATCTCGGCGAGATAGGCGCTGGCAAAGAAGGTCAGCGCCAGCACCGCCGCCGTCCACGGCTCGATGCGAAAGCCGAGCATCGGCAGGCCAAAGAACATCAGGAAAAGCTGCATAAGAAGCGGCGTGCCCTGGAACAGGGCGATGTAGCCGCTGGCAAAGCGGCGAAGCCATTTCGCCTTGGATATTCTGAGGAAGAGGATGACGAGGCCGACCGCGCCGCCGCCGACAAAGGCGGCAATCGACAAGAGGATCGTCCAGCGCGTGGCAAACAGCAGGTTTCGCAGAATGTCCCAGAAGGTGAACTCGATCATGTCACACCTGCCGAGAGTGTGCGGCGTCCGACCGAAACCAGCATGCGCCGCAGCGCGATCGAAAGGCCGAGATAGACCATCGTCACGACGAAGTAGGTCTCGAAGGCGCGAAAGGTTCTGGCCTGCAGCATATCGGCTTCATAGGTGAGTTCGCGGACGGCGATCTGCGATACGACTGCGGATTCGAGCATCATGATCACGATCTGGCTCGTCAGCGCCGGGAAGATGACCTTCAGCGCCTGCGGCAGCACGATCTTGACGAACACCTGGCGCGGCCGCAAGCCCAGAGAAAGTGCCGCTTCCCTCTGGCCGACCGGCACCGCATCAAGGCCGGCGCCGACGATCTCCGTGGTGTAGGCGGCCATGTTGAGCGTCATCGCCAGAACCGCGGCAAGGATCGGGTCGAGCCTGATGCCGAGGCTGGGCAGGCCGAAGAAGATGAAGAAGAGCTGCACTAGAAACGGCGTGTTGCGGACCACCTCGACATAGGCGGTTATCGCCAGGCGGAGCCAGCGATAGCCGCTGCGCCGGCCGGCGGCAGCAAGGACGCTGATGAACGTCCCGGCCAGCGTCGTCACCACGATCAGCATGACCGTTACGGCGGCACCCCGGGCGATTGCGCCCGAGGCCTCGTAAAGCCAGCCGAAATCGAGGCTGTAGCCCACAGATCAATCCTTGAGGTTTTCAGGATTGAGCGGCGTCTTCAGCCACTCCTCCGATGCCTTGTTCAACTGCCCGTCTGCCAGCATCTTGGCGACGGCGTCGTTGATCGCCTTCTTCAGTCCCTCTTCGTTCTTGTTCAATCCTATATGCGAGGGAGAGGTCAGCAACTGGAACTTCTGCTCCGGCTTTAGCGCTTCCTGGCGCGCCAGAACCTGCGCGCCGACATCGTTGCCGACGACCATCAGCTGGGTCTGGCCCGAGATGAAGGCCTGGATCACAGCGTTGTAATTGTCGAAGCGCTTGATGTCGGCTGTCGCCGGGGCCGCTTCCGTGAGTGACGTGTCTTCCAGCGTGCCGCGGTTCACGGCGATGCTCTTGTCGGCCAGCGCGGCCTTGTCCTTGACCTCCAGTGCGGCCGGTCCGATCACCGCGATATAGTAAGGTGCGTAGGCGGCGGCGAAGTCGATGACCTGCTCGCGCTCCTTGCTGTAGCCGACGCTCATCAACAGGTCGACGCGATGATCGGTCAGGTAGGGAATGCGGTTCTGGCCGGTCACGGCGACCGTGTTGAGCTTTACCTTCAGAGAGTCGGCGATGAACTGCGCGACTTCCATGTCGTAGCCCTTGAGGCTCATATCGGCGCTGGCCGAGGAGAAGGGCGGAAAGTCGGCGAAGACACCGACATTGATGACGCCGGCCTTGGCTATGTCTTCAAGGGCGTCGGCATGGGCCGCCTGCGTGGCGATGCCGGCGCTGCCGAGCAGCAGCAAGGCGGCAAAGGACGATTTGAGATGCGAATGCATGGTCATTTTGGTTCCCCTTCTGGAAAATCATTATTGTCGGTGCGGCCCAGGCGGACCGCCCTGCCATCGGTTCCAGGCCGATGGCGAAAACTGGGTCAGGCCTTCCTGTCTTTGACGGCGGGACTGAACACCATCAGGCTTAGGATCTCGAACAGCACCTGCGCGCCGGCATGTGCCGTGTTGGTGGTGGAGTCATACTGCGGCGCGACCTCGACCACGTCGCCGCCGACGAGATTGAGCCCCTTCAGGCCGCGCAGGATTTCCAGGACCTCGCGCGTCGTCAGCCCACCGACTTCCGGCGTGCCGGTGCCGGGCGCGAACGCCGGGTCGAGGCTGTCGATGTCGAAGGAAAGATAGGTCGGGCCATCGCCGACGATCTTGCGCGCCTTTTCGATGACGGCGGAAATGCCCATGCCCGTCATCTCCTCGGCGTGGATGACCGTCATGCCGGACTCGTAGGTGAACTCCCACAGATATTCGGCCGAGCCGCGAATGCCGATCTGGATCGTGCGCGTCGGATCGAGCACGCCGTCCAGCACCGCATTGCGGAACGGGCCGCCGTGATGGAACTTGGTCAGATCGTAGGCGCCGCCGGTGTCGCAATGCGCGTCGATATGGATCATGCCGACCGGGCGCTTCTTGCCGACCGCCTTGAGGATCGGATGGCTGATCGAATGATCGCCGCCGACCGACAGCGGCAGCACGCCGGCATCGACGATCTGGTTGATGCGCCGCTCGATGTCGTCATGGCTGAGTTCGAGACGGTAGCGGCTCTGGAACGGCACGTCGCCAATGTCGGCGACGCGCAGATCCTGCACCGGGGCGCAGTCGAGCACGTGATTATACGGCCCGATGCGCTCGATGGTGCGCAGGGCGCGCGGACCGAAGCGGGAGCCTGGACGATTGGTGACGCCGAGATCCATCGGCACGCCGATCATCGCGACCTGCAGATCGCCGAAATCGGGATTGTCGTTGTCGACCTGCACATAAGGCGCGGTCAGGAAGGTCGGCACACCCGAATAGGGAGCCAGCCGCGTGCCGCTCTTGGAGAAAATCTTGTCGGCGACGCGCCGGAACTGGGGGTTGAACAGTTCGCCGCCATGGCTCTCACCATATTTGCGGCGCAACGCGTCGAGCTTGCCACGATCGAAACCCATGCCGGTAGTCTCCCTGATTAAGCCGTACTGGACGGTGGTCTGCCGGAGTCCCTCGCGGCGTTTTCGCCGTCTCGCTCCTGCGTGAAAGTGCAATCCCGCACCTTCTGTTCCGTCTGAATTCTTGGGCAGGCGCGTTGAAAAATCAATTGATATTGTTAAAGCTTCGATTGTGAGATTTTCTCACATGCGAGTGCTACCGGAAACCGCAAATGAGCAAGCGCCTGCCGCCCCTGAACCCACTGCGCGCCTTCGAGGCGACGGCGCGGCACGGCTCCCTGAGCAAGGCCGCCGGCGAGCTAAACGTCACCCACGGCGCCATCAGCCACCAGATCCGCGCGCTGGAGCTTTCGCTCAGGGTCAAGCTGTTCGAGCGCGTCGGCCAGCGGCTCAAGCTGACGCCGCAGGGTGCCGAGCTTCTGCCGGCGGTATCCAGCGCCTTCGACGGCATCGCGGCAGCCACTGCGCGCATGACGCGGCCGACGAGTTCGGGCACGCTGACCATTAGCTGCGTGCCGGCGCTGCTGTCGCTGTGGCTGATCCCGCGCCTCGGCAGCTTCATGGCGCGCTTTCCCGACATAAGGCTCAAACTGATCGCCTCCAACGACCCGCAGGACATCCGCTCGCCCGACATCGATATCTGCGTGCATTATGGCGATGGCAACTGGGCCGATTGCTGGCTCAAGAAATGGCTCAACCTGGAGCTCTTCCCGGTGGTGAGCCCGACGCTGATCAACAACAGGCCCATCCGCACTATCCGTGACCTTGCCGACCACGTCATGCTGCACGGCGATGACGGCCGCGAATGGCACACCTGGCTTGCCGCAGCCGAGGCGCTGGACCTGAACCGCGGGCGCGAACACCATTTCAGCGACGCGCGGCTGTCGACCGAGGCGGCGATCAGCGGCCATGGCGTTGCACTCGGCGATTCCGTCACCGCCAGTGGCCTGCTCGCCAAGGGCCAGTTGGTGACGCCGTTCAACCTGTCGGTTCCCGCCAGCTATGCCTTCTACGTCATATGTCGCAACGAGGTGCGCTCGGCGCCGGTGGCGCAGGTCTTCATCGACTGGCTCTATGCCGAAGGCGAGGAAGCGGCGGGACGGACCGAGGCAGCCGTCGCCGGCCAGATCAGCATCCGCAAGCGCCGCTCGCAGAAGGCAAACGCCCCGGTCGAGCCATAACCAATCTCTGTCGCCGGCTCATTTTTTGTCGGTCCAGAGCGGCAATCATGAAGCGCAACGTCAAATTCAGTGATATTAGCGCTGTCGGACAGTCCGAAGCGGCATGAAAAGGCTCCTGGGTGAATGGCAAAAACCGATATTGCGCGGCGCGTCTACAATCACGCATGGAAGCTCGACCCCATCGTGCGCAGCCTGCTCGATACCGATTTCTACAAGCTGCTGATGCTCCAGATGATCTGGGGCATGTATCCGAACGTCGACGTCACCTTCTCGCTGATAAACCGCACCACATCGGTAAAGCTCGGTGAGGAAATCGACGAGCAGGAACTGCGCGACCAGCTCGACCATGCCCGCACGCTACGCTTCAGCAAGAAGGAGATGATCTGGCTGGGCGGCAACACCTTCTATGGCCGCAAGCAGATTTTCGAGCCGGAATTCCTGGCCTGGCTGGAAGATTTCCAGCTTCCCGAATATGAGCTGACCAAGCGCGACGGCCAGTACGAGCTCGAATTCCACGGGCCGTGGATGTACACGACGCTGTGGGAAATTCCGGCGCTCGCCATCATCAACGAATTGCGCTCGCGCTCGGCGATGAAGCCGTTCGCACCGTTCGCGCTCGACGTTCTCTACGCCCGTGCCAAGGCCAAGCTCTGGACCAAGACCGAGCGGCTGCGCCAACTGCCGGACCTGAAGATTTCCGACTTCGGCACCCGCCGCCGCCACAGCTTCCTGTGGCAGCGCTGGTGCGTGGAAGCGCTGAAGGAAGGCATCGGCGAGGCCTTTACCGGCACGTCCAACGTGCTGCTGGCGATGGACAACGACCTCGAAGCGCTCGGCACCAATGCGCATGAGCTGCCGATGGTGCTGGCGGCACTCACCAACAGCGAACAGGAGCTGCGCAAGTCGCCCTACAAGGTGCTGCAGGACTGGCAGCGCTATTACGGCGGCAACCTGCTGATCGTGTTGCCCGACGCCTTCGGCACCACCGCCTTCCTGCGCGATGCGCCGGACTGGATCGCCGACTGGACCGGCTTCCGCCCCGACAGCGCGCCGCCGATCGAGGCCGGCGAAAAGATCATGGCCTGGTGGCGCGAGAAGGGCGTCGACCCGAAGAAGAAGCTGCTGATCTTTTCCGACGGGCTGGAGGTCGAGACGATCGAGGAGACTTACCGCCATTTCAAGGGCAAGGTTCGCATGTCCTTCGGCTGGGGCACCAACCTGACCAATGATTTCGAAGGCTGCGCACCAATGGAAACCCGCGGCCTCAACGCCATCTCGCTGGTCTGCAAGGTCACCAAGGTCAACGGCCGCGAGGCTGTGAAACTCTCCGACAACCCGGCAAAGGCGACGGGCGACAAACGCGAAATCGAACGCTATCTGCGGATATTTGGCGAGAAGGATCGCGTGGAGCATCTGGTGAAGGTGTGAGGGGAGAGGCTTCGCCGGGTGTGGATACTCATGCCCCGGGCTGAGATGACGTGGATGGCCAGGAGCAGATCTTGATCCGACAACCCACTACATCACCACCCCCCTCTGTCCTGCCGGACATCTCCCCCGCAAGGGGGGAGATCACGCTATCATCAGAGCCTTCGCCAACCTCAAACGTAGCAAGGAATGAGGCGGCATGGCCATTGCCGATCTCCCCCCTTGCGGGGGAGATGTCCGGCAGGACAGAGGGGGGTGGTGACGCGGGGCGCAGGCCGACCTCCCTTTTACCCACCCTCACATTCCTCGCCTGCATAGCTATCTTCCTAAACACGTCACCGGCCTTCGCCCACGCTTCCGATCGCGGCTATGTCCTGCTCATGCCGACCGGCTATTATCTAACCGGCGGTGCCATGGCGGTTGCCGCAAGTTTTCTGGTGCTGGCCGTCTTGCCGCCAGCCCTGCTCGAGCGCTTCGCCGCCAAACGTCTTGCGTTCTTCTCAGTCAGCGAGCGCGCACGTACCTTCACCAGCCTCATCGCCTTCGCGATCCTCGCCACTCTGATCGCCGCCGGCTTTCTCGGCAGCCGCGATCCACTTTCCAACCCGCTGCCGCTGACCATCTGGACGCTGCTGTGGGTCGGGCTGACGCTGGTGCAGGGCGTGTTCGGCAATCTCTGGGCATGGATCAACCCGTGGTACGGGCCGTGGCGGGTCGTTGCTGCCATCTTTCCAACGCTGCGCGACCGGCGGCTTCCCAAATGGGCCGGCTACTGGCCAGCACTCATACTGTTCTTCGCCTTCGCGTGGTTCGAGCTGATCGACCCCGCGCCCGACGACCCGGCGCGGCTTGCCTGGGCGGCAGGCATCTACTGGCTGGTGAGCTTCTTGGCTGTGATCGCCTTCGGCTATGAAGACTGGAGCCGGCGCGGCGAATTCCTGTCCGTGTTCTTTCGGATGGTGTCGCGGTTTGGGATGGTGGAGGCTGCACGTCCAGAAAACCGGACATCACTCTGCCTGCCCGGCGCGAAGCTTTGGGCCGCAAATCCTTTGCCGGCTAGCGGCATGTTCTTTCTCTTGCTGTCACTTAGCTCCGTGTCCTTCGACGGCCTGTCGAAAACCTTCTTCTGGCTCGGCCTCAACGGCATCAATCCGCTGGAATTTCCAGGCCGCTCGGCCGTCATGACAACGAACACGATAGGGCTGGTGCTGATATTCGCAGCCCTTTCAGCCGTCTATCTGCTGGCCGTGCTCCTCGGCGAGCGTCTCGCCGGCAGCCGCCTGCCCTTCGCCAGATCCGCCGGGCTTCTGGTCTGGTCGATCGTGCCGATCGCGCTCGCCTATCATTTCTCGCATTACCTCACCGCCTTCCTCGTCAACGGCCAGTATGCGCTGGTGGCAATCTCCGACCCGTTCTCCAGCGGCTGGGACGTGTTCGGCACCGCTGGCTTTCAGGTCGGCGCCGGCATCGTCGCCGGTTATCAGTCGGCCTGGGCGCTTTGGAACGCACAGGCTGCGGCAATCATCGGCGGGCATGTGCTGGCAGTGCTCATAGCGCATGGGCTGGCCTACCGGCTCCATCCGACAGCAAGACAGGCTGCGCTCAGCCAGTTGCCGCTCACGATCCTGATGATCGGCTACACCGTTTTCGGCCTGTGGCTGCTGTCGACGCCGACCGCCGGCTGACGCTGTTTTCGGACTGAAACACGGCGCGTGCTTCCCCTTGGGGAGCAGCTATTGCCATGCCGGAACTTTGGTGATTTAGTTTGTACACATGCAATTTTCCGCCTCGAAAATGGGCGAGGCGTTTGATGTTGATCAGCGGTTATAAGTCATAAGACAAGGGGAACCGACATGACCGATAAAAGCAGGATTCTGGGGCCGGATGGCCTTCGTCTAAACCGCCGCACCGCGCTGAAGGGGCTTGCCGCCACCGCCGGCCTCGCCGCCGCGCCCGGCTTCGTCCGCTATGCGCAGGCGCAGAGCTCGGCGCCGATCAAGATCGGCTTCCAGTCGCATCGCACCGGTATCGGCGCCGCCTATGGCCGCTGGTATGAAAAGACAACCGCAGCAGCCGTAAAACTCATCAACGATGCCGGCGGCATCACCGGCCGTCCGGTCGAGATCGTCATCGAGGACGATGGCACCGACCCAAAGCGCGGCGCCGAAGTGGTCGCCAAATTCGCCAGCCAGCACAAGACCGACATCGTCTTCGGCACGCTGTTTTCCCACGTCGTCATCGGCTCGGCGCCCACGGCGGGCGAACTGAAAATTCCCTATTACGTGGTCAGCGAAGGCCACCACGTCGCCTCCACAAAACTCAACCGCTACTGCTTCCAGCCTGGCATCACCGACGTGAAAAGCCAGGTGCAGTCGGTCGCGCCATGGATCGCGGCCAATGCCGGCAAGAAGGTCACGATGATCTATCCGGATTTTGCGTTCGGCTACGACCATCGCGACTACCTGCCGCCGGCGCTGAAGGCGCAGGGCGCGGAAGTCATCGCGCAGATCGCCATTCCGCCGACGGAAAGCTCGTTCACCCGCTATTTCCCGCAGATCCCGGCTGAGACCGAGGTCATCTACCATGTCATGGTCGGGCCTGCGGTGCTGACCTTCGTCAAGGAACTCGGCGAATTCTACGGCTCCAACCGGCCGCAGCTTTTCGGCTTCATCGACTCGCTCGAGGCCGTCGACATCAACAGCCCCGGCCTCGAATTCCTCGACGGCAGCCATTTCTGGGAAGGCTCGCCGCGCTACGCCCAGGAGAACGACTCCGACGCGCAGAAAGCCTATCGCGCCGCCGTCGGCATCGACGAGAACGGTGCTGCCGTCGGCGACCCCAAGGACGTCTCCACCGCCGCCCACATGTTCGGCTGCTGGGAGACGCTCTATGTCATCAAGAAGGCGATGGAAGACGCCGGCTACAAGGGACCGGAAGACCGCGGCAAGCTGGTTGAGGCGACCGAGGCTCTCACTGAGTTCAAGGAAGGCCCCGAGCATCCGCAGGGCGACAAGACCTTCAACGGCAAGATCCACCAGTGCTTTGGCCACCAGAACATTTCCAAGGTGGAAGGCGGCAAGCTCAAGGTCGTGCACCGCACCTCGATCGAGGACGGCATGTACGAGGCCGAAGGCGATTATACGACGCAGTCGCTGTAAGCTGAAAAGTTGCCGGAAAGGTACTGACTGCGTATATACATCGTCAGTACCGCAAAGGAGGCTGTCATGCCGAAAGAAGCTGTGTTCACGATGAAGCTGGAGCCCGAACTGCGGGATGCGTTCATGGCGGCCGCCGAGGCGGCGGATCGCCCCGCTTCTCAGATCGTGCGCGAAATGATGCGTGATTTTGTCCGAACGCGAGAGGAAGAAGAACGCAGTTATGTGGAATTCCTGCGCCGCAAGGTTGAAATCTCGCGCAAGCAATTCGAAGCCGGCTTGAGTTTTTCTCAGGAGGAGGTCGAGGCCGAAGTTGCGGCAAGGCGAAAGAAACTGCTAGCCCGCACTAAAGAGGCCTAGCCGTGAAAGTCAGGTGGTCAACCGCCGCAAAACTAAATCTTGCCGAGATTGTTGATTTCATAGCCATTGATAACCCTCGTGCCGCGATACAAATGGACGAACTGCTGTCCGGCGCCACCGGCAGGCTCGCTGATTTTCCCAATTCCGGGCGGCCAGGCCTTCTTGCCGGCACACGTGAATTGCTTCCCCACAGAAGCTATCGGATCGTCTACGACTTTGATGCCGGGATGGTCCGTATTCTTGCGGTAGTCCACACCTCCCGCCAGTGGCCGCCGGTCGAACCCGAGGGCGATCACTGAATGGCTTTCGGACCCCACCTCCTCCTCGCCGCCCTCGAAGGCCTCGTCACGAGTGCCGTACTCGCCTTGATGGCGCTCGGGCTTTCGCTGGTGTTCGGTGTCATGCGCGTGGTCAATGTCGCCCATGGCGAGTTCTTCATGCTGGGTGCCGTGCTGGCCTGGTGGATCGCTTCGCTGGTCACCGGGCATCCGGCGATAGGCTTCCTTCTGGCGCTGGTCATCAGCCCGCTGATCGTCGGGGCCGTGGCGCTCGTGGCCGAACGGCTGGTGCTGCGCAGGCTCAACTACAATCCCGAAGCGACCATCGTTGCCACCATCGGCATGCTCTACATCATCCAGCAGCTTGCGCTGACCTTCTACGGTCCGCAGGCGCGGCCGGTCGATGCGCCGTTCACCTATCGCATCCTGTTCCCATGGTTCGGCTATTCCGGCTACAAGCTGTCGATCATAGCAACATCCATCGTGCTGCTAACGGCGACATGGTTCGTGCTGACGCGCACGAAAATCGGCCTCGTCATGCGCGCCACGCAATATGACAGCGAAACCGCGCAGGCCTTCGGCATTCCCGTCGACAAGGTCTATGCCGGCGTCTTCGCACTCGGCGCGATGCTGGCGGCGGTCGCCGCCGTACTGATCGTGCCGATCACCCAGGCCCATTATTTGATGGGCATGGACCCGCTTCTGCTCTCCTTCATCGTCGTCATCATCGGCGGCCTCGGCTCGCTGCGCGGCACCGTCGTCGCCGCAGTGCTGATCGGGCTTTCCGACGGCATCATCTCGGCCTTCTTCTCGCCGACGCTGGCCAAGATCATCGCCACGCTTCTGGTCGCCATGGTGCTGGTGTTTCGCCCGCAAGGCCTGTTCGGGACGGCCAGCCGATGACGGGAAACAACGCGTCGGCCAAGGTCTTCCTGCTGCACATCGCCGTCATCGGGATTCTGTTCGCGCTGAATTTCATCCTGCCCGAATATCACCATGGCGTGCTTGCGCGCGTCATGGTGCTTTCCGTCTTTGCCATGGGCTACAATATGCTGTTCGGCTATGCCGGCCTGCTCAGCCTTGGCCACGCCATGTTCTTCGCCGCCGGGCTCTATGGCGCGGGGCTGACCGCCTATCATTTCGGCTGGGCCATGCCGGCAGCCTTTGCCGCCGGGCTTGTCTCCGGCGCGGTGCTGTCGCTCGCCATCGGCCTGCTGGCGCTGCGCACCACCGGCGTCGCTTTCATGATCGTCACCATGATGTTCGCGCAGGTCTGCTATCTCCTGACCTTCTATTTCAGCGAATGGACGCGCGGCGACGACGGCCTCGTTCTCGGCCAGGAAACCCGCCGCCTCTTCATCGGCGACTTTTACCTAGACCTCACGCATCCTGCGACGCGCTACATGACGGCGCTTGCGCTGTTTTCCGTCGTGCTTCTGATAACGCTTTTCATCGTGCGTTCCGCCCATGGCCGCGTGCTGGTGGCCATCCGCGAAAACGAGGAGCGCACGAAGATGCTCGGTTACGACACCTTTGCCAACAAGCTGGTCGCAGTCATCGTCTCCGGCGTCATCTGCGCTTCGGCGGGTGCTGCCTATGCGTTGCTGTTCGGCTATGTCGGTTCCAGCTTCGCTTCGGTGCAGTATTCGATCCTGCCGCTGCTCTGGGTGCTTCTCGGCGGTGCCGCCACCACGCTCGGCCCCTTCGTCGGCACGCTGTTCATGTATTACGTCGTCGACATCACCTCCAGCTATACCTCGGCCTATCTGCTGATCGTCGGCGTCGCCCTCATCCTGCTGGTGCTCTATTTTCCCAAAGGCATTCTCGGCACCATCCGCGAACGCTGGATAAGGTGGCTGCCATGACGCCGCTGCTCACCACGCGCGATCTCAGGAAGAATTACGGCGGGCTGCGCGCCGTCGACGGCGTCGATTTCTCGCTGCTGCCCGGCGAGATCCGCGCCATCATCGGCCCCAACGGCGCCGGCAAGACGACCTTCGTCAGCCTCGTCTGCGGCCGGGTGATGCCGAGTTCCGGCACCATCGTCTTCGACGGCGACGATATCACCGACCTGCCGGCCTATCGGCGCGTCCGCCGCGGCATTGCCTATACGTTCCAGATCACCAGCGTGTTCGCCCATCTCAGCGCCTACGACAATGTCGCGCTGCCGATGCAGCGCACGCTGGCCGACGGCCGTTCACGCGCAAAACTCCATGCCGGCGTCATGACCGCGCTCGAGCGCACCGGTCTGGCCGATCGCGCTGACAGCCTCGCCGGCACCCTGTCCTACGGTCATCAACGGCTTCTCGAAGTCGCGATGGGGCTGGCGCTGAAACCGCGCCTGCTGATCCTCGACGAGCCGACACAGGGCCTTTCCGATGGCGAGATCGCCGGCTTCATGGATCTGGTTCGCGAAATCGCCCAGGACGCCACCGTGCTTTTGATCGAACACAATATGCAGGTGGTGATGGGTCTGGCCGACCGCATCACCGTCATGAATGCCGGCAGGATTCTTGCCGAGGGCACGCCGCAAGACATCCGCGCCAATGACGAGGTCCAGCGCGCCTATCTCGGAACGGAACCGGCATGAGCGACGCACTGACCATCTCCGGGCTCGACTGTTTTTATGGCGAAGTGCCGGTGCTGCACGGCCTGTCACTGACCCTGAAAAAGGGCGAAGTGCTGTGTCTCCTCGGCCGCAACGGCGCCGGCAAGACGACGACGCTCAAGGCGATCATGGGGCTGGTGCCGGCGCGTGCCGGCTCGATCAAGCTCGGCGAGCGCCAACTGACGACCCTTGCCGCCCATGACGTGCCCAAGGCGGGCGTCGCCTATGTGCCGCAGGGCCGGCGGTTGTTTGCCGAGATGACGGTGGCCGAAAACATCGAGATCGGCCTGATGACGCGCGCCAAGGGCAAGGCGACGCGCGACGCCGTACTCGACCTCTTCCCGCTGCTGCGCGACCGGCTCGGCCAGCGCTCCGGCACGCTGTCGGGCGGCGAGCAGCAGATGCTGGCCATGGCCCGCGCGCTCTGCCTGGAGCCCGACGTGCTGCTGCTCGACGAACCTACCGAGGGCCTGATGCCATCGATGATCGCCAAAATCCGCGAGACGGTGGCCAAGCTGCGCGAGCGCGGCGTCTCGACCATACTGGTCGAGCAGCGCGTCGACGCAGTGCTGTCGGTCGCCGACCGCGTGACGTTCATCGAGAACGGCCGCGCCCGCGAGACCGTCGGCGTCGAGGCCCTGCGCGCCGACCCGGCTTTTGTGCAGAGATATGTGGGGGTCGGATAGACTTGGGGGCGGCTTGCCGTCCCTTTGTGGGGGGAGATTAGACAGCCCCGTCAGCCGCCGTCCTTATCGCCTCGATATTCGCGCGGTAGGCCGCTTCCGCGCCGCCCTTGAAGATCGCAGCACCGGCCACCAACACATTCGCGCCGGCAGCCGTGACCAGCGGCGCGGTCTCTGCGCTGACGCCTCCGTCGATCTCGATGTCGATCGGACGGTCGCCGATCATTGCCTTGACCCGCTTCACTTTCTCGACCATCGCCGGAATAAAGGCCTGGCCGCCGAAGCCGGGATTGACCGTCATGATCAGGACGAGGTCGAGCCGGTCGAGTACATATTCGATGACGCTTTCTGGCGTCGACGGGTTCAGCGAAACGCCGGCCTTCTTGCCGAGATTGCGGATCGCCTGCAGCGAGCGGTCGAGATGCGGGCCTGCCTCGGCATGGACCGTGATGATGTCACAACCGGCGTCGGCAAAGGCGGCGAGATAGGGATCGGCCGGCGTTATCATCAGGTGGCAGTCGAACACCTTGTCGGTGCGATCTCGAATGGCCTTGATGACCGGTGCGCCGAAGGTGATGTTGGGCACGAAATGGCCGTCCATGACGTCGAGATGGATCCAGTCGGCACCGGCTGCCGCGACAGCCGCGACCTCGTCCCCAAGCTTTGAGAAGTCAGACGCCAGCACCGAAGGGGCGATCAGGGTTTTTGTGCGCATGCCGGGCCTTTCAGGGTCGTGAACAATTTCCTCGCCCCGTAAAGCCAAGCCTCGCGATTGTCGATAGAAGAAAGTCGCTTAAACGGGCGCGCCGGCGATCGAGCCGCGCACGACGAGATCGACCGGCCATATCTCGCCGCGTGCGCCGGTTTCCAGACCCGAAATCCGTGCTGCCAGCCGCTCAGCAATACGCTGGCCCGCCGCGCGGATCGAGGAACGCGTCGTCGACAGCGGCACGGAAAAGTTTTCCGGCTTCAGCCATGGAAAAACGTCGTCATGGGCGATCAGCGACAGGTCGCCGGGAATGGTGAGCTTGAGATCGCGCACCGCGCGCACCACGCCCAGCGCCATGATCAGGCTGGAGCAGACGATGCCTGTCGGCGCCTCACTCTGCTCAAGCAGGCTTCGGGCAGCGCGGTAGCCGTTTTCCTCCGTCATCGCCACCGATCGCAGCAAGACCGGCGGCAAGGCAATGCCACTCGCTGCCAGCGCCCGCCGCACGCCCCGCTCGCGGAAGATGGCAAAGGTCTGCGTGTCGTCGCCATTGATGAGAGCGACGCGCTTGTGGCCGAGCTGCACGAGAAGCCGCGTCGCTTCGTGAAAGGCTGCCTCATTGTCGATGTCGAGGTAGGGATAGTCGAAATCCAGCCCCTCGCTGCGCCCATGGACGATGAAGGGTATGCCGAGCTGATGAATGAGCGCGACCCGCTTGTCGCCATGGCATGGTGCCGAGACATAGACCGCATCGACCTGCTTGTTGGCGACGATGCGGCGATAGGTGGTTTCCTCGTCGCGGGCATCGGCCGGGCTTAGCACCAGGTCCAAATCATGCGCGCGGGCGTAGTCGCCGAGACCCGACAGGAATTCGACGAAATGCGGATCGATGTCGACGCTGGCACCCGTGGGCATGACGTAGCCGATCATGCCCGCCTTGCCGGTCGCCAGCCGGCGTGCGCTGGGGTTCGGGCGATAGCCGTGGCGCTTGGCGGCATCGGCCACACGCCGGCGCGTCTCCTCGCTGACCTCCGGATAGCCGTTGAGCGCCCGGCTGACCGTGGTCTGCGACAGGTCGAGCATAAGCGAGAGCTGCTTGAGGTTCACAGCCGCTTTATCCTCAAAGCGCTTTTAAACATCGGTATTTTCCTTTGCCCATACCCAAATCCGGAATTATCAGTTTAGGTGCAGAAAGCTCGTTTCAGAAGCGAAATTCGCTGTTGCGGCGCAAAAAACGATGATGCGACGCAACAAATTTGCAATTTAAATCGGTTTATGTAACATGATGCTTGACTCTGGCCCGCTTCGGCGGCGATGATAAAAGCAGCCAAAGCGCTTTGGAAGACTTTCGACCGGCATGGTCGGAAGTTGACGGTTCCGCAAGGCGGACGCGACCAGGGCGACATCGGCACGGCGAAATGGAGGTTTCGCCGATGACCTGTGACCACTGGGAGGAAAGTCGATGAGAAAGAGCCTTTTCATAGGCGTGGCGCTGGCAGCAGTGGCGCTCGGTGCGCCCGCTCAGGCGGAATTGAAATTCAAGCCGGGCGAGGACGCCCGTTTCCACTGGGCCGATTTCGAGACGTTGAAGAAAGTCGACCTCAAGGGCCAGACGCTCTCCATTTTCGGACCGTGGCGCGGTGAGGACGAGGCGCTGGTGCGCAGCGTGCTCGAATATTTCAGCGAAGCCACCGGCGTCGATCTCAAATACTCCTCGTCCGAGAATTATGAACAGCAGATCGTCATCGACACGCAGGCCGGCAGCCCGCCCGACATCGCCATCCTGCCGCAGCCGGGCCTGATCCAGGACCTGGCCTCCAAGGGCCTGCTGACGCCGCTCGGCGACGAGACGGCCGCCTGGGTCAAGGACAATTACGGCGCCGGCCAGTCATGGGTCGACCTCGGCACCTTCAAGGACAAGGACGGCAAGGCCGGCTATTTCGCCTTTCCCTACAAGGCCGACGTGAAGTCGCTGGTCTGGTATTCGCCGGACAATTTCGAGGAAGCCGGCTACGAAGTTCCGAAGACCCAGGAAGAACTGCAGGCTCTGTCGGAAAAAATCATTGCCGATGGCGGCACGCCATGGTGCATCGGCCTGGGCTCGGGCGGTGCGACCGGCTGGCCGGCGACCGACTGGGTCGAAGACATCATGCTGCGCACGCAGCCGCCGGAAACCTATGACAAATGGGTCAAGAACGAGATCCCGTTCAACGATCCGGCCGTAGTCGGCGCGCTCGATATCTTCGCCAAGATCGCCACCGACGACAAGATGGTCAGTGGCGGTGCGGCGGCAGTGTCCGCAACCGATTTCCGCGACAGCCCGAAGGGTCTCTTCTCGGTGCCGCCGAAATGCTACCTGCATCATCAGGCGTCGTTCATTCCCTCCTTCTTCCCGGAAGGCACGAAACTCGGCCAGGACGCGGACTTCTTCTACTATCCCACCTATGCCTCGAAGCCTGAACTCGGCACCCCGGTTCTCGGCGCCGGCACGCTGGCGATGATCACCAAGGACACCAAGGCCTCGCGTGCCTTCATCGAGTTCCTGAAGCTGCCGCTGGCGCATGAATTGTGGATGGCGCAAGGCAGCTTCGTCACGCCGCTCAAATCGGTCAACAACGACGCCTATGCCAGCGACGCCCTGAAGAAGCAGGGCGAAATCCTGTCGAGCGCCTCGACCTTCCGCTTCGATGGTTCGGACCTGATGCCCGGCAAGATCGGCGCCGGCGCCTTCTGGACCGGCATGATCGATCTGGTCGGCGGCAAGCCGGCAGCCGATGTCGCGGCAGACGTCCAGAAAAGCTGGGACGCGATCAAGTAGGGCCAACCAGGCCGCAAACAGGGTTCGGGCCGGCGGCCCGGATCCTTCCGGCGGCCTGCCCAAGGAAAATTATCGCAAGTCTGATCGGGGAACACTCCCATGACGGCACAGCTTCTCTCAGCGGTTTTTACCATCATCATCGGCGTCGGCGGCTGCGTCGTCTATTTCTGGACAGCAAACCGCCTCCTCGATGTTATCTTTCCCTCGCGCGGTGTGTCGGGCGCGGCTGCCATCGATAACCTTCGCCGGCAGGGCTATATCCGGCCATGGCTGTTCGTCGGCCCGGCGATGCTCATTCTCGCCGTCTACCTGATCTATCCGGTTGTCGCGACGCTGATCCTCTCCGTTCACGACCGCACCGGGCAGAACTTCGTCGGCATGGCCAATTACAGCTGGGCCTTCGGCGACCGGGAGTTCCTGCAGGCGATCTTCAACAACATCCTGTGGCTTGCCGTCGTACCCGCCGCCTGCACCTTCCTCGGCCTTATCATCGCGGTGCTCACCGACAAGATCTGGTGGGGCAACATCGCCAAGAGCCTGGTCTTCGCCCCGCTTGCCATCTCCTTCGTTGGCGCCAGCGTCATCTGGAAATTCGTCTACGAGTATCGCGGCGAGGGCCAGGCGCAGATCGGCATCCTCAATGCCATCGTCCAGTATTTCGGCGGCAATCCGCAGGTCTGGATATCGACGCCGTTCTGGAACAACTTCTTCCTGATGGTCATCCTGATCTGGATCCAGACAGGCTTTGCCATGGTCATCCTGTCATCGGCGCTGCGCGGCATTCCTGACGAGACCATCGAGGCGGCGACCATCGACGGCGCCAGCGGCTTCCAGATTTTCTGGAAGATCATGATCCCTCAGATATGGGGCACCATCGCCGTGGTGTGGACGACCATCACCATCCTCGTGCTGAAGGTCTTCGACATCGTCCTGACCATGACCAACGGCCAGTGGAATTCGAACACGCTGGCCAATCTGATGTTCGACTGGATGTTCCGTGGCGGCGGCGATTTTGGCCGCGGTGCGGCAATCGCCGTCATCATCATGCTGGCCGTCGTTCCGATCATGATCTGGAACATTCGTCAGGCAAATCGCGAAGGCGGAGGACACTGAGATGGCCAGCTCCACCGGAAAATCCTTCCTCGGCCGCTTCGGCGTCCACATTGCGGTTTTGATCTTCGTCGCGATCTGGACGATCCCGACGCTCGGCATCCTCGTCAGCTCGCTGCGCGACAAGAACCAGCTCGCAGTCACCGGCTGGTGGACGGCGCTGGTCACCTCCTCGCAGAACGATGATGGGCGGCTGGGCACTGCCGCCGACCAGGTCGAGAAGGACGGCAAGTTCCTGATCATGGGCAACCTGCTCAAGGCCGGGGATAACCGTACGATCAGCGCGTTCGGCATCAAATCGCAGGCCCCGACCGAGTTTGCCGCGGGCGCCGTTGCCGACCTCGGCGATGGCGTGACGCTCCAGGTCAATGACGACGGCTCCTACGTGCAATCCTCGCCGGTCGCCTTCGAGGGCGATCGCGGCCGCCGCATCTATTTCGCCTCCTCGATGCCGCCGCGCTTCACCACCGACAACTATCAAACGGTGCTGTTTTCGGAAGGCATCGGGCGCTCCTTCATCAACTCGCTGACGGTGACTATACCGGCCACCATCATCCCGATCCTGATCGCGGCCTTTGCGGCCTATGCGCTGGCCTGGATGCGCTTTCCCGGCCGTGCGCTGCTGATCGCCACCATCATCGGCCTGCTCGTCGTTCCGTTGCAGATGTCGCTGATCCCGCTGCTCAAGCTCTATAATGGCGTCGGCCTGTTCTTCGGCGTGCCGGCAAAAACCTATCTCGGCATCTGGCTGGCGCATACCGGCTTCGGCCTGCCCTTCGCCATCTACCTCCTCAGAAGCTACATCGCCGGCCTGCCGCGCGAGATCATGGAATCGGCGCGCATCGACGGCGCCAGCGATTTCGAGATCTTCATCAAGATCGTGCTGCCGCTGTCCTTCCCGGTGCTCGCTTCCTTCGCCATCTTCCAGTTCCTCTGGGTCTGGAACGACCTTCTGGTGGCGATGGTCTTCCTCGGCTCCGGCTCGGACCAACTCGTGCTGACCGGCAAGCTCAACGCCCTGCTCGGCTCGCGCGGCGGCAATTGGGAAATCCTCACCACCTCGGCTTTCGTCACCATTCTGGTGCCGCTGGCCGTGTTCTTCTCGCTTCAACGTTATTTCGTCCGCGGCCTGCTCGCGGGTTCTGTCAAAGGAGGCTGACCGCCCATGCATGCTGCACGCATAATCGAGCATCCTGAACCGGCGGTCGACCGCGACTGGTGGCGCGGCGCGGTGATCTACCAGATCTATCCGCGCAGCTACCAGGACTCGAACGGCGACGGCATCGGTGACCTGAAAGGCATCATCCAGCGCCTGCCCTATATCGCCGGGCTCGGCGTCGACGCGATCTGGATTTCGCCCTTCTTCAAGTCGCCGATGAAGGATTTCGGCTACGACGTGTCGGATTACTGCGATGTCGACCCGATGTTCGGTACGCTGGCCGATTTCGACGCGATGATTGCCGAGGCGCACCGGCTCGGCCTCAAGGTGATGATCGACCAGGTCATCTCGCACACTGCCGACGAGCACCCATGGTTCAGGGAAAGCCGCGCCTCGCGCACCAACCCCAAGGCCGACTGGTTCGTCTGGGCCGACGCCAAGCCCGACGGCACGCCACCGAACAACTGGCTGTCGATCTTCGGCGGCTCGGCCTGGCAGTGGGACGCGCGGCGTCTGCAATATTACCTGCACAATTTCCTGGCCGAGCAGCCGGATCTCAACTTCCATAACGTCGAGGTTCAGGACGCTGTGCTCGACGCCACCCGCTTCTGGCTGGAGCGCGGCGTCGACGGCTTCCGCCTCGACACGATCAACTTCTACTTCCACTCGGCCGGGCTGGAAGACAATCCGCCGCTGCCGAAGGAACAGCGCAACGATTCCATCGCACCGGCGGTGAACCCCTACAATTATCAGGACCATCTCTACGACAAGAGCCAGTCCGACAATCTCGGCTTCCTCGAACGTTTTCGCGCGCTGCTGGACGAGTATCCGGCTGCCGCCGCAGTCGGCGAAGTGGGCGATGCACAGCGCGGCCTCGACATCGTTGCCGCCTATACCGCCGGCGATAACCGCGTGCAGATGTGCTACGCCTTTGACTTCCTCGCACCGGAAAAGATCACCGCTGCCCGCGTGCGGACCGTGCTGGAAACATTCGGCGACGTCGCCAGTGACGGCTGGTCGTGCTGGGCCTTCTCCAACCACGACGTGATGCGCCATGCTTCGCGCTGGGGCGGGGGCGAGGCCGACCGCACCGCCTATCTGAAAGTGCTCTCGGCTCTGCTTATGTCGCTGCGCGGCTCGGTCTGCATCTATCAGGGCGAGGAGCTGGGCCTTGGCGAAGCCGATCTCGCTTTCGAGGATCTGCAGGACCCCTACGGCATCCGCTTCTGGCCTGAATTCAAGGGCCGCGACGGTTGCCGCACGCCGATGGTGTGGGACGGAAGTGCTGCCAATGGCGGGTTCTCGACCGCGAAGCCATGGCTGCCGGTGTCGAAGGACCATCTGCCGCTGTCGGTCAGTGCGCAGGAGGGTGACGAGGCTTCGCTGCTTGAGCACTACAGGCGCTTCCTCGACTTCCGCCGTACGCATCCCGCCTTAACCAAGGGCGATATTTCCTTCCTCGCGGCAGACGGTGACGCGGTCGCCTTTACCCGCCGCGAAGGCAACGAGGAAATTGTCTGCGCCTTCAATCTGGGCTCGGCGCCCGCGGTGATCGATCTCGGCGGGAACGGCACGGCGCAGCCGCTGTCGGGTCATGGATTTTCGGGAAATGCCGGCGCCGGCGCGATCCGGCTTGGAGCTTATGAAGCCTGGTTCGGGCGTCTCGCCTGATCGGGGAACAAAGGAAATCGGGAGGATATTATGGCCGATCTCACATTGACCAGCGTCAAGAAGGCATATGGCAACCTCAACATCCTGCACGGCATCGATCTCGACATAAAGTCCGGCGAGTTCATCGTCTTCGTCGGACCGTCGGGCTGCGGAAAGTCGACGCTTCTGCGCACCATCGCCGGGCTGGAAGAAATCACCGGCGGCACGCTTGAGATCGCCGGCGAGAAGGTCAACGACGTGCCGCCATCCAAGCGCGGCATCGCCATGGTGTTCCAGTCCTATGCGCTCTACCCGCATATGACCGTCTACGACAACATGGCTTTCAGCATGAGGATCGGCCGCGAGAACAAGACCGAGATCGACAAGCGCGTGCGCCAGGCAGCCGAAATCCTGCAGCTCACCAAATATCTCGAACGCCTGCCGAAGGCGCTCTCCGGCGGGCAGCGCCAGCGCGTCGCCATCGGCCGCGCCATCGTGCGCAATCCGAAGGTGTTCCTGTTCGACGAGCCGCTGTCCAACCTCGACGCCGCCCTGCGCGTCGCGACCCGCATCGAGATCGCCAAGCTCAAGGAGAGCATGCCGGAAACGACTATGATCTATGTCACCCACGATCAGGTCGAGGCGATGACGCTCGCCGATCGCATCGTTGTGCTGAAGGATGGCCGCATCGAGCAGGTCGGCTCGCCGATGGAGCTTTACCGCCATCCCGGCAACCTGTTCGTCGCCCAGTTCATCGGCTCGCCGGCGATGAACATCTTGCCGGCAACGATCGAGAAGACGGGCCAGCCGACGATCGTCAGTCATGTCGGCGGACACAATGTGACGGTTCCCGTGGCAACGCCGGCAGATGCCGCCGGCACCAAGGTCAGTTTCGGCGTGCGCCCGGAAGACCTCGACATCGCGACAGGCAAGGATTTTCTCTTCGAGGGCGTCGTCGATTACATCGAGCAGCTCGGCGAAGTGCAGATGGCCTATATCCAGGTCGGCCGCGTCACCGAACCGTTGGTGGCAAAGCTGCCCGGCAATGCCGAGATCCAGCGCGGCGCCGTCCTGCGGCTGACCGCCGATCCCGGCGACCTGCATATCTTCGACGCTGATGGACGCTCCTTCGCGCGCGACCGCCTGGCTGCGAAAGCGGCCTGATCCCAAGACGCGCATGACAACGGCGGGGTTTTGCCCCGCCGTTGTTATGTCAGAAAACTGGATTGTGCTGCGGATAGCTCATCCCGTTCCTGCATCCACCTGCCTGCGCTCGGCGCGGGCGATCTTCCAGCGCGAATAGATGAACGCCGCGATGAAGGCCATGCTCATCAGAAGCACGATGGTCGGCGCGGGTGCGCTGTCGATGAAGAAGCTGAGATAAACGCCGAAAAAAGATGCCGCCATCGCGATGATGATGGAGACGAGCATCATCCGCGAAAACCTGTCGGTCAGCAGGAAAGCGATGGCGCCCGGCGCGATCAGCATGGCGATGGCTAGGATGATGCCGACAGCCTTCAGCGCCCCGACGATGGTCAGCGACAGGATCGCCAGCAGCCCGTAATGCAGCAATCTCACCGGCAGGCCGATCGCCTGCGCATGCTGCGGGTCGAAAGCGTGCAGCAGCAGGTCGCGTCCGAATATGCCGATGGTGCCTACAGTAATCACCGCGATGATGCCGGTTTGCACGACATCGCCCCAGGTGACGCCGAGTATGTCGCCGAACAATATGTGGTCGAGGTGAACGTCGGTCTGGATCTTGGTGTAGAGCACGATGCCAAGGCCGAACATGCCGGAAAAGACGATGCCCATGACCGTGTCTTCCTTGACCCGGCTGTTCTCCTTCAGGAAGCCGGTGGCGAGCGCGCAGACCATGCCGGCGGCGAACGCCCCGATGGCGAGCGGGATGCCGGCGATATAGGCCAGCACCACGCCCGGCAGCACCGCATGGCTGATGGCATCGCCCATCAGCGACCAGCCCTTCAGCACCAGAAACGCCGACAGCATGGCCATGGGGATGGCAACGAGCACGGCGATAACGAAGGCCTGCTGCATGAAGGGGAATGCGAAGGGCATGAGAAGGGTTTCGGTCATACCCCCGCCTCCAGCGCTTCGCGCGCCTTGCGCCGCGCCGCCAGCATGCCGTGTTTGGGGGCAAAGACGAAGGCGGTGAGGAAGATCAGCGTCTGCAGCACGACGATGATGCCGCCGGTCGCGCCGTCGAGAAAATAGCTGGCATAGGCGCCGACGAAGCTCGTGGCAGCACCTATGGCAACGCTGGTGGCGATCAGCCGTGGAAACCGGTCGGTGAGCAGATAGGCCGTCGCACCGGGCGTCACCACCATGGCGATGACGAGGAATGCGCCGACCGTCTGCAAGGCAGCAACCGTAGAGGCCGAAAGCAGCGTGAAGAACAGCACCTTCAGCCAGTCCGGGTTGAGACCGATGGAGCGGGCATGGTTCTCGTCGAAAAAGGCGACCATCAGGTCCTTCCATTTCGCCAGCAGGATCGCGAGCGACACGCCGCCGATGATGACAAGCTGCAGCGTGTCGCCCGGCGTGATCGCGAGGATGTTGCCGAGCACGATGGTCTGGATGTTCACCGAGGCCGGCGACAGCGAGATCATGAACAGGCCGAGGCCGAAGAAGGAGGTGAAGATCAGGCCGATGATGGCGTCCTCCTTCAGCTTGGTGCGCTGGTTGAGGAACAGCATGGCCGCAGCCGCAAGCCCGCCGGACAGGAACGCGCCAAGTGCGAAGGGCAGGCCGAGCATATAGGCGCCGGCCACGCCCGGCACGATCGAGTGCGAGAGCGCGTCGCCGATCAGCGACCAGCCCTTCAGCATCAGATAGGCCGAGAGAAAGGCGCAGACGCCGCCAACAAGAGCCGACACCCACATCGCATTGACCATGTAGCCATAGCCGAAGGGTTCAAGCAGCGTCGCGATCATTTCTCCGCATCCGTCTTTTCGGGAACGGCGGCGTCGCGCGGGTCTTCGCCATCGCCATAGATGACGAAGGGGCGCTCGTCGTCGGTCAGCACCGTGACGCGGCGCTTGTCGGCATCGTCATGGAGATCGGCGCCGCCGAGGATGAACTGGCGCAGCACGCCGCCGAAGGTCTTTTCGAGATTGGCCTGCGTGAACACTTCCGCGGTCGGACCTGCGGCAAGCACGGTGCGGTTGATCAGCACGGCGCGGTCGCAGAAGCGCGGCACGCTGCCGAGATTGTGCGTGGAAACCAGCATCACCCGGCCTTCGTCGCGCAAGGCTTGCAACAGCGTGATGATCGCCTCCTCGGTGCGCACGTCGACACCGGTGAAGGGCTCGTCGAGCAGGATGATTTTTCCTTCCTGCGCCAGTGCGCGGGCGAGGAAGACGCGCTTCTTCTGGCCACCGGAAAGCTCTCCGATCTGGCGCTTGCGGTAGTCGCTCATGCCGACCCGCGCCAGCGCCTCGTCAACGGCCTGCCGGTCGACCGGCCGCGTCATACGCAAAAAGTTCATGTGGCCGTAGCGGCCCATCATCACGACATCCTCGACCAGAACCGGAAAGTTCCAGTCGACATCCTCGCTCTGCGGCACATAGGCAACGGCATTGCGTTTCAAGGCGTAGGCTGCCGGCTCGCCGAAAATCTCGACCGTGCCGGCGGCCAGCGGCACGAAGCCCATGATCGACTTGAAAAGCGTCGACTTGCCGCTGCCATTGACCCCGACCAGCGCCGTAATGGTGCCGGTCGGGATGGCGAAGCTCGCATTGCGCAGGGCGGTTTGGCCGTTGCGGTAGGTGACGGTGATGTTGTCGACGCGAAGCCCGCTGCTGTCTTCTGTCCCGCTGGCTGGGTTCGCCCTGGCTAAAGCATTCATTTCACGAGTGCTTTCGTGATCGTCTCGGTGGTGACGCGCAGAAGGTCGAGATAGGTCGGCACCGGGCCGTCTTCGTTGCTCAGCGAGTCGACATAGAGCACGCCGCCATATTTGGCGCCGGTCTCGCGGGCGACCTGCTCGGCGGGCGAGGCCGAGATGGTGCTTTCGGAAAACACCGCCGGAATGTTGTTGGCGCGCACGGCGTCGATGACCTTGCGAACCTGCTGCGGCGTGCCCTGCTGGTCGGCATTGATCGGCCAGAGATAAAGCTCCTTCAGGCCGAAGTCGCGGGCGAGGTAGGAAAACGCGCCCTCGCTGGTGACGAGCCAGCGGCGGTCTTCCGGAATGCTGGCGATCTCGGCGCGGATCGGCTCGACGGTCGCCTTTATCTTGTCCGAATAGGCGGCGGCGTTCTTCGCGTAGGCCTCGGCATTGTCCGGGTCCTGCGCGGCAAATGCCTTGCGGATGTTCTCGACATAGATCAGCGTCGCATCAGGAGACATCCAAGCATGCGGGTTCGGCTTGCCGGTGTAGGGGCCCTCGGCGATGCCCATCGGCTCGACGCCTTCCGAAACCACGACGCTCGGCACTTCGCTCAGATTGGCGAAGAATTTTTCGAACCAGAGTTCGAGATTGAGGCCGTTCCACAGGATCAGGTCGGCCTTCTGCGCCTTGATCATGTCGCCGGGGGTCGGCTGGTAGTTGTGAATCTCGGCATCGGGCTTGGTAATGGATTCGACGGTCGCGGCATCTCCGGCAACGTTGCGGGCGATATCGGCAATGACGGTGAAGGTGGTGACGACATTCATCTTGTCGGCGGCCTGGGCGGTGCTAGCGGAGATAGCCGCAAGAACCGTGAGAGATAGTGAAACAAGAAACGCTCGAATGCCTGTCATGAAAAATCCTGTCGGGTGGAGTTTGGGCGCGCGGAAGCCCCGGCCCTTATGTCTGGAGATAAAGCACCGTTGCGCAGGTGTCAATGCAATTGCAAATCGTTTGCAAGAAGAGTGCGCGATGACAGGCGTCACGCTCCCCCTTGAGGGCATTGCTTACATCCAACTGTTTTGGGATTCTTCTGATGCCTGTCGCGAAGGGATGGAATGTCCACGTCGCCGGAGCCGGGATTTGCGCAAGACCGGTCGTAAGGATGGAGCGCAACGCTATTGCTGCCGCTGATATGGGCAAAGCGCGCCAGCGCTCAAACCAGCTTCACCCCGGCATCCCGCATCTTCCCCGTCATGAGCTCCAGCGTGCCGCCGAGATCGATGGCGCGGCAAGCATCCAGCCGCACGGTCGTGTCGAACCCCAGCTTCACCGCATCCAGCGCCGAATAGGCCACGCAGAAGTCGGTCGCCAAGCCGACCAGCGTAATGCTGCCGATGCCGCGTTCCTTCAGATAGCCGCCGAGGCCGGTGGGTGTCTTATGGTCGTTCTCGAAAAACGCCGAATAGCTGTCGATCGTCTTGCGGAACCCCTTGCGGATGACGATCTCGGCCCTGGTCCATTCCAGCGCCCCGTGGAACGCCGCGCCGACCGTGCCCTGCATGCAGTGGTCCGGCCACAGCGTCTGGTCACCATAGGGCATTTTCGTTGTCTCGAAGGGCTGATTGCCGGGATGCTGCGAAGCGAAGCTCGAATGGCCGGCGGGATGCCAGTCCTGCGTCAGCACGACATGCTCGAACCGGCCGATCATCTCGTTGATCAGCGGCACGATCTCGTCGCCGCCTGCCACCGCCAGACTGCCGCCCGGGCAAAAATCGTTCTGCACGTCGATGACGACAAGCGCTTCTTCCTTCATGTGACCTCCGGTCCGAAAATGATCGCGCTGAGCGTTGGCCGGAAGCAGCCGCCACGTCAACCGGCATTGTGCCGAAAGCTGAAATTCTGGGCGTGGGACGGCGGCGGGCAAACTCCGCTTTGACAATTTCCGCGACCTTGATATCATTTGCATGCGAATGAATTTTCGAGCGCCGGCCATGCCGGGAGGCATTGCGTGATCCGTTACGCGAAACCCAAAAATGTCGATGAGGCGCTGGCGCTGCTTAGCGATGGGCCATGGCGCATTCTGGCCGGCGGCACGGACTTTTACCCGGCGCTCGGCAACAGGCCGCTCAGCGAAAATGTTCTTGATATCAATGGGCTATCCGAGCTTCGCGGCATAGCAGAGGTTGGCTCGCATATCGTCGTCGGCGCGCGCACGACCTGGACCGATATCATTCGACGCGACCTGCCCGCCGCCTTTGACGGGCTGAAGCTTGCGGCACGCGAAGTCGGCTCGGTGCAGATCCAGAACCGTGCATCCATCGCCGGCAATCTGTGCAACGCCTCGCCGGCCGCCGATGGCGTGCCGCCATTGCTCACGCTGGGTGCGGAAGTCGAACTGCGCTCAGCCAGTTTAACGCGCCACCTGCCGCTCGAAGACTTCGTTCTCGGTAACCGCCGCACTGCCTTGCAGCCGGGCGAGATGGTGACGGCGATCCGCATCCCGAAATCCGCGACTGCCGGCACCAGCGCCTTCGTAAAACTCGGCGCGCGCCGTTATCTCGTCATCTCCATCGCCATGGCCGCCGCCCGCATCGTCGTGGAAGACGGCATCGTCGCGGAAGCTTCCGTGGCGGTCGGCTCCTGCTCGCTCGTCGCCAAACGGCTGGCCGGCCTTGAAGCCGCCTTGCGCGGCCTGCCCATTGGCTCAGCGCTGGCGGAGACGGTCGCTGCCACATCGCTCCCCGAACTCGCTCCCATCGACGACGTGCGCGGCACCGCCGAGTACCGGCACGAGGCGGCGCGCGAGATCGTTGTCCGCGCCGTGCTTGCGGCTGCCGGCGCCCAACCAGCGGCGAAGGTGGCGGCATGAGCGCGGAGCACATCGACATCACCTTCGAGGTCAATGGCGCGGCCGTTTCCGTCTCGGCACCGCCGGTCCAGCGACTGTCCGCGCTGCTGCGCGACGACTTGCACCTCACAGGCACCAAGGTCGGCTGCGACGCCGGCGATTGCGGCGCCTGCACGGTGCTCATCGACGGCGAACCAGCCTGCGCCTGCCTCGTGCCGGCAGCGTCGGTTGCGGGCGCGTCCGTGCGAACCGTGGAAGGGCTAGCAAACGGAAAGCTCTCGGCGCTGCAGGCATCGTTCCTCGAACATGGCGCGGCCCAATGCGGCATCTGCACGCCGGCGCTGCTGGTGGCGGGTACGGCGCTGCTGGACAGGAACCCGCACCCGAGCGAGATTGAGGTGCAGGACGCGCTTGGCGGTATTCTTTGCCGCTGTACCGGGTATCGGAAGATTGTGGCGGCGGTTATGGGGGCTGCGCGGCTCATGCCTGCGTCGCTTGATCCTGAGACACCCCCCTCTGTCCTGCCGGCCATCTCCCCCGCAAGGGGGGAGATTACTCGGTCATCGGCCTCTTCGCCAATCTTCGACATTGCAGGAGGGGGTGAAACCGCAGAACTGCCGATCTCCCCCCTTGCGGGGGAGATGGCCGGCAGGCCAAAGGGGGGTAGTGCACGGAGCGCGCCATCGCAGAAGGCTACTGCAGACATTGCGCTTCCGCGCACCCTCGACCGCCGCCTCCCCGAAACCGGCCACGCCGTCGGCTCCTCCCCCGTCCGCCTCGATGGCATCCCCAAGGTAACCGGCGCCGAAAAATTCGGCGGCGACAGCTTTCCCTCCGATGCGCTGTATGTCGCCGTCATCCGTTCGCCGCATTATCACGCGGCTTTCGCCTTCGGCGATCTCGACGCCTACAAGACTGAAAACTCCGGCATCGTCGGCGTCTTCACCGCCGCCGACATTCCGGGAAAAAACTGTTTCGGCGTTATCCCACCCTTTGCCGACCAGCCCGCGCTGGCCGAGAACGCCACGCGCTTTCGCGGCGAGGCGGTGGCGCTGGTCGCCGGCGAACGCGAAGCGATCGCCTCGCTCGACCTGACGAAATTCCCGATCACCTGGACCGAACTGCCCCATATGCTTCAGCCCTGCGAAGCGCAGGCGGCAGACGCACACTTGATCCATTCGAACCGCGAGCACAATCTGCTGACGCAAGGTTTTGTCGAGCGCGGCGACCCGGAAGCTGCACTCGCCAAGGCAGCCCACACCGTGTCCGGCGAGATCGAGACCTCCTTCGTCGAGCACGCCTATATCGAGCCGGAGGCCGGTTTCGCCTACATGGACGGCGACACGCTCGTCGTCACCGCCTGCACGCAGGCGCCCTATATGGACCGCGACGACACGGCGAAAGTGCTCGGCCTCGCGCCGGAAAAAGTGCGCATCGTGCCGACCGCGACCGGCGGCGGTTTCGGCTCCAAACTGGACGTGTCGCTGCAGCCGCTGATCGGCCTCGTCGTGATGAAGACCGGCCGGCCGGCAGCCCTTGCCTACAGCCGCAACGAATCCATGATGTCGACCACGAAACGCCATCCCGCCTTGATGAAGGCGACCATCGGCACGGACGCCGATGGCCGCGTCACCGGCATGGTGTTTTCCGGCGATTTCAACACCGGCGCCTATGCGAGCTGGGGGCCGACGGTGGCCAACCGGGTGCCGGTGCACGCCTCCGGCCCCTATGCCACGCCGAACTATCGCGCGCTCGGCCGCGCCATCCACACCAACGGCCCGATCGCCGGCGCGTTTCGCGGTTTCGGCGTGCCGCAGGCGACCATCATGCAGGAGACGCTATACGACGCGCTCGCCGAAAAGCTTGGCATGGACCGGCTGGATTTCCGCTTGAAAAACGCACTTCGGAACGGATCCGAAACAGTGACCGGGCAGGTTCTTAAGGCCGGCGTCGGCATAGCCGACTGCCTGGAAGCTCTCCAGCCGCATTGGGCGCGCGCGCTGGCCGACGCACAAGAGTTCAATGCCGGAAACGACACCAGGAAACGCGGCGTCGGCGTCGCTTCCTGCTGGTATGGCTGCGGCAACACTTCGCTGCCCAACCCCTCGACGATCAAGATCGGCATCTCCCCCGCCGGCAAGGTCGTGCTGCATCAGGGCGCGGTCGATATCGGCCAGGGCTCCAACACCGTGATTTCGCAGATCGCCGCCGACGCGCTTGGCGTGCCGCTGTCGCTGATCGTGCTGCGCAGCGCCGACACCGCGATCACGCCCGACGCCGGCAAAACCTCCGCCTCGCGCCAGACTTTCGTCTCGGGCAAGGCGGCGGAGAAGTCGGGCCGGAGCTTGCGTGAAAAGATCCTGCGCTTCGCCAATGTTTCCGAGCGCGCAACGCTGCAATTCGATGGCGCAACACTCGTCATCCGCGAGGGCGAGGCCACCCGCCGCATCGATCTCGCCGGACTTGCTGTGGACGCTGACGGTTTCGTCTTCGGCGCGCAGGAGACCTACGATCCGCCGACGCTCCCACTGGACGAAAAAGGCCAGGGCACGCCCTACGCTCAATACGGCTACGGCGCGCAGATCGCCGAGCTTGAAGTCGACCTCAAGCTCGGCACGGTGAAGCTGATAAAGATCACCGCAGCACATGATGTCGGCCGCGCCATCAACCCGCTGCTCGTCGAGGGCCAGATAGAGGGCGGCATAGCCCAGGGCATCGGCATGGCATTGATGGAAGAATACATCCCCGGCCGCACCGAGAACCTGCACGACTACCTCATCCCGACCATCGGCGACGTGCCGCCGATCGAAACCATTCTGGTGGAGGTTCCGGACCCGGAAGGACCCTTCGGCGCCAAGGGTTTGGGTGAGCATGTGCTGATCCCCACCGCGCCGGCGATCCTCAATGCAATACGCCACGCCACCGGCGTTCTGGTGACCAAGGTGCCGGCGACGCCGAGCCGGATACGCGCGGCGATTCGGGAGGCAGAGGCCGAGACATGAAAGTCTTATCCAACCGCTGCGATGCACCCCCACCCCTAACCCCTCCCCACAAGGGGGAGGGGAATATCGAGGCCGATCTCACTCGTGATCTGCTGGCAGCCGGCAGCCCAACAAAGTCCCCCTCCCCCTTGTGGGGAGGGGCTAGGGGTGGGGGTCTATCGACAATCGGGAACATCGCGCCATGAGCGAGCTTGCCGAACGCTTCGACACCCATGATCCCGGCGAAAAGCAGGTGGCGGAAAAGATCCGCTGCGATGCCTGCCCGGTCATGTGCTACATCGCCGAGGGCCGCACCGGCGCGTGTGACCGCTACGGCAATACAGGCGGGCGCATCGTGCGCTGCGACCCGTTGACCATCCTCGAGCACAGCGCCGGGACCGGCGGCGCGGTGGTGCCCTTTGCTGGCGAAGGCGAAGAATGGAATGGCGAGCTGGTCAATAGCGGCCGCCGCTTCGTCACGGCGATCGGCGCAGGCACCACCTATCCAGACTACAAGCCTGCCCCCTTCATCGTCAGCCAGGAGGTCGAGGGCGTCGATCTGGTGACGGTCGTCACCGAGGGCATTTTTTCCTATTGCGGCGTCAAGATAAAGATCGACACCGACCGCTTCCTCGGCCCTGAAACGGCGATCGTGCGTGCAGAGGGCGAGGCGGTCGGCCATGTCACCACCGGCGAATATGGTTCGCAGATGCTGTCGCTCGGCGGCGTGCATCATCTGACCGGCGGCTCCAAATCCGAAGGCCGCGTCACCTGCGCGACCATGCTCGATCTTTGCAACCGCAAGCCGGTCGAGCTTTCCATAGACGGCGGCGCGACCGTCATTGTCGAGGCCGGCAAGGCGCCGGTCATCGACGGTCAGGTCGAGCATCGCATGCGCGTCGGCTGCGGCTCGGCCACCATCGGCATGTTTGCCACGCAGTGGCGCGGGCTGGTCGACGAGGTTGTGGTGGTCGACGACCACATCACCGGCGTCGTCTCCGAGCATCAGGCCGGCAAGGTGCTGGGCTGGGAGGACACGGGCATAAAAATCATCGGCCGGCGCTCGACGCCCGGCCGCTATTTCAAAGTCTCGGAGCCCGGCCTCGGCTGGGGCGGCACGACCATTTCCGACCCGCTGTCGATCCTCGGGGAGTGGAACCCGAAGAAGGGCGCGCGGCCCGGCCTGTCGCTGCTGATGGTCTCGACCACCGGCGAGCAGTTCGCCTATTTCGAGCTCGACAACGAACTGAAGCCGGTCGAAAAACCGTTTCCCGAGCGGCTGCGCAAATCCGTCGGGCTGATCGAGGACAATTGCGAGCCGGCGCTGTGCACGGTGCTGTTCGTCGGCGGGGCCGGCGGCTCCCTGCGCGCCGGTGTGGTTGAAAACCCGGTCAACCTCACCCGCTCGGTGCAGGGCCTGAAAACCTATGTCACGGTCGGCGGCGCGCCGGTCTATGTCTGGCCCGGCGGCGGCATCACGCTGATGGCCGATGTCATGCGCGTGCCGGAAAACGCCTTCGGCTATGTGCCGACGCCCGCCCTCGTCGCGCCGATCGAATTCACGCTGCGCCGCGACGACTATCTTCGCCTTGGCGGCTATGCCGACGAGATCCGCAGCGTGGACGATGTCCTCGCCAGGGGTGGCGAATATTTCAATGCCCGCGCCAGCAAAAATGCGCCGGCCGACAATCCATGGCCGCCGCTGGCACAACTGCGCCTCGCCGGCGAAAGCCCGGATCGATGAACGGCCCGCAGGCATCCTGGCTGGTGGACGGCAAGCGCCTTCACCTCAATCACGGTCCGATCGACCTGATCGTCGAGGCGTTTGGTGAGGCGGCCGAGGTGCGCGCCGCGTATGAACAGGCCGTCTCTCGGTTCCAGACGGTGCTGACCGAACTCGTCGCCGAACTGCCGGAGCTGCGCCGGCCTGCAAGCACACAGCCGCGCGCCTTTGCCAGCCCGGTAGCCCGGCGCATGGAGGCCGCCGTCAGCCGCCTTGCCGAGAAAAATTTCATCACGCCGATGGCCGCCGTCGCCGGCTCGGTGGCCGAGGAAATCCTTGCCGCGATGCTTGCGGGGCGGACATTACAAAAGGCCTATATCAACAATGGCGGCGACATTGCACTGCATCTCGCCCCGGGCGAAACGATGACGCTGGCCATCGCCGGTACCGGCCACGGCTTTGCCGACCGCATCACCGTTTGCGCAGAAGACGGGATAGGCGGCATCGCCACCTCCGGCTGGCGCGGGCGCAGCCATTCGCTCGGCATCGCCGATGCGGTGGCAGTGCTGGCGCGCACGGCCGCGGAGGCCGATGCGGCAGCGACGCTTATCGCCAATGCGGTCGACCTGCCGAGCCATGTTGCGATCGAGCGGCGGCCGGCGCGGGAGCTTGCTCCCGACAGCGATCTTGGCGGTCGGCTGGTGACGGTGGGTGTTGGGGTGCTGTCTGCGGTCGAAGTGGAGACGGCTCTCGGGCGCGGCCTTGATGTTGCGGAGGATTTTCGGCGACGTGGGCTGATAGAGGCCGCGGCGCTTTTTCTGGGTGGCGATAGTCGCCTCTGCGGGGAAGTTCATCCTGAAGTATCGACGCGCCACGTTGCCCCTCCCTACCCTGCCGGACGACCGCAAACACTGCCCGATCGCCACACCCGACAAACATCGAAAGACATCCACCATGCCTGAATTCCCGATCCGTAAGATCGCCATTCTGACCGAAGAGATTTTTCACGAGGGCGGCCCTGTCTCCCAGGAACCGCGCCGGCGCGTGGCCGGGTTGGCCGTCGTGAAAAACCCCTTCGCCGGCCGCTATGCCGAGGAACTGCAGAGCGCGATGGACGATTTGAAGCCGCTCGGCCTGCTCCTGACCGACAGGATGATCGAGGCGCTGGGCGGCGACATCAAGGCCATCGACGGCTACGGCAAGGGCGCCATCGTCGGCACCGCCGGCGAGATCGAGCATGGCGCGCTGTGGCATGTGCCGGGCGGCTATGCCATGCGCGAACGGCTCGGCCAGGCGAAGGCCATCGTGCCGTCGGCGATGAAGGTCGGTGCTTTCGGCTCTCGCCTCGACGTGCCGCTTGGCCACACCAACGCCGCCTATGTGCGCAGCCATTTCGACGCCATGGAGGTCGGCATCGCCGACGGCCCACGGCCGGACGAAATCCTGTTCTGCCTTGCCATGGCCTGCGGTCCGCGTATTCATAGCCGCATGGGCGGGCTTGAGGCCAAGGACATCAAGGTCTGGGACGGACAGCGATGACCGGGGAAGACAATCTGCTGAAGCTTGTCGAAGCCGACGAGACGGAAGGCGAATACCATCTGCAGGAGCAGGTCGGCTTCGTTCTGCGCAAGGCGCATCAGCGCCATGTCTCGATCTTCGCCTCGCATATCGGCGACCTGACGCCGCCGCAATTCGCGGCACTGGCCAAGCTGCATGATGTCGGCGAGACCTCGCAGAACCAGCTCGGCACGCTGATCGCCATGGATGCGGCGACAGTCAAGGGCGTCATCGACCGGCTGAAGGCGCGCGGGCTGGTCGAGCTTTCCAGGCACGAAGTCGACAAGCGCCGGCTGCTGGTCAGCCTGACGACGGAGGGCCGCACCTTGGTGGAGCGGCTGATACCTCTGGCCCAGAAGATCACCGAGGAAACGCTGGCGCCGCTGACCCCGAAGGAAATCGGCACCTTCCTGAAGCTGCTGGCCAAGATGGCGTGAGCCGCGTGCCACACGCGAAAGGCTGAGGCATACCCCAAAGATCGGAATCGATTTTTGAAAGTCTCGCGCCCAGATTAGAAATAGCTAATGCGCGGCATCCCCAGTTGGATATGTCGTTTCAATGCTCGCAGACCGCCCATGGCGCATGCGACATTTGCGTATGTTGCAGCGCAGTATTTTATGTTGCAGCGCAACAAAATCAGCGTAGGCTGAGTAAGAACCCTGGGAGGAGCAACCGTTTCACGGAAGGCGTGAAAAGCATGCTCCAGATCATGATCCTTGTCTGCTCAGTCAATGTTTCCCCGGTCGACTGCCAGATGGAAACCGCCCTCGACGTCATCAGCGGCCCGCAGACGGCCAGCGCCATTTCCTGCGGTATGCAGGGTCAGGCGCTGATCGCGTCGACCTCATTCGCCAGGCAGCGCCCCGGCGAATATGTGAAAATCAAATGCACGCATCTGAAGGGCATGAAGACGGCGCAGAAGATTTAGCCTTCTAGCCGCCGTAGACGTCGAAGGAAAAATACCGGTCGTTGATTTCCTTGTATTTGCCGTTGGCGCGCAGCGCGTCGATTGCGGCGTCCAGCTTTCCGGTCAATTCCTTGTTGCCCTTCTGCAGCGCGATGCCGACACCGGGGCCATGCACAGCCGGGTCGGGCGTCAGCGTGCCGAGCAGCTTGCAGCAGGCGCCGGCATCGGTCTTCAGCCATTCGGTCAGGATGATCGAGCCGTCCATCACCGCATCAACGCGGCCATTGGCCATGTCTGCGCGGGCATCATCGCCGGTCGGGTAGGACTTGACCTCGGAGCCGGCATATTCCTTCTCGGCGAAGTTGGCGTGAATGGTGGCGTTCTGCACGCCCAGCACCTTGCCTTTGAGGTCTTCCGGCGTGGCGCCTGTAAGCGGCGAATCCTTCGGCACGGCGATGGCCGGCGGCGTCTGGTAGTATTTGTGGGTGAAATCGACCTTCTCCGCCCGCTCCGGCGTGATGGTGATGTTGATGATGGCGTCGAATTTTCCGGCCTGAAGTGCGGGAATCGAACCGTCGAAATCCTGGACGACGAATTCGCATTCGACCTTCATTTCTTCGCAGAGCGCATTGCCGATATCTATATCGAAGCCGGCAAGCTTGCCGTCGGCGGTGGCGTAGTTGAAGGGCGGGTAGGCGCCCTCGGTGCCGAGCTTCAATTTTCCGCCTTCGGCGGCGGCAGAACCGAGCATGAGCGCAAAGGCGGAAGCAGCAAGCACAAGACAGCGCATTCTTGAATTCCCCTCATTATGATTATCGGGGAATTTTATCCCACACAGGAAACAGGGCCTGCAAGGATGCGACGCTCGCTATGATTTTTGGGACAGTGCCCCGCCAAGGATAAGTCAGGCAGCGGGTGTTTCCCGCAGTTCCTGCGTCGCCTCCCGGTCGATCGTATCTGCCACCACCGCAACGCCGAACATCGCCGCTGCCTGCTTGGCGGTGTAGTAGCCAAGCCGGACATCGCGCAGCACCAGTTCAGGATCGCGCCTGAAGGGATCGCCATAGCCGCCACCGCCGGGCGTGCCGACCTGCACGCGGTCGCCGGCCTTCAGCGGAATGTCCTGCTCCTTCGACAGATGCGGCGGCACATGCGCCTCGCCGCCACGATAAACAGTCACCGAATTGACCGCGCCATCGCTGCCGCCGCGCGCGCCCTGCGGCCCGACGCGGCCATGGTCCATGACGAACGATGCGCGCGCCTCGCCGCGCAGCAGTTCGACCTCATAGGCCAAACCAAAACCGCCGCGATGCTCGCCGGCGCCGCCCGAGCCTTCGCGCAGCGCATAGTGGCGGTAGAGCACGGGATAGGCCTGTTCCATGATTTCCACCGGTGGCGATTTCGAAATGCCGATGGTCGAGCAGCCATTGGAAAGGCCATCATGGGAAAGATTGCCGCCATAGCCGCCGCCGGAGATCTGGTACATGACGTAGTCCCTGCCCCGCACCGGGTCGCTGCCGCCGAGTGCGAAATTACCGCTGGAGCCGGCGGGTGCTGCCGTCACTTTTTCGGGCACTGCCTGCACCATGGCGGCAAACACCGCCTCGGCGATGCGCTGCGACACCTCTGCCGCACAGCCGGAAACCGGGCGCGGGTATCTGGCGTCGAGGAACGTTCCCTCCGGCCGCTTCACCTCCAGCGGCTCGAAAGCTCCGGCGCTGATCGGCACGTCGGGAAAAATGTGGCGCATGGCGAGATAGACCGAAGACAAGGTCGTCGCCAGCACGCTGTTCATCGGGCCGATGCAGGGCGGGCTCGATCCCTCGAAATCGAAGGTCAGCGTATCGCCCTTTTTCTCGATCGCCAGCGCGATGGTCAGCGGCTGGTCGACCACGCCGTCGGAATCGACGAAGGCCTTCGAGCGGTAGGTGCCATCCGGGATCGGCGCGATATACGCGCGCATCTGCTCTGCAGCGCGCCTGCGCAGCTCGGCAATGGACTCGACCACCGTTTCGTCACCGTAACGATCCAGTATCGCAAACAGCCGATCCTGTCCGACATAAAGCGCTGCTGCCTGGGCGCGAATATCGCCGATGCGCTGGTCGGCAACGCGGATGTTGGAGCAGATGATCGAATAGATCTCCTGATCGAGCATCTTCTTCTTGAACAGTTTTACCGGCGGCAGGCGCAGACCCTCCTGCTCCACCGCCGTCGCCGAGGCCGAAAACCCACCCGGCACCGAGCCGCCGATGTCGGGCCAGTGGCCGGTGTTGGAGAGCCAGCAGAAGATCTTGCCCCCGCGCCACACCGGCATGGCGAAGCGCACATCCATCAGATGCGTGCCGCCGAGATAAGGATCATTGACGATATAGATGTCGCCCTCTTCCGGGGCTGCGCATCTGCCGTCGCGGATCATCTCGATGATCGTGCGCGTCGAATACTGCATGACGCCGACGAACACCGGCAGGCCCTGCGAACCCTGCGCGATCAGCGAGCCGTCCTCGGCCGAATAGATGCCGTCGGAACGGTCATTGGCCTCGGCGATGACCGGCGAGAAGGCGGCACGGCTGAAGGTCAGGTCCATCTCGTCGCAGGTTTGTTGGAGCGCTGCCTGGATGACGGAAAGGGTGATGGCGTCGAGCGACATGATCAGGCTCCGGCCGAGTACAACAAGGATGGGGCAAGCACCCCCTCTCCGTCGCGCTTCGCGCGCCACCTCTCCCGCATTTCATGGGGGCGAGGAACCGCTGCCGCAACGTTTTCTCGAACCTGCCAAGGCTTGGGTTCCTCGCCCCCTGTAAGGGGGAGAGGTGGCGCGCGAAGCGCGACGAAGAGGGGGTTCCGCTTCATAACTTCCCCACCTCGATCACAATATTCCCATCCGCATCCGACCGCGCCTTATCACCAGGCTCCAGCACCGTCGTCGCGTCCATCTGCTCCAGTATGGCCGGCCCCTCGATCTCAGCATCCAGCGGCAGCTTTTCGCGGGCGTAGACCGGCGTGTCGTGCCATGCGCCATCATACCAGACCGGCCGCGTCTCGCGCAGCGCGCCTTCCAATGTCGCGGCCCGCCCCGCCGGGTCGATCAGCCGCGAAAGATCGACTGCCGGACGCACGCCGGTGACCGAGGTGTTGAGGTTGACGAGATTGGCGCGGATCTCCGGAAGCTCGACCTTGAAGCGGGCAAAATAGGCTTTTTCAAACAGGCTCTGCAGCGTGGCGCGGTCCACTTGCGCCGACGGCAGCGGTACGTTGAGAATATGGGTCTGGCCAACGAACTGCATGTCGGCCGAATGCGTCACCCGAATGCTTTCCGGCTTCACGGCCTCCTTGGCGATCAGCGCCGCACCCTCCTCGCGATGCCTTTCCAGGATTTCCGCAATACGGGCCTCGTCCACGCTCGCCACCGGCTGGTTGACGGTGTTGACGAAATCGTGGCGCAGGTCGGCAACGACGCAGCCGAGCGCATTGGTGATGCCCGGTCGCGCCGGCACCAGCACTTTCGGCAGGCCGAGTTCGCGAGCAAGCGCTGTTGCGTGCAAGGGCCCTGCACCGCCGAAAGCGAACAGCGCGAAGTCGCGCGGGTCGTGGCCGCGCGCCACCGAAACCATGCGGATCGCGCCCGCCATCTTCATGTTGCCGAGCCGCAGGACGGCACCCGCCGCAGCCACACCGTCAAGGCCGGTCGCGCGCCCGATCTTGTCAGCAAAGATCGCGCGCACATGCTCGACCGTTACCGGGTTTTCCACCGCCAGCAGCTTTTTCGGGTCGAGCCGCCCCAGCACAAGATTGGCGTCGGTGATGGTCGGTTCCGTGCCGCCGCGCCCGTAGCAGATCGGACCGGGATTGGCCCCTGCACTTTCCGGCCCGACCTGGATCAGTCCCGACGCATCGACGCGCGCGATCGAGCCCCCGCCGGCGCCCACTGTGTGCACCGCCACCATCGGCACATGGATCGGCATCGCATATTCGATCTCGGTCTCGTTCGACACCGCCGGCTCGGCGTTCTGGATCAGCGCAACGTCGGTCGAGGTGCCGCCCATGTCGTAGGTGACGAGGTTTTCATAGCCGGCGCGCTTGCCGGTATAGGCCGCAGCAATCACGCCCGAAGCCGGGCCAGACATCACCGTCTTGGCTGATTCACGTGTGACGAAGCGGGCCGAGATCATGCCGCCATTGCCGTTCATGATCAGGAAATCGCGGCCATAGCCGCGCGCTTCCAGCTCCGTGCGCAGCCGCTCGACATAGCGCTCGAGGATCGGCTGCACCGAGGCGTTGACGGCAGCTGTCACGCCGCGCTCGAATTCGCGCGCCTCCGAAAGCAGCGCGTGGCCGGTGGTGATGTAGCCGTTCGGCCAGCTTTCCCTCGCGATCTCGGCTGCACGTTTCTCGTGCTCTGGATTTGCGTAGGCGTGCAAAAAATGGATGACGAGGGATTCGCAGCCGGCCTCGATCAGCCGCCGCACGGCCTCTCGCATCTCAGCCTCGTCGAGCGGGATCCGCACCGCGCCGGACGCCTCGACGCGCTCCGACACTTCAAGCCGCAAGTCGCGCGGAATGACCGGCACGAACACGCCCGTCATGCCGTAGGCCTGCGGCCGCGTGCGTCGGCCAAGCTCGATCACGTCGCGAAAGCCGCGCGTGGTGATCATGCCGGTGCGCGCTAGCCGCCGCTCCAGCACGGCATTGGTGGTGGTGGTCGTGCCATGCACGATCAGGTCGATCTCGGGAATGGGAAAGCCGGTGTCGGCAAGGGCCGAAACCACGCCGAAAGCCTGGTTGTGGACGGTGGTCGGCGTCTTGGCGATGTGCACCCGGCCACCGCTTCTGCCATCGATCATCAGCAGGTCGGTAAAGGTCCCGCCGACATCGATACCGGCGACCACACTTCCGGCATTTGAGGAATAATTCTCAACCATGCTCGAAACCCGAAATGTACGGCCTAAGGATGGGAAGTAGATTGGAAAGGTGTTTCACGTCGCTATCTTGACGTCAATATCGTTTGTATACTAATAAATTTCGGACACAAGAGTATACCGTTTCGGGATTTGTGGTGGCGCGCCGGGCAGTCAGGCCATGGTTCGCAAGGCGATGTTTTTGCGCCGCCGCAGGCACAAGGTTTGGTTTCGATGAACACCGCGACTGCCCTGAATACCGTCGGCGCCAAGCCGCTCGATTTCCCGATTCCGGCCAATGTTCACGCCGAGACCGTCGTTTCGGTGAAGCACTATACCGACCGGCTGTTCTCCTTCCGCATCACCCGGCCGCAGTCGCTGCGCTTCCGCTCGGGCGAGTTCGTCATGATCGGCCTGCCCAATGCCGAGAAGCCGGTGTTCCGCGCCTATTCGGTCGCCAGCCCAGCCTGGGACGAGGAACTGGAATTCTTCTCGATCAAGGTGCCGGACGGCCCGCTGACCTCGCATCTCCAGAAGATCCAGCCCGGCGACACCGTGCTTATGCGCCAGAAGTCGACAGGCACGCTGGTGGTCGACGCGCTGACCCCGGCCAAGCGCCTGTTCATGATCTCGACCGGCACCGGCGTGGCCCCCTTCGCCAGCCTGCTGCGCGATCCCGACACTTATGAAAAGTTCGATCAGGTCATCCTCACCCACACCTGCCGCGATGTGGCCGAGCTTGCCTATGGCAAGGAGCTGGTCGAAGGGCTGGAGAACGATCCGCTGATCGGCGAACTCACCCATGGCCGCGTCACGCTCTATTCGACGACGACGCGCGAAGAATCCTCCCACATGGGCCGCATCACGGCGCTGATCGGCTCGGGCAAGTTCTATTCCGATCTCGGCATCGAAAAGCTGAACCCGGAAACCGACCGCATCATGATCTGCGGCTCGATGCATATGCTGAAGGACGTCAAGGAACTCGCCGAAAGCCTCGGCTTCGACGAAGGCTCCCTCAGCCACCCCTCGACCTTCGTCGTCGAACGCGCTTTCGTCGGCTGAGTTTTTGGCGGGCGGCGGGTGTCGCTCGCTTTTCCCGTTTCCTCCGAAAATCTTGGGCGGCAAGCTTAAGCATCGATAGCTGGCGGTTACGTCCGTGGTGTCGTCGTCCCTAAGGCGAGCGAAGTCCGCGTAGGCTCGATTGGTCCGCGCCTCGTCAAATACGGCTCGGTTTCTGTTCGTATTAAATTCTGCACCGCCGACGCTCTTCTCCATTCCGGCATGGATTCCCGACACTCTCCGCTCGTTCCTCGCTCACGAGGTCGAGAATGACGAATTGCATTTAGGCTTGCCGCCAATCTCAGGCGTTGGCGATTAGCGAGAGCCAAACACCCAGTTCGTCATCCTCGGGTCGCAGCACGAGCAAAGGGAAGGGCGCAGAACCATCAAAGCAGGCCAATCGACAACGATTTATCGATTTGCCGCCCTTGGCGACCGCGCCTCACCGGGGAGGGAAAGCGCCGCCGAAAACCTTCTCGCCCTCGATCCACACGCCTTCCACATCCAGCGCGTCCGACAGATGCACGATGCTGGCGGCAGTGCCTTCGCCGAGATGGCCGAGGCGATGGGCCTGCCCGACACTCTGGGCCGGGTAAAGCGAGGCCATGCGCAGCGCCTCGTCGAGCTCAAGTCCGATGGTCTCGTGCATGAAACGCACCGCCGAAATCATGTCGAGATCGGCGCCCGCCAGCGTGCCGTCCTCCAGTGTCAGCCGGCCATTCTCGCGGCGGATCGTTCGGCCGTTCAGCGTGAACGACTTCATGTCGGTGCCGATGGTCGCCATGGCGTCGGTGACGAGGAATATCCGCGCTGGTCCCTGCTTGGCGCGCAGGGCAATTTTGATGGTCGCGGGGTCGACATGGATGCCGTCGGCGATCAACCCGGCCGAAAGCGTGCCGGTGTCGATCGTGGCGCCTGCGAGACCCGGTTCGCGATTGCCGATCTGGCTCATCGCGTTGAACAGATGGGTGACCATCGTGGCGCCGGCGGCAGCCATGGATTGCGCCGTCAAGTAGCTGGTGTCGGAATGGCCGAGGCTGACGATGACGCCGGCGCTGGCAAGCTCGGCGACGCGGCGCTCATCGACCGACTCGGGCGCAACGGTGGTCAGAAGCACCGGCATTTTTTCGCGTGCGGCGATCAGCCGGGTTTCGTCTTCGTCGGTCATAAGCCGGATCAGCGCCGGATCATGCGCGCCCTTTCGGGCTTTGGACAGATGCGGGCCTTCGAGGTGCAGGCCGAGGAAGCCCGGCACTTTCTGCAGCGCTGCCTGCGCGCCGGCAGCAATTGCAGCCTCGGTGATTTCCGGCGTGTCGGTGATCAGTGTCGGCAGCAGCGCCGTGGTGCCGAAAGGCACGTGGGCCGCGCAGATGGTGCGGATCGCCTCCACCGACGGACCGTCATTCAGCATCACCCCGCCGCCGCCATTGACCTGAAGGTCGATGAAACCAGGCGCGAGCAGACCGCCGTCGAGTTCGATCAGGCGTATGCCTGCGGGCAGGCTGCTGCGAGGCGCGATGCGCTCTACGCTGCCATCGCGAACGATCAGGGCAGAATCTTCGTGCCACGCCTGTCCGTCGAAAATGCGTGCGCCGGCAATGGCAAAGCTGTCGGTCATAGGGTCTCGGTCACTTTTCTCAGGTTTCGCGGTTCGTCGGGGTTCAGCCCGCGATGGCGGGCGAAGGCCTCGACGAAGCCGTAGAAGGAAACGATCAGCGCCAGCGGATCGGTCAGCGGATGGCCGGTGGCGACATAGGGCAGGCGCGTTGCCTTACCTGCTTTTTCCGATGTCATGAAGACCGCCGCGTGCTTTTCGGCGAGCCGGCCGACGACATCGGCCATGGACGGTTCCGACGCATCGCGCGCCGCCAGCGCCAGCACCGGGAAGCCGGGGCGCACCAGCGCCAGCGGGCCGTGCATGACCTCGGCTGCGCTGTAGGATTCCGCATGCATGGCGCAGGTTTCCTTGAACTTCAGCGCCGCCTCGTTGGCGATGGCGAAGGACGGGCCGCGGCCGAGAATGAACAGCGAGCTTTCATCGGCAAGTGCTGCGGCCAGTTCCATCCAGTCGCAATCGACCGCCTTTGCCAGATGCACCGGCAGGTCGCGCAGCGCATTCATCAGCGCGTCGTCATTCGTGCAATGCGCCATCAGCGCCAGCCCGGCGACCGCCGAATTCATGAAGGTCTTGGTGGCGGCCACGCTTTTTTCGACGCCGGCGAGAATGTCGATCGTGTGATCGGACGCTTTTGCCAGCGGTGAGTCCGGCGTGTTGGTCAGCGCAATCGTCAGCGAACCGGCCTTGCGGGCGGCGTCGGCCATGGCGACGATGTCCGGGCTCTTGCCGGATTGCGAGATCGCCAGGCAGGCTGAGCCGGCAAGGCGAAGTTTCGCGCCATAGATCGAGGCGACGGAGGGACCGACGGAGGCGACCGCCAGCCCGGCAGTGAGCTCTATCGCGTATTTCAGAAAGGAAGCAGCGTGGTCGGAAGAGCCGCGCGCGACGGTGACGATGAAGCGCGGGTCGCGCTCCCTGATGTCGCGGCCGGCGTCAGTCAGCGCCTGACCGGAGCCGTCGAGCAGGCGTGCCACAGCGTCGGGTATTTCGACGATTTCGCGCCGCATATGGGTGGTGTCAGTCACTTACAGTCTCCGAGATGCTATTCCGAACCCGCCAGGCGCAGTTCGGCGACGAAATCATAGGCGTCGCCGCGATAGATGGAGCGGGTGAATTCGATGACTTTGCCGGTCGCCAGATAGGAAATCCGCTCGATATTCAGGCTGGCCGAACCGGGCGGCACGTCGAGCAGCTTTGCGTCCGCCTCGCCGAGATTGGCCGCGGAAATGCGCTGCACGGCGCGAACGGGGCGGTTTCCCGTGCGCTCCAGCACCGCATAGAGCGAGGAGCCGATGGCGGTCGGGTCCGGCAGAACGGTCGCCGAAAGCGAAGCGCGTTCGATCGCCAGCGGTGTGTCGTTGGCGATGCGCAGGCGGCTTATGCGGGCGACCAGTTCCTTGGCCGACAGGCCAAGCACCATGATCTCGTCGGGCGACGGCGGATAGACGCCACGGTCGAGCCAGGTCGAGGTCACCGCCATGCCACGCCGCGCCATGTCCTCGGTGAACGAGGTCAGCCGCGAAAGCGATTGCTCGACACGCTCGACGCGCGGCGCAACGAAGGTGCCGGAGCCGTGGCGCTGCACAAGAATGCCGCCCTTGACCAGATCCTGCACGGCCTTGCGCACGGTGACGCGCGACACATCGGCCTTCACCGCGATATCGCGCTCGGAAGGCAGCGCGTCGCCGGGGCCGATGACGCCGCGCTGCACCGCGTCCTCGATGCTCTTTTTCAGTTGCAGGTAGAGCGGCGCACCGTTGCGCGCAGATGCCTTCACGGTCGAGAAAATCTGTTCCGCGACGTCAGGCATGGGCGGGCGCTCCGGCATTGCCGAATAGCCGCGCCGCCATCGTCACGGCGCCGCCCAGCGCATCCTGAAGCGGGGCATGCAGCATCGCCTGATAGCGCGCCGACATATAGGGCGCGACCAAGCCAGCGAGACCGCCGAGCAGGCAAAGCCGCTGGCCGGGCTCAAGCTTCAGCGCATCGAGCGCTTCCTCGAGATCACCAACGGCGCGCCGGAGCACGCGCGCGGCAACCGGGTCGCCCTTGCCGGCATGGTCGAAAACCATCGGCGCGAAAGTACCGAAATCGGCCGGTTTCGAGGCCGCGCCGAACTTGACGATATCGCGCGGATCACCGGCGAATTTCTCCATCACCGCCTGCGTCAGCGCCGAGCCGGGGCGGATGTCGTCATGGGCGAGCAGGGTTTCCTGCAGCAGGTCGCGGCCGATGCGCGCGCCGCCGCCGAGATCGCCGAGCAAAAAACCCCAGCCGCCGATGGTCTGCATGGCGCTGCCCTTGCGCGACATGAAGATCGAGCCGGTACCGATGATGGCGATGGCGCCGTCATGGTCGCCGAGCGCGCCATTCATAGCGATCAGTGCATCGCTTTCGACGAGGCTGCGGCGGAAGGGCAGGATCGCTTCGAGCTGCTGCTTGTAGCCGCCGACATTGGTGCCGGCGAGGCCGAGAACGGCAGAGGTATCCGGGATGAGGCCGGGGTCCATGCTCGCCTCGACGAAGGCCAGCCGCGCCGCCTCGACGATGTTGTGGCGGGCACCGTCCAGATCGGTCATGATATTGGCCGGGCCGCTCTTGCCGCGGCCGACGACATCGCCGGAAGCCGTCGCCAATGCGGCCCTGCAGCTTGTGCCGCCGCCATCTATTCCGAGCACCAGATTCACTGTGAAGTCTCCTCAATGACTATGATACCAATAAAATACCAATAGCCAAGGGTTAATTTCTTTTCACCGGTTCGCAAATGCGAAATCATTGAATTTAAATCGTTTTATTGACCTCACCTTGCGGCAGCCAGCAAAAATGTTAACGCGGCTGGACAAGTGGTATTTTTTTGGTATTGTCGATCCAGGGAGGAGATTTGATGGCCGAAACGCGTACCGGAATGGTGCACGAAAGGGCCGGCGCGTTGCAAGTGCAGCCGCCTGCGATCATGCACCAACCATCCTCCGACGCGGAAGCGATCTTGCCTGCCGCCGGCGTCCGAATGCCGGCGCAGCATTGAGACTGCTCGAGAATACGGGCCGAGTTTCGCCCGTCTTGTCGAGAATGGAGGAGAGCGAGGGCTCTCATCAAAATCGAACCTGAACAGGTCAACAGGGAGAACCAAAATGAAACGTACGGCACTAACCACGCTTCTGATGGCAACCAGCATCCTCGGCTCGGCCGGGTTCGCTGCCGCCCAGGACGCCGCGCTTACTGTCGAAAGCTGGCGCAATGACGATCTTGCCATCTGGCAGGAAAAGCTGATCCCCGCCTTCGAAAAGGCAAACCCCGGCGTCAAGGTCACCTTCGCGCCATCCGCGCCGACCGAGTACAACGCCGCGCTGAACGCCAAGCTCGATGCCGGTTCCGCCGGCGACCTCATCACCTGCCGCCCGTTCGACGCCTCGCTCGAACTCTACAACAAGGGCCAGCTTGCCGACCTCGCCAGCCTGCCCGGCATGGAAAACTTCTCCGACGTCGCCAAGTCTGCCTGGACGACCGACGACGGCAAGGCGACCTTCTGCGTGCCGATGGCATCCGTCATCCACGGTTTCATCTACAATCAGGAAGCCTTCGACAAGCTCGGCATCAAGCCGCCGGCGACCGAGGAAGAATTCTTCGCAGCGCTTGAGAAGATCAAGGCCGACGGCACCTATGTCCCGATGGCGATGGGCACCAAGGATCTCTGGGAAGCCGCGACCATGGGCTACCAGAACATCGGCCCGACCTACTGGAAGGGTGAGGAAGGCCGCCTGGCGCTCATCAAGGGCGACCAGAAGCTGACCGATCCGGACTGGGTCGAGCCCTATGCGACGCTTGCCAAGTGGAAGCCCTATCTCGGCGACGGTTTTGAAGCGCAGAGCTACCCGGACAGCCAGAACCTGTTCACGCTCGGCCGCGCCGCGATCTACCCGGCCGGCTCGTGGGAAATCTCGGTGTTCAACACGCAGGCCCAGTTCAAGATGGGCGCCTTCCCGCCGCCGGTGCGCAAGGCCGGCGACACCTGCTACATCTCCGACCATAACGACATCGGCATCGGGCTCAACGCCAAGAGCAAGAACCCCGAAGCAGCGAAGAAATTCCTGTCCTGGGTCGCCTCGCCTGAGTTCGCCACCATCTACGCCAACGCGCTGCCGGGCTTCTTCAGCCTGTCCTCGACGCCGGTGAAGATGGAAGACCCGCTGGCGCAGGAATTTGTTTCCTGGCGTGAGAAGTGCAAGCCGACGATCCGCTCGACCTACCAGATCCTGTCGCGCGGCACGCCGAACCTCGAAAACGAGACCTGGGTCGAATCGGCCAACGTCATCAACGGCACTGATACGCCCGACGTTGCAGCCAAGAAGCTGCAGGACGGCCTCGACAGCTGGTACAAGCCGGCAAAATAAAGCTCAGGCAGCAGGGCCGGGTCGCGCATCATGCGCGGCCCGGCTTCATAATTGCAATTGTCGGCGCTGCCCCTCACCCTTACCCTCTCCCCGTGAAGGGCGGGGAGAGGGGGGCGTCAACGTTGGAGCTTCCTCCTTCTCCCCGTCATTACGGGGAGAAGGTGCCGGCAGGCGGATAAGGGGCAGCGCCCACCTATCAATTCCAGCACCGAGTTTGGAAAGCTAGACCATGGCCGGAAACATCGAAAACAGGCGCCCATTCCGCTGGCATATCGCCGTTTTCCTGGCGCCGGCGGTCCTCGTCTATACGGCGATCATGATCCTACCGCTGTTCGGCACGCTGCAGCTGTCGCTGTTCACCGCCGACGGCCACCACTCGCGCATCTTTGCCGGGCTCGACAATTTCCGCCGGCTGTTCTTCGATCCGCGCTGGTCGGCCACCTTCTGGAATGCGCTGTGGAACAACACCTGGTTCTTCATCATCCACATGCTGGTGCAAAACCCGATCGGTATCGCGCTGGCAGCCCTGCTTTCCAGCCCGAAACTGCGCTTTAGCGCGTTCTACCGAACGGCGATCTTCATTCCGACCGTGCTGTCCTTCGTCATCGTCGGCTTTGCCTGGAAGCTGATCCTCAGCCCGCTCTGGGGCGTGGCGCCGAACCTGCTCGATCTCGTCGGCCTGAAGAGCCTGTTCGTGCCGTGGCTCGGCAAGGAGGAATACGCGCTGACAACGCTCGGGCTGATTTCGGTTTGGCAGTTCGTCGGTATCCCGATGATGCTGATTTATGCCGCCCTGCTGTCGATCCCCGACGAGGTGATCGAGGCTGCCGAGTGCGACGGCATCACCGGCATGTCGCAGTTCTGGAAGATAAAGCTGCCGCTGATCCTGCCTTCCATCGGCATCATTTCGGTTCTGACCTTTGTCGGCAACTTCAATGCCTTCGACCTGATCTATTCGGCGCAGGGAGCGCTTGCCGGGCCGAACTACGCGACCGATATTCTCGGCACCTTCCTCTACCGCACCTTCTTCGGTTTCCAGTTGCAGACGGGCGATCCCTATATGGGCTCGACCATCGCCTCGATGATGTTCTTCATCATCCTCACCGGCGTCTGCCTCTACCTCTTCGCCATCCAGACGCGCCTGCGTCGGTATCAGTTCTGAGGGCGGCGCGATGAGCAAGGCGACACACTCCCTCCCCCGCACCATCGCCGCCCACGCGGTGCTGATCGCCTATACGGTGATCGCGCTGTTCCCGGTCGTGGTGATCATCATCAACTCGATGAAGTCGCGCAACGCGATCTTCCGCACGCCGCTGTCGCCGCCGACGCCCGAGACCTTCGATCTCGTCGGCTACACCACCGTTCTGGCGCAGGGCGATTTCTTCCTCTATTTCCAGAACAGCTTCATCGTCACCGTCGCCTCGCTGTTCTTCGTGCTGCTGTTCGGCGCGATGGCTGCCTTCGCGCTTGCCGAGTACCGCTTCAAGGGCAACACGCTGATGGGGCTCTATCTGGCGCTCGGCATCATGATCCCGATCCGGCTCGGCACCGTCGCCATCCTGCAGTTGATGGTGGCAAGCGGGCTGGTCAACACGCTGACGGCGCTGATCCTCGTCTACACCGCGCAAGGCCTGCCGCTCTGTGTGTTCATCCTGTCCGAGTTCATGAAGCAGGTGTCGGACGATCTCAAGAATGCCGGCCGCATCGATGGTCTCAGCGAATACCGCATCTTCTTCCGCCTCGTGCTGCCACTGGTGCGCCCGGCCATGGCAACCGTTGCCGTCTTCACCATGATCCCGATCTGGAACGATCTGTGGTTCCCACTGATCCTGGCACCCTCGGAGGCCACCAAGACCGTGACGCTCGGTGCCCAGCTCTTCATCGGCCAGTATGTCACCAACTGGAACGCGGTGCTGGCAGCGCTGTCGCTGGCGATCCTGCCGGTGCTGGTCCTCTACCTCATCTTCTCGCGGCAACTGATCCGCGGCATCACCTCGGGAGCCGTCAAGTGAGGGCATCGAAGGAATTGATAGTCGACACACTTCAAACGGTAGGCGCACGCCATGGTTTCAAGTCGAGTGGCTCGAACCGCTTTTACCGCGATAATGTCGAAACCATAGGCTTGGTCAACCTTCAAGCGTCCCGATTTGGACCTTCATTTCATTTGAATGCGGCGATCTGGTTACGCCGCCTCGGTCCAGAAAGACGGCCGAAGGAGTACAATTGCCCGGTTCAATGGCGAGTAAGCTCGCTACTGCCTGAAATCGAGCAGGCGCAGTTGGCCAAAGCGTTGGACCTGGACTGCCCTATGCCGAACGCAGCACGCCATAACACCGTCGAGCGGGCTATTGAGACATTCGGCTTTGCGCTGATTGCCCAGCACGCGACCGAAGAGGCGACTCGCAAACTGGCCGAATATTACGGATCGAACATACTGGTGATGAAAACTCTAAGGGAATCATGGGGAATGGCAGCATGAATTCGCCTCTGCGCGTCGTCGTTGCCGGGCTCGGCAATATGGGGCGCAGCCATGCGCTGGCCTATCACAACAATCCCGGCTTCGAGATCGCATCGCTGGTCAATCGCTCGGACGTGCCGCTGCCGGCGGAACTGTCAGGCTATGAAATCCGCCGCTCCTTCGAGGATGCACTGCGTGAGCTGAAGCCCGACGTCGCCTCGATCAACACCTATTCCGACAGCCATGCCGACTATGCGGTCGCAGCGCTGGAGGCCGGCTGCCATGTCTTCGTCGAGAAGCCGCTGGCGACGACCGTCGCCGATGCCGAGCGGGTCGTGGCGGCGGCGAAGGCCAATGGCAAAAAACTGGTGATCGGCTACATCCTGCGCCACCACCCGTCATGGATCAGGCTGATCGCAGAAGCGCGCAAACTCGGCGGACCCTATGTCTTCCGCATGAACCTGAACCAGCAGTCGAGCGGGCATACATGGGACACCCACAAGCAGCTGATGAAGACGACTTCGCCGATCGTCGATTGCGGCGTGCATTATCTCGACGTCATGTGCCAGATCACTGACGCGAAACCCGTCGAGGTGCGCGGCATGGGCCTGCGCCTGTCCGACGAGATCGCCTCCGACATGTATAATTACGGCCATCTTCAGGTGCTGTTCGACGATGGTTCGGTCGGCTGGTACGAGGCCGGCTGGGGGCCGATGATTTCCGAAACCGCCTTCTTCGTGAAGGATGTCATCTCGCCCAATGGCTGCGTCTCCATCGTCGTGGACGAGAAGGCGAAATCCGACGATGTCGATGCCCATACCAAGACCAATATGATCCGCGTGCACCACGCCGCCACCGGCAAGGATGGCCGCTTTGCAGCGCCGGACCAGAACCTGTCGATGAGCGGCGAGCCCGGCCATCAGGATTTGTGTGACCTCGAGCAGGCCTTTCTGCTGAAGGCCGTCCGTGAGGACATCGACCTCACCCGCCATATGAGTGACGCCGTGAAATCGCTCGCCGTCTGCCTTGCGGCGGATGAGAGTGTGCGGACGGGCCGCGCTGTTACGCTGTAGGAAACGGAAGGGAACGACCAGTTGGGTTCGCTCAAAATAGAGAACGTCAAAAAATCCTTCGGCAGTGTCGATGTGCTGAAAGGCATCGACCTGGAGGTGAACGACGGCGAGTTCGTCGTTTTCGTCGGCCCCTCCGGCTGCGGCAAGTCGACCTTGCTGCGCGTCATTGCCGGGCTGGAGGACGCAACCTCCGGAAATGTGCTGATCGACGGACGCAAGGTCGATGCCGTGCCACCGTCCGATCGCGGCATCGCCATGGTTTTCCAGACCTACGCGCTCTATCCGCATCTTTCCGTGCGCAACAATATGAGTCTCGGCCTCAAGCAGGCGAAGACGCCGACCGAAGAGATCACGCGCCGCGTCGCCACGGCGTCGTCGATGCTGTCGCTGGAGCCCTACCTCGAACGTCGCCCAGCGGAGCTTTCCGGCGGCCAGCGCCAGCGCGTCGCCATCGGCCGCGCCGTGGTGCGCGAACCGAAACTCTTTCTGTTCGACGAACCCTTGTCGAATCTGGATGCAGCCCTGCGCGTCAACACGCGGCTGGAGATCGCGCAGCTTCACCGGCGGCTGTCGGCAACGATGATCTATGTCACCCATGATCAGGTCGAGGCGATGACGCTGGCCGACAGGATCGTGGTGCTGAATGGCGGCCGCATCGAGCAGATCGGCAGGCCGATGGAGCTATACAATTCGCCGGCTAATGAATTCGTCGCCTCCTTCATCGGCTCGCCAAAGATGAACTTCATCGACGGCGCACGCCTGGGCGAGGCGAAGGCCAAGACCGTCGGCGTTCGCCCGGAACATCTGACCGTCGATGCGAAATCGGGCACCTGGAAAGGCACGGTCATCCATGCCGAACATCTCGGCGCCGACACCAATCTCTACATCGACACGGAAAAGGCCGGACTGTTGACCATCCGCATCTTCGGCGTCTACGACGCGGAGCCCGGTGCCATACTCTATGCCACGCCAGATCCGGCGCGGACCTATCGGTTTGACGCGGACGGCAAGACACTGGCTTGAAAGCTGCTTGCCGCCGCCGCATCCTGTGGGTGATGAACAGGCCGGATGCCGATGAATGAGGAAAGCCTGAACCACCTTGCAGACTGGATCGTCCAGCGGGGTCTCGCGGGCGATAGCGAGATCGCGCTTCTGCACGGCTTTTGCGATCGATGCGTCGAGGCGGGGCTCGACCTATCCCGCAGCGTCGCTATCGTCGATACGCTGCACCCCGTCTATGAAGGCCGGGCCTTTTTCTGGCGGCGCGACCAGCTGGTTGAAAAGCCGGTCGTCGAATACGGCCCGAGCAATCACGGCGAAGGCCTGGAGGAATGGAAGAAGAGCCCGTTCTATCACCTGCTTCAAAGCGGCGAGAATGAAATGCGGCGGCGGCTCTGCGACGGCGAGACCGAGGGCTTCTCCGTTTTCGGCGAATTGCAGCAGGAAGGCCAGACCGACTACCTGGCCATGGTGCACAGATTCAGCCGCGACTCGGTTATCGGCGAGCTGGACTGCATCCTGTCGCGCTGGACGACGGCGCGCGATGGCGGGTTCAGCGAAGAAGACATCGCAGCGCTCCGGCGTCTGGTTCCGGTACTCTGCCTGGCGATCAAGTCGACATCACTAGCGCGCATCGCCCAGTCGCTTGTGGAGGCCTATCTCGGACGGGATGCCGGCCAGCGTGTCCTGCAAGGCCGGATATCGCGTGGCATCGTTGAAAGGATAAACGCCGTCATCTGGTTTTCCGACATGCAGGGTTATACCGCTTTGTCGGAGAGGATCGATTCCGACCAGCTCATTCCGCTTCTCGACGACTATGCGGAGATCGTCATTACGGCAGTGCAGGGTGCAGGCGGCGACGTGCTGAAGCTGATGGCCGACGGCATACTAGCTATCTTCACCGCCGACGATCCGGCCCATGCCTGCGTTTTTGCACTTCAAGCCGAAGCTGATCTTCGGCTGAGGCTGGAAGCACTCAACAGCCGGCGGTCGGCCGAAAACCAGCCGGTCACCGGCATTTGTCTCGGGCTGCATATCGGCGATGTCTTCTATGGAAACATCGGCAGCAAGGACCGGCTGGACTTCACCGTGGTCGGCCAGGCCGTCAACGAGGCGAGCCGCATCGAGACGATGTGCCGCTCGGCCGGGCGCGGCACGCTCTTTTCTTCGGCGTTTCGCGACACCTTGCCGGAGGCGGAAAAGGCAAAACTCGTCTCGGTCGGACGCTACGCCCTGCGCGGCGTCGGCAAGGCGCAGGAGCTGTTCACACTCGACCCGGAAATCGCCGGCTGACGATTTCCGGTCGGGTTTGGCTCAGGCGTCAGCCTTCACATCCTGCCGCTGCTGCCCAAGGCCTTCGATGCCGAGCTCGACGACGTCGCCGGCCTTGAGGTAGCGCGGCGGCTTCATGCCCATGCCGACGCCGGGCGGCGTGCCGGTCGAGATGATGTCGCCGGGATGCAGCGACATGAACTGGCTGAGATAGGAAACGAGATAGCGCACGCCATAGACCATCGTCTTGGTCGAGCCGTCCTGCACCTTCTCGCCATTGACGGTGAGCCACATTTTCAGGTTCTGCGGGTCCGGCACCTCGTCCTTGGTCACCAGCCATGGCCCGATCGGCCCGAACGTGTCGCAGCTTTTGCCCTTGGTCCACTGGCCGGAACGTTCGGTCTGGAAGGCACGCTCGGAGACGTCATGGGCCGTGCAATAGCCGGCGACATAGTCGAGCGCGTCGGCCTCGGAGACATATTTGGCCTTGCGGCCGATGACGACGCCGAGTTCGACTTCCCAGTCGGTTTTTTCCGAGCCGCGCGGGATCAGCAGATCGTCGTCCGGACCGACAATGGCCGATGTCGCCTTCATGAAGATGATCGGCTCCGGCGGCACAGTGGCGCCGGTCTCGGCGGCGTGGTCGGAATAGTTGAGGCCGATGCAGATGAATTTTCCCGTGCCATGCACGCAGGGGCCGATGCGCGGATTGCCGGTGACCACGGGCAGCGAAGCCGGGTCGATGCGCGCCAGCCGCTCGAGTTCCTTGGGATCGATGGTCTCGCCGCCGAGGTCGGCAATATGCTGTGACAGGTCGCGGATCACGCCATCCGCATCGATCAGGCCCGGGCGCTCGCGTCCCGCTTCTCCATAGCGCAGCAATTTCACGTCAAAACTCCTTCAATGAAAATCAGATCGTCCAGCCGCCATCGATGGCATAGGCCTGGCCGGTGGTGTAGGTGGCGCCGGCAAGATAGACGGCGAGTGCAGCGATTTCATCCGGCGTGCCGAGCCGGCCCATTGGCTGGCGGGCGATGAAGGCGGCCCGCGCCGCCTCATAATCGCCACCGGCGCGCATACGGCTCTCCAGCGACGGGCTTTCCACCGTGCCGGGGCAGATGGCGTTGCAGCGAATGCCCTGGCCGATATGGTCGGCGGCGACTGCCTTGGTCAGCCCGATCACCGCCGCCTTGGTGGTGCCGTAGGCGAAGCGGTTCGGCACGCCCTTTATGCTCGAAGCAACCGACGACATGTTGATGATCGAGCCGCCGCCGCGCTCGATCATGCCGGGCAGCACGGCGCGAATAGTGCGGATCATGGCCCGCACATTGAGGTTGAAAGCGAAGTCGAGATCGCTGTCCTTCATCTCGAGAATTGAGCCCGAATGGACGAAGCCGGCGCAGTTGAACAGAACATCGACCGGGCCGATCTCGGTAAAGGCTTTTTCCACTGCCGCGTCGTCAAGCACGTCGAGTTTTCGCGTCACGATGCCGGTTTCCCGCGTGAGGTCGGCAAGCAGCGTCTCGTTGATATCGGTGGCGGTCACCACTGCGCCTTCGCGCGCAAAGGCAAGCGCAGTCGCCCGGCCGATGCCCTGCGCCGCAGCCGTAATCACCACGCTCTTGCCAGCCAATGTCCCCGTCATGCTTCCTCCCGACGCAAAGCTGGCCCCCTGGCGGACCAGCCCATCAAATTGTTTATTTATCGGTAAAGAACAAGACCAGAAGCGTCAAGCCCGATTGCCGCATGAGAAAACCGCTCAATCGCCATAAGGAACCCAGACATTCTTGACCTCGACGGCGCGGCGCAGGAAGGCATCGCCGGCGACGAGATCGGAGCGCCAGTCGACATTCTTGCCGCCGCTGGTCCAGACGCGCTTGAGGTTGCCGATCGACTCCGCTTCGACCAGCATGCAGGTGTCAGCATCAGCCACGCACCACAGTCCGTCGACATCGTCATGCTTGGCCAGCACCGCCGCCAGTTCGGCATGCTTGCCGGTGACGATGTTGATCGCGCCGCCTGGAACGTCGGAATATTCGATGACCTGATAGAGGTCGGTTGCCAGCAGCGCGTGCTTCTGGCTCGGCACGGCCACCACCGTGTTGCCCATGGCAAGTGCCGGTGCTGCCAACGAGATCAGACCGAGCAGCGGCGCCTCGTCGGGTGCGACGATGCCGATGACGCCGACCGGCTCATGCAGCGCCAGTGTGACGGCGCGAGCGGGCGGCGCATGCACGCGGCCTTCGAATTTGTCGGCCATGCCGGCGAAGGCGAACAGCCGCTCGATCGAAAGCTCGACCTCCTCGCGCGCCGCCTTGGCGGTTGCGCCGGTAAGTTGCACCAGCCGCGCTGCGAATTCGTCCGCGCGGGCGGCGAGATTTTCGGCGAGGAAATAAAGCACCTGGCTGCGGTTGTAGCCGGTGGCCTCGGCCCAGGCCTTGACGCCCCGCGCTGCCGACACCGCATCGCGAATGTCCTTGCGACTGCCGAGCCCGACTTCGCCGGCAAGTTTTCCCTTCTTGTCGGCGACTGCGAGCGAATAATTGCCGTCCGGCCGCACCTGCTTGCCGCCGATGAAAAGCTTGGCCGTGCGGTCGATGCCGATGCCATCGGCTTCCGCGCGCTCGGTGACTTTTTCCGTCACCGCCGGCTTGATCACTGAGCCCAGCGGCAGCTTTGCCGCCAGATATTCGAACATGCCTTCGCGGCCGCCCTCACGGCCGAAACCGCTTTCGCGGTAGCCGCCGAAGCCGCAGGCAGCGTCGAACATGTTGGTGCCGTTGACCCAGACGACGCCCGCCTTAAGCTGCGGTGCCGCATGCAGTGCGAGGTTGATGTTCTCGCTCCACACCGACGCCGCGAGCCCGTAGCGCGTGTTGTTGGCAAGCTCGATCGCTTCCTCCGTCGAGCGGAAGGTCATGGTGGCCAGAACCGGCCCGAACACTTCTTCCTGGGCAAGGATATTAGCCGGCGAAACACCTGTCGCCAGCGTCGGCAGATAAAAGTAGCCGGTCGAAGGCAGCGGGCAGTCCGGCTGCCAGCATTCCGCGCCCTGTTTCGCGCCCTCGGCCACCAGCCCACTCACCCGGTCGAGCTGGGTTTTGTCGACCAGCGGGCCGATATCGGTATTCTTGTCGAGCGGGCTGCCGACGCGCAGCCTGCCCATACGCGTCTTGACCTTGGCGATGAAGGCGTCGGAAATACCCTCCTGCACCAGCAGGCGCGAGCCGGCGCAGCAGACCTGGCCCTGGTTGAACCAAATGCCATCGACCAACCCTTCAACCGCGCTGTCCAGATCGGCATCCTCGAAGACGATGAAGGCCGACTTGCCGCCGAGTTCCAGCGACAGCTTCTTGCCCGACCCGGCGGTCGCCTTGCGGATGATTTTTCCCACTTCCGACGAGCCGGTGAAGGCTATTTTCTGCACGCCGGGATGATTGACGATCGCAGCACCAGCATCCGGCCCGCCGGGCACGATGTTGACGACGCCCTTCGGCACGCCGGCGCGCTCGCAGATTTCGGCGAACAGAATGGCCGTCAGCGGCGTGTATTCGGCTGGCTTCAGCACGACGGTGCAGCCGGCAGCAAGTGCCGGCGCGATCTTCCACGCCAGCATAAGCAGCGGGAAATTCCACGGGATGATCTGGCCGACGACGCCGACCGGCTTGTGATCCGGGAATTCCTTGTCGAGCGACTGCGCCCAGCCGGCATGATGGATGAAATGGCGGATCGCCAGCGGCACGTCGATGTCGCGGCTTTCGCGGATCGGCTTGCCGTTGTCGATCGATTCCAGCACCGCGAACAGCCGCTGGTGGCGCTGCATGGCGCGGCCGATGGCGTAGAGCACCTTGGCTCTGGCATAGCCGGATTGCGCGCTCCATTTTGGCAGCGCCTTGGCGGCGGCGGCGACTGCCACGTCGATATCGGCATCGCCTGCGTCGGAGATTTTGGCCAACAGCTTGCCGGTTGCCGGCTCGCTGGTCTCGAAGGTCTTGCCGCCGGAAGCCGCCTTCCACTCACCGCCGATGAACAGCGCCTTGCTGAAATCGCGGCCAGCAAGCCAGGCGTCGGCCTCGTTACGCGCCTCGGGGGCCGCATCATATTCCATCGCGGCGTAGCGTTCGAGAATGTTCATCGAAAAATCTCCCGAATTCTTTGCCGTCACGCCATCGCGTGGCGATGATTGGCCGAGTAGCGGCCGGTCAGATGGTGCTCGAGCTGGCGCTCGATGTCGGTGAGCAGGCTGGACGCCCCGAAGCGGAAAAGCTCCGGCTCCAGCCATGGCCGGCCAAGCTCTTCCTTCATCAGCACCAGCCAGTCGAGCGAGACTTTCGCGGTAGAGATACCGCCCGCCGGCTTGAAGCCGATGAGATAGCCGGTGTGTTCGAAATAGGCGCGGATCGAGCGCACCATGGCAAGCCCGACGGGCAGCGTGGCGTTGACGCTTTCCTTGCCGGTCGAGGTTTTTACGAAATCCGCACCCGCCATCATCGCCACCATCGAGGCGAGCATGACATTGCGCAAGGTTGCCAGATCGCCGGTGCCGAGAATGACCTTCAAATGCGCCTCGCCGCAGGCGGCACGCATGGCGACGATCTCGTCGTAAAGCCCCTGCCATTTGGCGCCGAACACCAGCCCGCGCGGGATGACCACGTCGATCTCGTCGGCGCCGTCCTTCACCGAGGCCTCGATCTCCTGAAGGCGGGTGGCGAGCGGCGCCAGCCCATGCGGGAAGGCGGTGGAGACGGCGGCGACATGAATGCCGGTGCCCTTAACGGCGTCCACAGCCGTCGCGACGAAGGGGTGGTAAACGCAGACGGCAGCGGGCCGTATCACCGTGTCACCGAGGCCGAGGCCTTCCGCGATATCGCGGCGCAACGGGTTGATCGCCTTGGCGCAGAGCCGGCGCACGCGCTCGTCGGTATCGTTCGAATTCAGCGTGGTCAAGTCCATGCAGGCAATGGAACGCAGGAGCCACGCCGCCTGGTTGTCGGCCTTGATCGAGCGGCGCTTGGTGAGCGAGGCGACGCGGCGCTCCAATGCCGAGCGGTTGACGTTGCGCATCGATTCGAGAAAGCCCAGATCGAGCGCCATGCCGGGGTTGCGGGCAATGCCATGCGTGGCAGGCGTATTGGCGGCAATGCGCGTCGGCAGGGAGGTCACGCTGGAATCCCGCGCCTCTCCTGTGCTGAGACCGGCCTCAAGAAACTTGCTGCTCATCACCTCCCCTTTCACTCCACACTTTTGGCGGAGGATAGCCCGTGAAGTGACGCTTCACGAGTCCTGTCAGCGGTAATAGCGGAGAAAGCACTTCAATGCAGCTAACTTTTGACCGTATGGTCAAAACCATGAGGCTCGCGTGAGGTATCCAACGTCGGCTTTCCGTTGAGAAAGGCTCTTACTTCTTTGCAACTGGGTGTCATCTGGCGCATATTCCGGGCATGGCAAAGCAGAAGAATCAGAAACCAGACTACGAGAAAATGCTGCGCAAGGCAGGGATCAGGATCACCCGCCCGCGCCGCATCATCGTGGAGATATTGACGGCGACGGATGATCACCCCGACGCGCTTGAAATCTTCCGGCGCGCGGCCGCGATCGATACCAGCATCTCGCTGTCGACCGTCTATCGCACGATGAAAGTGCTGGAAGGCCTGGGGGCCATTCACCGCCATGCCTTCGAGGGCGGGCCCTCGCGCTTCGAACAGGCCAGCGGCGAGCATCACGACCATTTGATCGATCTCGACACCGGCGACGTCATCGAATTCAAGTCCGACCGCATCGAGCAATTGCAGAACGAAATCGCCGAGGCGCTGGGCTATGACATCGTCCACCACCGTCTGGAACTCTATGGCCGCAAGCGGCGCGGGCGCTGAACCTTGTCTGTCTGCGAAAGTCACATCGGCGCGACGCCGGGAGCAAACTGCGCTGCCATGCATTATGGCAGGGGCAGACCCGCGCCGTGACGTGTTGACGCGGCCCGCCTGCCGGTCGATCATCGGGATCTAGGTGAGGCACTTCTCAAACCAAAAACAATCCGGGATACAAAAATGGAAAAAGCCGAAATCGGCCTGATTGGCCTTGGCGTCATGGGCTCCAACCTGGCCCTTAATATCGCCGAAAACGGCCACCCGATCGCCGTCTTCAACCGCACCACCAGCCGCACCGGCACATTCTTCGAGGCAGCGGGCGACCTGCGCAAGATGATCGTGCCCTGCACGACGCTGGCCGAACTCGCCGACGCGATCAAACCACCGCGCCCGGTGATCATCATGGTACAGGCCGGCCAGCCGGTGGACGAGCAGATCGCGGCACTGCGCGAGGTGCTTTCGGCGGGCGACATCATCATCGATGCCGGCAACGCCAATTTCCGCGACACGATCCGGCGCTTTTCCGAACTCGAAGGCTCGGGCCTTACCTTCATCGGCATGGGCGTTTCCGGCGGCGAGGAAGGTGCGCGCCATGGCCCTTCGATCATGGTCGGCGGCACGGAAAATTCCTACAAGCGCGTTGAAAAAATCCTCACCGACATTTCGGCGAAATTCGAGGGCGAGCCCTGCGCTGCCTGGCTCGGCACCGGCGGTGCCGGGCATTTCGTGAAAACCATCCACAACGGCATCGAATATGCCGACATGCAGATGATCGCCGAAATCTACGGCGTGCTGCGCGACGGGCTTGGCATGAAGCCCAAGGAAATCGGCGCGGTTTTTGCCGAATGGAACAAGGGCCGGCTGAATTCTTACCTCATCGAAATCACCGCGACCGTTCTTGCTGCTGACGATCTCGATACCGGCAAGCCGACCGTCGAGATGATCCTCGACCGCGCCGGCCAGAAGGGCACCGGCAAATGGTCGGTGATCGAGGCGCAGACGCTCGGCGTTTCGGCAACCGCCATCGAGGCTGCCGTATCGGCCCGCATTCTCTCCTCGCTCAAGGACGAGCGGCTGGCGGCGGAAAAGGCATATGGCACCGGCGGCGTCTCGAAGTTTTCGGGCGACCGCGACAAGGTCCTGCATGACCTGGAACTGGCGCTGTTCGCAGGCAAGATCGCTGCCTATGCGCAAGGTTTCGCGGTGATGGACGCAGCCTCGAAACAGTTCGGCTGGAACCTGCCGATGCCGACCATCGCCAAGATCTGGCGCGCCGGCTGCATCATCCGCTCGCAGTTCCTCGGCACGCTGGCCGAAGCTTTTGAGAAGAGCGGCGCGCTCGCAAACCTGCTGATGGCGCCGGCCTTTATCGAGATGATGAAGGAGGCCCATCCGTCGCTGCGCCGCATCGTGGCGCAGGCAGCCGAAGCCGGCCTGCCGACGCCGGCGCTGTCATCAGCACTTGCCTATTTCGACAGCTATCGCCAGGGACGCGGCACGTCGAACCTGATCCAGGCGCAGCGCGATTACTTTGGCGCGCATGGCTTCGAGCGCATCGATGCGCCCGGCGCGCATCACGGTCCATGGGCGGGTGGCGGCTGAGCCTTCAGGCTCCAGAATGCAAAAGGCGCAGCCGATGATCCGGCTGCGCCTTTTTTGTTTTTCAGCGGCTGCGTCGAAAATTACTTCTTCCGCACAGGCCCCGTGCGTTCGGCAGAGCGGGCCCATAGATTGATGTCGGCCTCGCGGGCGTACTGATCGATCTCGGCAAGCTCGGCATCCGAGAAATCGGGATTCTTCAGCGCGCCGACGCAATCCTCGACCTGCTCCGGCCGGCTGGCGCCGATCAGCGCCGAGGTCACGCGCCCGCCGCGCAGCACCCAGGCCAGCGCCATCTGCGCCAGCGTCTGGCCGCGCTTTTCGGCAATGGCGTTCAGCGCCTTGATGTTGGCGAGCGCCTTGTCGTTGAGGAATTCCTGGCGCAGCGACTTGCCCTGCGCGGCGCGGCTGTCTTCGGGAATGCCCTTCAGATATTTCGTCGTCAGCATGCCCTGCGCCAGCGGCGAGAACACGATCGAGCCGACGCCCAGACCGTCCAGCGTGTCGAGCAGCCCGTCTTCCTCAACCCAGCGGTTGAGCATGGAATAGCTCGGCTGGTGGATGAGGCAAGGCGTGCCGAGCTCGCGCAGGATGGCGGCAGCCTCGCGGGTGCGCTGCGAATTGTAGGACGAGACGCCGACATAGAGCGCCTTGCCCGAACGCACTGCATGGTCCAGCGCCATCATCGTCTCTTCCAGCGGCGTTTCGGGATCGAAGCGGTGCGAATAGAAGATGTCGACATAGTCGAGACCCATGCGCTTGAGGCTCTGGTCGAGGCTTGCCAGCACATATTTGCGGCTGCCCCACTCGCCATATGGCCCCGGCCACATATCGTAGCCGGCCTTGCTGGAGATAATCAGCTCGTCACGCAGGCCGGCGAAGTCGGTGCGCAGGATTTCGCCGAATGCGGTTTCGGCAGAACCGGGCGGCGGGCCGTAATTGTTGGCGAGGTCGAAATGGGTGATGCCGAGGTCGAAGGCCTTGCGGCAGATCGCCTGCTTGGTCTGGTGCGGCGTATCGTTGCCGAAATTGTGCCAGAGCCCGAGCGAGATCGCCGGCAGCTTCAGGCCGGAGCGGCCGCAGCGGTTGTAGCGCATCGTCTCGTAGCGGTTGTCGGCGGGATGCCAGGCCATGATGGGTTCCTCGAAGAATCTGCCGGGAGGGGATTTGGATTTGCCCCATCCCGATAGACCTATTTTGCCTTGGCGAGAAGCGCCTTGGCTTCCTTTATGCCAAGTGCTGCAGGCCGCTCGCAGGTCGTCTGCATATCGACGAACTTGCCGCTGTCGCCCGATTTCAGGATGCCGGTCATGATGTCGACGACATGCAGCGCAAGGTCGAGCGAGCAGCGATGCGGGCGGCCTTCGCGAATGGCGATCGCCATGTCGGCAAGGCCCGCCGTGCGATAATTGGCCATCGGCCCTTGCGAATGGACCTCATTGGCCTTCTGGAAAGGATGGTCCCATTTCGGCAGTTTCTTGGCCGGCTTGCTGCCCTTGGTGTAGCGCAGGTCGCCGCCGAAGAAGTTGGGATCGGGCATGTAGAGCGTGCCGTTCTCGCCGTAGAGTTCCATCGGGGCATGGCCGCTGTGCCAGACATCCCAGCTCGCATTGAAGGTGATCACCGCGCCGTTCTCGAATTCCAGTAGGGCATGGATGGTCGTCGGCGTCGAGACCGGGATTTTTTCGCCGGCGCGCGGCTTGGAACTGATCGTCCGCTCCCTGGCGGGGATCGCGGTCAGTGCGGCCACCCGCTTCACCGGTCCGATGAGTTGGACCAGGTTGGTGATGTAATAAGGCCCGAGATCGAGGATCGGTCCGCCGCCGGGCAGGAAAAAAAAGTCCGGGTTGGGATGCCAATGCTCCATGCCGTGGCTCATGACATGGCAGGTGCCGCTGGTGATCTTGCCGAGCTTGCCGTCGTCGATCATGTGGCGGGCAAGCTGGTGCGAGCCGCCGAAGAAGGTGTCGGGGGCAGAGCCGATGCGCAGCCCCCTCTTTTCCGCCCGCTTCTTGAGGTCGAGCCCTTCCTTGACCGAGAGCACGAAGGGCTTTTCCGAATAGACATGCTTGCCGGCGTCGAGCACCTGTTTCGACACCTCATAGTGGGCCGCAGGAATGGTGAGGTTGACGACGATGTCGATGTCGTCGGCCTTGAGCAGCCCTTCGACAGTTTCGGCGCGCAGCGAGAATTCCTTGGCGCGCGCCTTGGCCGCTTCTTCATTTATGTCGGCGCAGGCGCGCATCTCCATGCCGCGAAACAGCGGCGACAGCTTGAAGTAGGCCTTGGAGATGTTGCCACAGCCGATGACGCCGATCCCGAGTTTCTTTGCCATGATCGTCGTCTCCTAGAAGCTCTTGGCAGCTTCGAGCGAGCGCCGGGCGAAGCGCTCGAAATTGTTCGGATTGTCCTGTTCCATGATGAAGTATTTTGCCGGCGTCCGGTCGCGCAGTACGGAGGTCAGGGCCCTCCAGTCGATCGTGCCGTGGCCGACATCGGACCAGCCGTCCTCGTCCAGTCCCTCGCCGCTGCGGGCAATATCCTTCACATGCACGGCGACGATGCGCGAGCCGTATTTGTCGATCCACGCCATGGGATCGGCGCCGCCGCGAACGATCCAGGCGATGTCGGCTTCCCAGCCGATATCGGGAGCCGCTTCGAGAATATGCGTCAGCGGCACCGAGCCGTCCGGAAGTGCCGCGAATTCGAAATCGTGATTGTGCCAGGCGAAACCGAATCCGGCCTTCTTGGCCTTGTCGCCCACCGCGGCCAGACGCTTGCCGAAAGCCTGCCAGCCTGCCGTATCGGTCGGACGCTGTTCCGCCACCAGATAGGGGCAGACTAGAACCTTCATGCCGAGCGTATTCGCGATTTTTTCCGCGCCGGCGAAATCGTTCTCCAGCATGTCGATGGAAAAATGTCCGGTGGGCATGACAAGGCCGTTCTTGTCGAGTTCGGCACGCAGGCCGGCGGGATCGTCATAGACGCCGCCAAAGCCTTCGACTTCCCGGTAACCGAGCCAGCCAAGCGTTTTGACGACATCGTTCCAGGGCTGAAAATTGCGGGCGCTGTAAAGTTGAAATGACCAGTTCATGCCGATTGTCCGTGTTTGATGGGGGGTTAGATACGGTTTCCGGTGGGAGCGTCGAATAGCGAAGCGCGCGCCGGATCGAAGCCGACGATCACGCGGTCGCCGACTTTCAGGGGCTTTTCCGCCTCGGCGCGGAAGGTGAGATTGCTGCCGCCAAGCTTGGTCCAGACGAGCATGTCGGAGCCCATCGGCTCGATGATGTCGACCTGGATTTCGCGGGAGAAAGGCAAGGCGGTCGCCTGCTCGCCATGGGCTATATGCTCGGGCCGGATGCCGAATATGCAGGCGCCCCCGCCGGCACTGGATTTGTCGAAAGCATAGCGGTCGAGTGGCACCGAAACGCCGTCTGCCTTGAAGTGCGGCTTCTCGCCGCCTTCGAGTTGGCCGCTTATGAAATTCATGCTCGGAGAACCAAGGAAATCGGCGACGAAGCGATTGACCGGACGATTGTATATCGCCTGCGGCGCGTCAAGCTGCTGGATGACACCGCCCTTCATCACGGCGATGCGGTCGGCGAGCGTCAGCGCCTCGATCTGGTCGTGGGTAACATAGATCATGGTGTTGGCGAGCCGCTGGTGCAGGCGTTTGATCTCGACGCGCAGTTCCGAGCGCAGCTTGGCATCGAGATTGGACAGGGGCTCGTCGAACAGGAAGACATCGACGTCGCGCACCAGCGCCCGGCCGATGGCGACACGCTGGCGCTGGCCGCCGGAGAGTGCGGAAGGCTTTCGCTTCAGCAACGGCTCGATCTGCAATATCTCGGACGCACGCGCGATGCGCTTGGCGATCTCGTCCTTTGGCAGTCCGGCCGTCTTCAGGCCGAACGAAAGATTTCCCTCGACAGTCATCTGCGGGTAGAGCGCATAGGACTGGAACACCATGCCGATGCCGCGGTCCTTCGGCTCTTCCCAGGTGACGTTCTTGCCGTTGATGAAGATCTGGCCGTCAGAAATATCGAGCAGGCCGGCGATGCAATTGAGCAAGGTCGACTTGCCGCAACCGGACGGCCCGAGCAGAACCAGGAATTCGCCTTCGGCGATGTCGAGGTTCAGCGCCTGAAGCACCTGCACGTTGCCGAAATTGAGCGACAGATCCTTGATCGAGACGCTGGGCTTGCCTGCCGCCATAACCATCAACCCTTGACCGCGCCAGCGGCGATGCCGCGCACGAACAGCTTGCCGGAAGCGAAGTAGACGATCAGCGGCACAAGGCCGGTCAGGATGGTTGCGGCCATGTTGACGTTGTACTCCTTCACGCCTTGCACTGAATTGACGATGTTGTTGAGCTGCACGGTCATCGGGTAGGTGTCCGGCCGCGTGTAGACGACGCCGAAGAGAAAATCGTTCCAGATGCCGGTGACCTGCAGGATGATCGCGACGACGAAGATCGGCAGCGACATCGGCAGCATGATCCGCAGATATATGCCCCAGAAGCCGGCGCCATCGACGCGGGCTGCCTTGAACAGCTCTTCGGGAACGGAGGTAAAGTAATTGCGGAAAAGCAGCGTCAGGATCGGCATGCCGAAGATGGAATGAACGATGACGAGACCCCACAGGCTGCCATAGAGGCCGATTTCCCTGAGCAGTATGACGATCGGGTAGATCATCACCTGATAGGGGATGAAGGCGCCGACGATGAGGATGGTGAAGAAGAGATCGGCGCCCTTGAAGCGCCAGTTGGCGAGCGCGTAGCCGTTGATCGAGGCGAGCGCGATCGACAGGATTACCGACGGCACGGTGATGCGCACCGAGTTCCAGAAGCCGCGCGAAAGGCCGTCGCAATTTAGGCCGGTGCAGGCCTGCGACCAGGCCTTTACCCAGGGCTCGAAAGTGATCTCCACCGGCGGCGAGAAGATGTTGCCGAGGCGGATTTCCGGCATGCCCTTCAGCGACGTTACGACCATCACATAGAGCGGCAGCAGGTAATAGACCGCCACCACGATGAGCGTGCCGTAGAGAAAGATGTTGCGGCGGGAAAAGGTTTTTCGCGGCTTTGCTCCGCGCGGCCCGGTCTCGGTCTGCGATGCGGTTGCAGCGGGCGCCATGCCGAGGATTGCCGTATCAGCCACGCCGCGCCCTCCCGAATTCGAGATAGGCCCACGGCACGACGACGATGATCACGCTGAGCAGCATCATGGTCGAGGCGGCAAAGCCCTGGCCGAGATTCTGGGCGAAGAACATGTAGTCGTAGACATATTTGGCCGGCACTTCGGAAGCGATGCCGGGACCGCCGCTGGTCTGGGCGACGACGAGATCGTAGACCTTGATGATGCCCGAGGCGATGATGACGATGGTGGTGATGAAGACGGGCCGCATCATCGGAATGACGATGAAGAGATAGGTCTTCCACATCGGGATCCCGTCGACGCGCGCCGCCTTCCAGATGTCCTCGTCGATGCCGCGCAGGCCCGCCAGCATCAGGCACATGACAAGGCCGGTGCCTTGCCAGAGCGCTGCGATCAGGATGCCGTAGATGACGATGCTGGCATCGTAGAGCGGGTTGAAGGTGAAGCTTTCCCATCCGAGCCCGCGCACCACGGCCTGCACGCCGAAATCCGGATTGAGCAGCCATTGCCACACCAGCCCGGTGACGATGAAGGACAGAGCGAAGGGGTAGAGAAAAATGGTGCGGAACGTGTCTTCGAAGCGGATCTTCTGGTCGAGCAGGGCCGCAAGCAGGAAGCCTATCGCCAGCGAGAAGATGAGCGAGAGCACGCCGTAGATGGCAAGATTCTCGACGGCCACGCCCCAGCGTGGTGCCGCCCAGAGCCGGTAATACTGGTCGAGCCCGACGAAGCTGAAGCGCGGCAGAAGCTTCGAATTGGTGAAGGAATAAAGCACGGTCCAGGCGGTGCCGCCGGCGAAGACCACGACCGCCGTAAGGATCATCGGTACGGAGGCGATCTTGGCGCTCAGGTTCCTGAACAGCTGGCTGGGGCGCTTGGGATAGGTTTCGCTCACAGCAATCCTTTTGGATATGAGGCCGGAACACACCGGCCCGTTCAGACGGGGCCGGTGTGCAGTATCGGCAGCAAGATCAGTCGGCGCTCGAGACGATGTCGGCAAAACGCTTCTGGGCGTCTTCGACGGTCAGGCCCTGATTGGAGAAGAACTCGGAGAAGAGATCCTCCTTCTGCTTCTGGGTGTCCTGCGACATGAGCTGGTCGGTCCAGGGCATGACATTGCCCTTGGCCAGGATGTCGAGGCCTTTCTTCATGCAGTCATTGGCGGCGTTCAGGTCGACGTCGCCACGTACCGGCAGCGAGCCTTTCTTGAGGTTGAACGCAACCTGCGTCTTGGGATCGAGAAGCGTCGTCGCCAGCGCTTCCTGCGCCTTGGACTTGGCTTCGTCCTTCAGCAGCGGGAAATAGAAAGCGTCGCCGCCGGTCGCGATCATCGGATTGAGGCCGAGCCCGGGCAGGCAGGAATAATCCTTGCCGGCCACCTTTCCGGCAACCTGGAACTCGCCCTGCGCCCAGTCACCCATGATCTGGCCGCCGGCCTTGCCGGTGATGACCATGTTGGTGGCCTGGTTCCAGTCCTGCACATTGGTGCCCTTCGACATCTTGCGGGCGTCGTCGGCGGCCTTGAAGACCTTGCCGATCTCAGGCCCGGCGGCGAACGCCGCATCCTTGTCCTGATAGACTTTCAGGAAAGTGTCCTTGCCGCCAACTGCGGCGAGCAGAACGTCGAACGCACCAGACGCCTGCCAGGGCTGTCCGCCGACTGCCAGCGGCACGATGCCGGCTTTCTCGAGCGCGGGAGCAGCAGCCACGAACTCGTTCCAGTCCTTCGGCACGGCGACGCCGGCCTTCTCGAACGCTTCATTGGACAGCCACAGCCATTGCCATGAATGGATGTTGACCGGCACGCAGTAAATCTTGCCGTCGATGGTGCAGCTGTCGAGCAGGCTCTTGGGCCGGACGATCTCGGTCCATTTTTCCTTGGTGGCGATATCGGTCAGGTCGCGCATAAGCCCGGCCTGCACGAGCTCCTCGGCCTGGCGGCCGTGGTTGAACTGGGTGGCGCCCATCGGATCGCCGCCAGTAATACGGCTGATCATGATCGGGCGGGCGGTGCCGCCGGAACCGGCAATGGCGCCGTCGACCCAGTGATTGCCCGTCGCATCGAAGGCCTTGGCAAGCTCGCCAACCGCAGCTGCTTCGCCGCCGGAGGTCCACCAATGCGTTACTTCGAGATCGGTCGCCGAAGCGGCGCCGGCAGTCATGAATGCAACCCCGGCTGCAAGCGCAGCGGTCGTGAGACAATAACGCATCGTCACTCCTCCCTGAAATCTGAAACGTTACAGACCGGCACGCTATGCGAAGAAAAATGACTTCGCAACAGAAGAGTGGCCTGTCGCCATGATTTTTTCGTGCCCCGAATAAATATCACGCGGCGCCAAGCCTGGATCGCAGGCGCAAAAATCCGTGCTGCATTGCAATAAATCAGCAGAAATTTGCGTTAAAAATCAGGGTTTCGATTATTCCCTTCACCGATAGCCGGCTAGTCTTCCGATACGCAGCGCGCCCAGCCTCAACCCACAGTTCAGGGGTAATCGATTCCGCACCGCACAATTTCTGAAACGTTACAGGTATTGCGGGAAACACTTGCAAGGTCCAATGTTAGAGTGCGATATGCGGGCACTCTGGGGAGCCGCAGGCAACGGCAATGAATGACAGACCACAAACCGACGATCCGGCAGGCCCGGCCTCTTCCAGAACGGACGAGCGGCCGACGCTGAAGACGATCGCCTTCATGACCGGGCTCGGCGTCACCACGGTTTCGCGCGCCTTGAAGGACGCGCCGGAAATCGGCGTGGAGACGCGCAAGCGCGTCCAGCTCGTCGCCCGCCAGGTCGGTTACCGCCCGAACCGCGCCGGCGTCAGGCTGCGCACCGGCAAGACCAATGTCATCAGCCTCGTGCTCAACACCGAGGAGCAGGTCGGCGGCTTCGTCTCCGACATGATCTACGGCATTTCCGAGCATCTGGCGCAGACGCCCTACCACTTCATCGTCACGCCCTATTCGCGCACCAACGACCCGCTGGAGCCGGTGCGCTACGTGCTCGAGACAGGCTCGGCCGACGGCATCATCATCTCGCGCACCGAGCCGAACGACGCGCGCGTGCGCTACATGGTCGAGCACGGCTTTCCCTTCACCACCCATGGCCGCACCCATATGGGGATCGAGCATCCGTTCCACGATTTCGACAACCGCGCCTATGCGGTTTCAGCGGTACGCAAGCTAAAGGCCTTGGGGCGCAAGCGTATCACGCTGCTCGCTCCGACGCCCAACCTCAGCTACTACCGGCACATGCGCGAAGGCTTCCTTGCAGCACTGGCGGAATGCGAGCTGGACGAGATTTCCTTCGGCACGGCCAATCTGGATCAGTCGATCGACGAAATCCGCGAGCACACCAGGGAGCTGATGCGCCGGCGCACGCCGCCCGACGGCATCGTCAGCGGCAGCGGCGCAGCGACCTTCGCCCTGGTCGCCGGCACGGAAGATGCAGGGCTTGCGGTCGGCGCCGATGTCGACATCGTCTCGAAGCAGTCTTCGAAGCTGCTGCATCTGCTGCGGCCGAAGATCTACGTCGTCAACGAAGACGTCCGGCTCGCCGGCCGCGAACTGGCGCGCTCCGTCATCGGGGCGATCGACCGCAGGGCGGTGAGTTCATTGCAGAGCCTCAGCGTGCCGGAGGCCGTGGAAACCTGCTGACGGCAAAGCTTCGAATTCAAGCCGCCCTGTCGCGGACCTGATAATCCTTGATCGCGGCGAAGTGGATCGCCTTCCAGCGCTCGGCCTCGTAGTTCAGCGAGAATTCGTGCTGGGCGAGGAACACCGGGTCGCCGTCGAGGTCGCGGGCAATGTCGCCGCGATGCGATTCGATGAAGCGCAGCAGGTCTTCCTTGTCATCGGCATCGATCCAGCGGCAGATCGAAAAACGCGCCATCTCGAAATCGACCGGCAGCGTATATTCCGCCGACAGACGTTCCTTCAGCACGTCGATCTGCAGCGCACCGACGACGCCGACAATGGCCGGCGAGCCGTCCTCCGGCTGAAACAGCTGGACGACGCCCTCCTCGGCCATCTGCTGCAGCGCCTCCTTCAGCTTCTTGGCTTTCATCGCATCGCCGAGGCGGACGCGGCGCAGGATTTCCGGTGCAAAATTCGGCACGCCCCGGAACAGAATATCCTCGCCCTCGGTCAGCGTGTCGCCGATGCGCAGCGTGCCGTGGTTGGGAATGCCGACCACGTCGCCGGCATAGGCCTCGTCGGCGGTGATGCGCGAACGGGCGAAGAAGAACTGCGGCGCAGACAGGCTCATCTGCTTGCCCGTGCGCACCAGCTTGGCCTTCATGCCGCGCTGAAGCGTGCCGGAGCAGACGCGCACAAAGGCGATGCGGTCGCGGTGGTTCGGGTCCATGTTTGCCTGGATCTTGAAGACGAAGGAGGTCATCTTCTCCTCAGTCGCCTCGACCTTGCGCGTGTCTGCCTCCTGGGCGCGCGGCGCGGGACCGTAATCGCCCAGCGCCTCGATCAGGTCACGCACGCCGAAATTGCGAAGCGCCGAGCCGAAATAGACCGGCGTCAGGTGGCCCTCGCGGAACGCCTTGAGATCGAACGGCCGGCAGGCCTCGCGCGCCAGTTCCAGTTCCTCGATGAAGGCCGGCCGGTCATTGTCGGGCAACAGGCCGGCGGCGCGGTTGGAATCCGGCCCGCTGACCGGTGTCCGTTCCTTCTCGTCGTCACCGCGGCGCACCGCATTCTGGGCGAGATGGTAGGTGCCGGCAAAGGTCTTGCCCTGGCCGATCGGCCAGGTGATCGGCGCGGTGTCGAGCGCCAGCTTCTGCTCGATCTCGTCGAGGATCTCGTAGGTATCGCGGGCCTCGCGGTCCATCTTGTTGACGAAAGTGACGATCGGGATGTCGCGCATGCGGCAGACTTCGAAAAGCTTCAGCGTGCGCGGCTCGATGCCCTTGGCGGCGTCGATGACCATAACGGCCGAGTCGACCGCCGACAGCGTGCGATAGGTGTCGTCGGCAAAGTCCTCATGGCCGGGCGTGTCGAGCAGGTTGAAGACGTTGTCGCCATATTCGAAGGTCATCACAGAGGTGACGACTGAAATGCCGCGCTCGCGCTCGATCTTCATCCAGTCCGAACGGGTCTGGATGCGGTCCTTCTTGGCCTTGACCTCACCGGCAAGCTGAATGGCTCCGCCGAACAGCAGCAGCTTTTCGGTCAGCGTCGTCTTGCCGGCGTCCGGGTGCGCGATGATCGCGAATGTGCGGCGCCTGGCAACCGCCTTGGCTATGTCTTCAGCCATTTACGATGATCCTGTTGATGCGCGGGCTTCTAGCAGCACATCGACAGGCTGTCGAATGCGAAATGGCGATACGCGTTATGCCGGCTGCCAGCCGCCGAGCGGATGAAACCGCCTGACTGCGAGAAAGCCGGTTATAAGGAAGAACAGCAGCACGATGCCCTGCACAATCGCGAAGGGTGGCTCGGAGCCGGTGGGCGCCAGCGCATTGAGCGCCGGTATCTTCAGGAACGACTGCACGACCAGCACGAAGCAGTTGAGGTAGAGCGAGATCACCGCCGTGACGACATAGATCCAGCGCCACGAGCCGGCGAGGTGATAGGCGTAGCGCGCCGCTATTGCCGCAATCAGCAAGATCATCGACAGGATGCCGAAAGCGATAGCCGGCGTGAACCCGTTGAACGGGAAGAGAAAACCGGTGACGCTGGTCAGCACCGTAGTGACCAGGAAAATCAGCGTCCAACCGTCCATGCGGCTGGACTTCAAGAGTCCGTATAGAACGACCAGTCCCGTGACGATGCCTATGAGACTGATGATGACATGAAGAAGAGTGAATGTGGAAAGCGACATACCGAGCAGCATAGCTTTGTTCCCTCAAACAAACTTCCCCTACGGAACTACTCTACCGGGAATTTGTAAAGACCTTCATTAAGTAAAGAGCCGCGGTCAGGCGGAGACAGCACCTGGCCCTTTGCCACCGGCGGCGAATCTGAAATGACTTGCCGACGTTCGATCTTGAGGCCGAATCGCGATGAAAGTTCTGGTGACGGGAAGTGCGGGTCATCTCGGCGAGGCGCTGGTGCGCAGCCTGCGGGAGCAAGGGCATGAAGCGGTCGGGCTCGACGTTCTGGCTTCGCCCTCCACGACCGATGTCGGTTCAATCACTGACCGATCCTTTGTGCGGCGTCACATGCAGGGCGTGCAGGCGGTGCTCCATGCCGCCACGCTGCACAAGCCGCATGTCACCACCCACAGCCGGCAGGATTTCGTCGACACCAATATCGGCGGCACGCTGAACCTGCTGGAGGAGGCTGCCACTGCGGGTGTCGGTGTATTCGTCTACACCAGCACGACGAGCGTCTTCGGCGACGCGCTGGTGCCGCCGGCCGGTGCTCCCGCCGCCTGGATCACCGAGGACATAATGCCCGTTCCCAAGAACATATACGGCGTGACCAAGGCCGCGGCGGAGGATCTGTGCCAGCTGTTTTCGCGGAACCAGAAGCTGCCGGCAATCGTGTTACGCACCTCGCGATTCTTCCCCGAGGAGGACGACGACAGCGCGGTACGCAAAGCCTATCCCGACGATGCCAACGTCAAGGTCAACGAGTTCCTGAACCGGCGCGTCGACATCAGCGATATCGTGGATGCGCATCTGCTTGCCATCGAGCGCGCGCCCTCGATTGGGTTCGGCAAATACATCATCAGCGCAACGACACCCTTCCTGCCGGAAGACCTGGCTGAACTGCGCACAGATGCGCCAAATGTCGTGCGGCGGCGGGTGCCTGGCTACGAGGCCGAGTATCAGCGCCTGGGCTGGACGATGTTTCCGAGCATCGGGCGTGTCTACGTCAATGCGCGCGCCCGGCGCGATCTTGGCTGGCAGCCGCGCTACGATTTCGCCTCGATCCTCGAGCGCCTGAAAGACGGGCAAGATCCGCGAAGCCCGCTGGCACAGGCCATCGGCTCGAAGGGCTATCACGACGAGGTTTTTGCCGACGGCCCCTACCCGGTGAATTAGATCGTTTGGGCATTGGCAAACAGCCCCTCACCCTTACCCTCTCCCCGTGAAGGACGGGGAGAGGGGGTCGTCAGCGTTCCGACTGGCTCAAACGGCAGTATCGTCATCTCGTTCGCGGTCATCGTGACGAAACTCGACGGCGGGATTGATTGCCAGTTCGGGCCTTCGCGGTCGAAGGGTTCCGAGACGAGGCAGCGTCCGTCCGAATTGCGAAAAGAACCAGCATAGAGCGTCGGCGCATGGGCGTCGGTGGAATAGCGGATCGCATAAAGCGTCTCGCCGTCCGAAAAGGCGGCGGTCAGCTTCAGCGCCGGCTCCAGCCCGGCACGGCAGCAGGCTTCCAGAACGCGCACGGTCGCGCGGGACGCAGCGCCCTGCGGGTCTTCGGCCAGCCCCTCCTGAAGCATCATCAGGAAAAACAACTCGGAATCGGTCGTGCCTTCGCGCTGGTCGTAGAGCGCGTCGCTGATCGAATTTTCGAGGCCGCGGCGCACGCGCTCGAAGCCGCCAATCTGGCCGTTATGCATGAAGGACCAGCGGCCCGACACGAAGGGGTGGCAGTTCATGCGGCTGGTGGCGCCGCCGGTGGCGGCGCGGACATGGGCGAGGAACAAGCCGGACCTGATCTGCCTGCACAGGCTTTTCAGGTTCGGGTCGGACCATGCCGGAAGGATGTCGCGGTAAAGGCCGGGTTCAGGCCGCGCTCCATACCAGGCAACGCCAAAACCGTCGCCATTGGTCGGCGACTTGGCTTCGAGCGCATGATGACTCTGGGCGATCAGCGAATGGCAGGGCGCGGCGACGATGTCTTCGAGAAAGACTTCCGGTCCGAGATAGGCCGCCCATCGGCACATCGATTTACTTGCCCCTCAAGCATAGCCCCGAAAAGTTCCAGACTTTTCGGATGAAGGTCATGCGTTCTTCGCGCGATTATGCGTCCGCTCGTAGAGCTGGCGAATGATCCCGCTCGCCGTAGATTCGAACAGGAAGGGTAACAAAGCGTGAATGAGGGCGGCGAAGGCGGCCAGGAACAGCTTTCCCGAAAACTTTCCGGCAAAGGCCATGTGCTCGAGATAGCTCTCGTCAACCGAAGCCGGGTGATCGGTGAAAATCCTTGCGACGCGGTTCATTGCTGTCTCCCATTTTTGACCGTGGCACGAAGATTAACCCGCCCGACATGACGATTCGTCCCAATTCGTCCTTGCCTGAGAGATAACTTTGGGACATTCATCCCAAATGAGCGATAAAATAGATACGATTGATCGAAGATTGCTAGCCGAACTGCAGCGCGACGGCACGCTTTCGGTCGATCAGCTTTCCGAACGCGTCGCCCTTTCGCGCAATGCCTGCTGGCGGCGGGTCAAGCGGCTGGAGGATGACGGCTTCATCACCGGGCGCGTGGCGCTGGTCGACGCCGAAAAGCTCGGGCTCGGCCTTTCGGTCTTCATCATCGTGCGAACCTCCAATCACGATCCCGAATGGCTGGTGAAGTTTCGCAACGCGGTCACCGCCTTCCCGGAAATAACCGGCGTCTACCGCATGTCGGGCGACCTCGATTATGTGTTGCGCGCCCGTGTCTCGGACGTGAAAGCCTATGACCGCCTCTATCAGCGTCTGATCGCCCGGGTGCCGCTGTCCGATGTCTCGGCCTCCTTCGTCATGGAGGAGATCAAGGAAACGACGGTCGTTCCTGTCGAAATCCGTTGAAGGAACAGCCACCGGAATTGACGAAACGCTCAAGCCGGACGATAGATCGCGCCATGAAAACGGCTTCCCAAAATTCTCCTGTCGTCGGCGTCGTCCGGCTTTCCCACAGCAATGGCCTCGACCTGCCGGCCTATGAGACGGCGGGTGCCGCCGGCATGGATTTGCGCGCGGCGGTGCCTGAAGACCGGCCGCTGCTGCTCCTGCCCGGCAAGCGTGCACTGGTGCCGACCGGGCTGATCCTCGAAATCCCCGAAGGTTTCGAAGGACAGATACGGCCGCGCTCCGGCCTTGCCTTCAAGCACGGCATCACCTGCCTCAACACGCCCGGCACGATCGACAGCGACTACCGGGGCGAGGTCAAGGTGCTGCTGGTCAATCTCGGCGACGAGGATTTTGTCGTGACCCGCGCCATGCGTATCGCGCAGATCGTCTTTGCGCCGGTGACGCGGGCCTCGATCGAGGAACGCAGCCTTGCCGGTTCGACCGAGCGCGGCGCGGGCGGCTTTGGCTCGACGGGCAGCGCGTGACGACGCCAAAGCTCGTCATTTTCGATTGCGATGGCATTCTGGTCGACACCGAGCGGCCGGCCAACGAGTTCATGGCCTCCGTGCTCACTGAGCGGGGTTTCCCTGTCACCTATGAGGAATGCCGCCGCCGTTTCGTCGGCCGCTCGCTCGTCTCAGTCCAGCAGGAGATCGAGGCGACAGGTATTACGATCGGCAATTTCGTCGATGACATCTATGCCGAACTGCCGCGCATTCTAGACGGCGTGCAGGCCATTCCCCATGTCGAGACTTTCATCCAGACTGTTGAAGCAGCAGGCATTCCCTTCTGCGTGGCCTCCTCCGGCAAGCCAGAAAAGATGCAGATGACGCTCGGCGGCACCGGGCTTCTGCCCTATTTCGAGCATGCCATGTTCAGCGCGACGATGGTCGAACGCGGAAAACCTTTCCCCGACCTGTTCCTTCATGCGGCCAGGCAGATGGGCTTTGCGCCGGCCGATTGCATCGTCGTCGAGGACACTGTCGCCGGTGTTACGGCGGGCGTTGCCGCCGGCATGCGCGTATATGCCTATCACGGCGATCCGTATTCCGACCGGGACGGAATGGCTGCCGCCGGCGGCATTCTCTTCGACGACATGCGCGCGCTGTCAGGATTGATCCCGATCGCCTGAATCGGATTTGCGGTGCCACAATCTCCAGCGTAGACTTGGCTTCAATTCACCCTGATCGAGGTCATCTGCAATGGACAAGGGCGCGGTTTTTCGCAAGCTCCATGAGGCGCCGGGCGCCTTCGTCATCCCCAACCCGTGGGATATCGGCACGGCCAAGCTGCTGGCCGCCTCGGGCTTCAAGGCGCTGGCCACGACCAGCGCGGGTTTTGCCTTTTCGCGCGGCCTGCCTGATGGCGGCGTTCCCTTCGACGTCATGATCGCCCATTGCAAGGAACTGTCCGGCGCGACCGACCTGCCGGTCTCGGCCGACCTGGAAAAGGGCAAGGGCGACAGCCCGGAAAGCGCTGCCGAAACCATCTTCGCCGCCGAGGCGGCAGGCCTTTCCGGCTGCTCGATCGAAGACTTTTCGGGCGATCCGGCAAAGCCGATCTACGAATTTTCCCATGCGGTCGAACGCGTGGCCGCGGCCGTCGAGGCGGCGCGCGCGCTGCGGCACGATTTCGTCTTCACCGCGCGGGCGGAGAATTTCCTGCACGACCGCCCCGATCTCGACGACACCATCGCGCGGCTGCAAGCCTTCGAGCGGGCCGGTGCTGACGTTCTCTATGCGCCGGGCATCACCGACATCGAGACTGTCCGCAAGATTTGCTCGGCAGTGTCCAAGCCGGTCAATGTGCTGGCCGTCCTGGGCTTCACCATGGACGGACTCGCCCAGGCCGGCGTAAAACGCATCTCGCTCGGCTCGAAGCTGACGACCTACGCATTCGGCATGCTGCAGAAGGCGTCGCGCGAAATGCTGGATAAGGGCACGTTCGAGTTCTCGCGCGACGGCATGGCCTTCGGCGCATTGCAGACCATGTTCTCGACCGCCGACGCATGACCGAAAGCATAACCGTCATCGACATGCACACCGGCGGCGAGCCGCTTCGGATCGTCACCGGCGGCTATCCCAAGATTCCCGCTGGCACGATCCTTGAGAAGCGCGCCTATGTTCGGAACAATCTCGACCATCTGCGCAAACTGCTGATGTTCGAGCCGCGCGGCCATTACGACATGTATGGCGCGCTGCTGGTCGAGCCCGACCTGCCGGGTGCCGATCTCGCCGTGCTGTTCATGCACAATGAGGGCTATTCGACCATGTGCGGCCACGCCATCATTGCGCTCGGCCGCTACGCGATCGATCAAGGCATCGTCGCGGCGCAGGAACCGGTGACCACCGTCAACATCGAATGCCCCTGCGGCATGGTCGTCGCCTCGGTCGAGGTGAAGGACGGCAAGTCGGGCGCTGTTTCGTTCGAAAGCGTGCCGGCATTTCTGTTCGCACGCGACCAGAGCATCGACCTGCCCGGCCATGGCAGTATCGCCTTCGACATCGCCTATGGCGGCGCTTTTTACGCGCTTGCCGACTGCCGCCAGTTCGGGCTGGAATTCGGCAGGAACCGCGCCCGCGATTTCGTCGATGCGGCCACAGCCCTGACCGAAACGCTGAAGCGTGATTTTCCGCTGTCGCACCCCGACCATGACGATCTCGCCTTTCTCTATGGCACGATCCTGACCGATGGTGGCGACGGCTCCAACGGCGTTGCCACCAAAAACATCTGCGTCTTCGCCGAGGCTGAAGTCGACCGTTCTCCGACCGGCTCGGGCGTCACCGCGCGGCTGGCGGCCATGCATGCCAAGGGCGAGCTGGCAGTCGGCGAGACACGGCTGTTCGAAAGCATCGTCGGCTCGCAATTTTCCGGCTCGGTGGCACGGACGACGAAGACTGGGGCGCACGACGCCATCGTCGCACGCGTCGGCGGCAGGGCCTTTTACTCTGGGAAAGGCGAGTTCTTCCGCGAAGAGGAAGACGAATTGGGTCGAGGGTTTCTGGTTCTATGAAATTGGCAAATCAGATTTTTCTGGCGCTCCTTCTCTGCCTCGTGGGCATTTCAAGCAATGCGCAGGCACAGGACAGCGCTGTTTCCGATCTCGTCAGCGCGCTTCGGGGCGAGGTGCAACGTTGTTGGGCGCCACCTATGCTTACCGGCAAGCGGCCAAGACCGGCCGTGATTTCCGTCCGCCTCAATCCCGACGGCTCGCTCGACGGCATACCCGTGCTCGCCAATCGCTCCAGCAACGAGAATTTCAAAGTGATGGCCACCAGCGCCATCCGCGCCATCGAGCGCTGCGCGCCTTTCGAAAGCGTGCGGCAGCAGCATGTTCCCTATGACAAATGGCGCCAGCTGAAGCTGCGTTTCGTAGCGCCCGAGTTTTAAGCCTGCCTGGCCAGTCGGGCAGCTTCCCGCACCGAGACCATCTTGTGCAGATGCACCATCATGGCGGCGGCGAAGAGCGGTGTGAGCAGGTTGAGTAGCGGCACGGCCAGAAACGCCGCAATCACCAGGCCGGCCATGAACACCGTTCCGGCATATTTGCGCCGCAGCGCCTTGGCCTCGGCTTCCGTCCGGAAGCGCATGGCGGCGAATTCGAAGAATTCGCGCCCGAGCAGGTAGCCGTTGACGACGAAGAAGGCGCCGATATTGACCCCCGGCACCAGCAGCAAAAGCAGGGCGAACAGATTGCCCAGCACGACGATGCCGAAGAATTTCAGCGACATGATCAGCGCCGGAATGGTCGGTACGGCGCGGCCAGGCCTGTCATTCGGATAGTCGCTTCTCTCGACAAGCTCGGCGACATCGTCAAGAAACAGCCCCGCAATCACCGCCGTCACAGGCGCGATCAGCAGCGCCAGCCCGAGTGCCAACCCGATGCCGGCGAGGATCGCCGCTATCAGGCTGAGCCAGCCGGCCCAGGATGGAAATCCGGGCAGCAGCGCATCGATCCACGGCAGGGCCAGCGCATCGAATGCCTGATGCAGGCCGAACCATAGCGCGACAAGCGCCAGCAGGGTGATGCCGATCGTCTTGAAAAATACCGTGCGGAACTCGGCGGTGAAGAGCTTGGCCATCGCTGCGCGGGCGGCGTCGAGGATCATCGGCAACAGTTCCTTTCGCGTCCAGGGGCCGTTTGCAACCGCCGAGAGATAGGCAGGCTTTCCCTCGACCGCAAGAACGCGCTTTCGGCGCGGTTTGCAAAACCGCCACGGTTTCTTGCCTGACCATGATCTTTTGCGAAAACCGGGTTCCACTTTTCAAGATCATGGTCTAGACCCACGCGCGGCCGGTATGCCAAAGGAATTGGTCTTTCCTGCGCGGTTCTGCGGAGTTTTTCATGAGCCAGTATGACGTGCTTTGCATCGGCAATGCCATCGTTGACATCATTGCCCAATGCGATGACGCCTTTCTCAATGAAAACCGCATCATCAAGGGAGCGATGAACCTGATCGACGCCGAGCGCGCCGAGCTGCTCTACAGCCGCATGGGCCCGGCGATCGAGGCCTCCGGCGGCAGCGCCGGCAACACGGCAGCGGGCGTTGCCAGCTTCGGCGGACGCTCGGCTTATTTCGGCAAGGTATCCCGGGACCATCTCGGCCAGATCTTCACCCATGATATCCATGCGCAGGGCGTCGCCTTCGACACCAGTCCGCTGGCCGGTACACCGCCGACAGCGCGCTCGATGATCTTCGTCACGCCCGACGGCGAGCGCTCGATGAACACCTATCTCGGCGCCTGCGTCGAACTCGGCCCGAACGATGTCGAGGCCGACAAGGCGAGCGGCGCAAAAGTCACCTATTTCGAAGGTTACCTCTGGGATCCGCCGCTGGCCAAGGAGGCGATCCGCATGACCGCGGCCCACGCGCATGCCGCCGGCCGCGAAGTGTCGATGACGCTATCCGACCCGTTCTGCGTCGACCGCTACCGCGACGAATTCCTCGACCTGATGCGGACGGGCACGGTCGACATCGTCTTTGCCAATGAGAGCGAGGCGAAATCGCTCTATCAGACCGAATCCTTCGAGCAGGCGCTGGAATTGATCCGCAAGGATTGCAAGATTGCTGCCGTCACCCGCTCCGAGCTCGGCTCGGTGATCGTGCGCGGCGACGAGACCGTTGCTGTCGATGCGATCGAGATTGAAAAACTCATCGACACCACCGGCGCCGGCGACCTCTACGCCGCCGGTTTCCTGTTCGGCTACACGGCAGGCCGCAGCCTCGCCGATTGCGGCAAGCTCGGCTCGCTCGCCGCAGGACTGGTCATCCAGCAGATCGGCCCGCGCCCGCGCAAGAATTTGCGCGAGGCAGCCGAGCAGGTCGGGCTGATCTAACGCCGCTCCAAGTTCCGGAGCTCTCAGGCTCCCGTCACACGCCAGATTGCATCGCCGGCGTCGTCGGCCACCAGTAGCGAGCCATCCGGCCCGATGGCGACGCCCACCGGGCGGCCATAGGAAACCTTTTCGTCCGGGGCGAGGAAGCCGGTGAGGATATCCCGCGCCGGGCCAGACGGTTTTCCTCCCTCGAACGGCACGAAGACCACGCGATAGCCCGAGAGTTTGCTGCGGTTCCATGAGCCGTGCTGGCCGATCGCCATGCCGTCGGGGAACCCCGGCAACGTGCCCGCCGGCATCCAGCACAGGCCGAGCGACGCCGTGTGGCCGCCGAGCGCGAAATCCGGCTGGATAGCGCGCGCGACCAAAGCTGCATCCTGCGGCACGCGATCATCCATCGTCTGGCCCCAGTAGCAGTAGGGCCAGCCGTAGAAGCCACCATCCTGCACCGAGGTGAGATAGTCCGGCGGCGTCTCGTCGCCGAGGCCGTCGCGCTCGTTGACGACTGTCCAGAGCGCGTTCGTCTGCGGCTCCCAGGCGAGCCCGACCGGATTGCGCAGGCCAGCGCCGAAGATGCGGCCCTGACCGGTGGCGATGTCATATTCGTAGATCGCCGCGCGGCCTTCCTCGGCCTCCATGCCCTCATCGCCGATATTGCTCTGCGATCCGACGCCGACATAGAGCCTGGTGCCGTCGTTGCTGGGAAGGATGCTGCGCGTCCAGTGGCCACCCGGCTTGAAGTCGAAGATTTTTTGGCCGGCAGCCGAAATCCGTGTCTCGCCGGAGCGATAGGGGAAGGCCACCAGCCCGTCGGTGTTGCCGACGTAGAAAGTGTCGCCGACCAGTGCCATGCCGAAAGGCTGGTTGAGGCCGGAGAGAAAGATTTCCCGCGTCTCGGCCACACCGTCGCCATCCGCGTCGCGCAGCAGCGTGATGCGGTTCGCGCTGACGCCGACGGCGGCGGCCCGCTTCATGGTGCTGTACATCGCGTAGTCGAATGCCGAGCGTATGCCGCCGGGCGTGCTCAATGCCTCGGCGATCAGCACGTCGCCGTTCGGCAGAACCTCGATCCAGCGAGGATGCTGCAATCCCCGCGCGAAGGCGTTGACCTTGAGGCCGGGCGCGGCCACCGGCGTCCGCCCCTCGTGCCAACCCCGCGCCGTCGGCATCTTCAGCGTCGGAATGCCTTGCGGCCTTGCCGGCGGGATCGCGGGTGTGTCGCCGATTGCCTGCGGCAAGGTCTGGTCACCCCGATGACGCAACAGGATCACGCCCGCGCCAACCATTGCAACCAGCCGCGCGAAGATGTCCGAAAAGGCCATTGATGATATTCCCGCTCATGAATGATGGCTGCAGGAATACACAAGTCGAACGCGGGTTGAAACCCGGCATCGCGAAGCCAGCCGTACAGAGCCCTGTAGTTCTGCCGCCAGGATCGTCAGATGGTCTCGAAGAAGCGAAGCGCCTCCGCGCTTTCGCCGGGTATGGCCGAGGAGTGATCGCCTTCGACGATGGCGCGGCGCACATCCAGGCCGGCCGCACGCGCCCGCGATACCGTCAGGCGGACGGCGTGATCGCCGTTCATCTCCTTGCTGCCGTGGAGCATCAGCACCGGGCACTTGAAGCTGCCGGCAAAACAGACCGGCGAGCGCATGTCGAACTCCTGCGGATCGTCGGCGTCGAAGCGGATGTCCTCGGGAAAATGGCGGAAGAAAGCCCGCGCGTCCGGGTTGCCCGCATAAGCGGCGGCGGCCCGGAAAGGATGCCTGCTCATGGCCGCAAGCAAGGTGAGTGTTCCGCCGACGCTATGCCCTGCAATGTAAAGGCGGGCCTGATCGACCCCCGGATAGGCCCGCAGGACGTCGGCTGCGGCAAGAACGTCAGCCGTCTCGTCATAAAAACCCGAAAAGCTCCCCGGCAAGCCGTTCTCGCCGCGCATGGCGGGGATCATCGCCACATAGCCCGCTTTCACGAAGGGGCGTGCAAGATCGTCCCAATGGCCCGGCCACAATGCGTTGCCGCCATGCAGGACGAGCACGCCCGGCCGAGGCCTTGACGCATCGGCATTCTCCGATACCCAGGCGACGAGCTTGAGCGGGCCGGACCTGTAGTCCACCCGCCGGGCGCCATGCGGCGGCGAAAGCGGCTGCAGCGGATCGGGCGAAGGTCCGGTCTGGGTCAGATGCGTGCGAAACCGCTCGCGCGCCACCGCATAGTCCTCGCGAATAAGCTTCGGCTCACCTTCGGCCCTGGCGGCGGTTGCAGGAAGAAGCAACCCGGCAGCGGCTGCATGGGAGAGAAAAGCCCGGCGGTCCATCTTCATGAGGAGCGCGTCCTGTTTCGACCAGCAAAGCCATCGCCGGTTAATAAGCCAATTTCACGGCCTTATCTAATCTTGAGCGCCACGCGACGGAAATCAACTGCCTGCAACGCCAGTTGCGGTGGCTACGGCGTTCACATTGTCGCTACTTCGGATTGAAGACGCGCGGGACAAGAGGAGAACATCCCCAGCGCCGGCTTCAAAGGCTGGCGTAAAGCTCCGCCGCATTCTCGTAGGTGAAGCGCAGCGGCACCGCGCCCTCCACCATCCACGCCTGAACCGTCTCACCCGCCATCAGCCGGCAGGCATTTTCGGTATCGGCAACCGCACCGCCATAGAGCCGGTTGGCGAGGTTGAGAATGCCGGTCTGGTGCATGGCAACACTGCCGCTGCCGCAGGCATCCTTGACCAGCACGACGCGCAGGCCGGTTGCCACCGCATGCTTGACGGTGGCGTCGATGCAGGCTTCCGTCCAGACACCGGCGACAAAAACCCATTCGACGCCGCGCGCGCCAAGCAGCGCTGCCAGCCGGCCGTCGCCAAAAGCGCTCGCCTCGGATTTTATCAGCAACGGCTCATCGCCCAGCGGCGCAACCTCGGGGCAGATCGCGGTGAGCGGATCGTCCTTGTCGCTGAAATAGGAACGGCCATCGCTAAGAACCGGGTGAAACGGCCGGCTTGCCGCTGCATCGACGACATAGGCGAAATGCAGAACCGGCAAGGCGGCAGCGCGCGCGGCCTCCTGCAACCGCACCACATTGGCGAGCACCCGGTCGTAGTCCACGGCGAGCAGGCGCGGATCGCCGCGATGCTCCTCCTGCAGGTCGATGCAGAGCAACGCCGCCTTCGACGGATCGAGGGACAAGGAGACTTTCATGCAGGCAATTCTCCGCAGCAATATCTGCTGCGGATTAACAGCCTGCCCCGGTTAGCTGCGCTATCCCTGCAGCGACGCGGTCGAGCGATTTTCGGCCTCTCACGCCCCCGCGTTATACGCCGCGATCGCCGCCATGTTGACGATGTCGGAATCCTTGGCGTTGAGCTGCACGATCTGCACCGGCTTGTTCAACCCGACCAGCAGCGGCCCGATGACGGTGGAGCCGCCGAGTTCCTGCAGCATCTTGGTCGAGATCGAGGCCGAGTGGAACGCCGGCATGACCAGGACATTGGCAGCACCCGACAGGCGGCAGAACGGATATTGCTGCTGCATCAGCCGGTGGTTCAGCGCGACGTCTGCTGCCATTTCGCCGTCATATTCGAAATCGACGCGGCGCTTGTCGAGGATCTTCACCGCCTCCTGCACCCGCTCGGAGCGCTCGCCCTGCGGGTGACCGAAGGTGGAATAGGCAAGCATGGCGACGCGCGGCTCGTAGCCCATGCGCCGCGCGAAGCCTGCCGCCTCCTCGGCGATATCGGCGATCTGCTCGGCGTTGGGCATGTCGTGGACGGCGGTGTCGGCAACGATCACCGTTCGGCCACGGCATAGCGCGATCGACACGCCGATAACGCGGTGTCCCGGTTTGGCATCGATGACGTGGCGCACATCGTCGAGCACGGTGGAATAGTTGCGGGTCACGCCGGTCACCATGGCGTCGGCATCGCCCAGTGCGACCATCGTCGAGGCGAAGTGGTTGCGGTCGTTGTTGATCAGGCGCTGGCAGTCGCGGAACAGGAACCCTTTGCGCTGCAGGCGCTCATAGAGATAGTCGGCATAGACCGCATTGCGACGCGACAGCCGCGCATTGATGATCTCGATGCCCGGCTTGTCGAGATCGACACCGGCATGGCGGGCGTTTTCCTTGATGACATCGTCACGGCCGACGAGGATCGCCGTGCCGAGCTTCTGGTTGGCGTAGGACACCGCCGCACGCATGACCTGCTCCTCCTCGCCCTCGGCGAAGACGACGCGCTTGGGCTGGCGGCGCACGCGGTCGTAGATGCGCTGCAGTGTCGAGGCGATCGGGTCGCGGCGGGCCGAAAGCTCGTTGGCATATTTGCCAAGATCGAGGATCGGCCGGCGCGCGACGCCGCTTTCCATCGCAGCCTTGGCCACAGCCACCGGGATGGCCGAGATCAGGCGCGGGTCGAACGGCACCGGGATGATGTAGTTGGGACCGAATTTCGGCCGCATGCCCTGGTAGGCTGCGGCGACATCGTCGGGCACGTCCTGCCGTGCCAGCGCGGCAAGCGCCTGGGCGGCGGCAACCTTCATCTCGTCATTGATGGTGGTTGCACGCACATCGAGCGCGCCGCGGAAGATATAGGGGAAGCCCAGCACATTGTTGACCTGGTTCGGATAGTCTGAGCGGCCCGTCGCCATGATCGCATCGGTGCGGATTTCGGCCACTTCCTCCGGCGTGATTTCCGGATCGGGATTGGCCATGGCGAAGATGATCGGATTTTTCGCCATCGACTGGATCATCGGCGTGGTCAGTGCGCCCTTGGCCGACAGGCCGAAGACGATGTCGGCGCCGTCCAGCGCGTCGGCCAGCGTGCGCGCATCGGTCTTGGCGGCATGCGCCGACTTCCACTGGTTCATGCCTTCGGTGCGGCCCTGATAGACCACGCCCTTGGTGTCGCAGAGGATGACGTTTTCCGGCGTGAAGCCCATCGACTTGATCAGTTCGATGCAGGCGATGCCGGCCGAGCCGGCACCGTTGCAGACCAGCTTGGACGTCTTCATGTCGCGGCCGGTGATTTCCAGCGCGTTGATGAGGCCGGCCGCGGCGATGATTGCCGTGCCGTGCTGGTCGTCGTGGAAGACGGGGATATCCATCAGCTCGCGCAGGCGCTGCTCGATGATGAAGCAGTCGGGCGCCTTGATGTCCTCAAGATTGATGCCGCCGAAGGACGGCCCGAGGAAGCGCACGCAGTTGATGAATTCGTCGACATTCTCCGTATCGACCTCGAGGTCGATGGAATCGACGTCGGCGAAGCGCTTGAACAGCACCGCCTTGCCTTCCATCACCGGCTTGGAGGCCAGCGCGCCGAGATTGCCGAGGCCGAGAATGGCCGTACCGTTGGAGATGACGGCGACCATGTTGCCACGCGTCGTGTAGTCGAAGGCGCGGCTCGGGTCTTCCGCAATGGCCAGAACCGGCACGGCGACGCCCGGCGAATAGGCAAGCGACAGGTCGCGCTGCGTCGCCATCGGCTTGGTCGGGTTGATCTCCAGCTTGCCGGGTCGCCCGGACGCGTGGAAATCGAGCGCTTCCTCGGCGCTGACAGAGGGGCCTGCGTTGTCGGATTTCTTGCCGGATGCCATGATTAAGCGCAGTCCCTTCCCTAACGTGCTTCTTTTTGTGGAGTGTTCGGGATTAAGGCTACACTTCCGCTCTGTAAACCGCCAAGCAGGACAAAGCTCTTTTTTGGATGACACAGTGAACGACGAAACGCCGATCCGCATCGAAGGCAGTTCGCCCGCTTTGAACGCGGCAGCCGCCACGCCGATGATGGAGCAATTTATCGAGATAAAGGCGGCGAACCCGGATTCGCTGCTGTTTTATCGCATGGGCGATTTCTACGAGCTGTTCTTCGACGACGCGGAGGCTGCCTCGCGCGCGCTCGGCATCGTTCTGACCAAGCGCGGCAAGCACCAGGGCCACGACATTCCGATGTGCGGCGTGCCGGTGCATGCGGCGGACGACTATCTGCAGAAGCTGATCGGGCTCGGCTTTCGCGTTGCCGTCTGCGAGCAGATCGAGGACCCCGCTGAAGCCAAGAAGCGCGGCTCGAAATCGGTGGTCAAGCGCGATGTCGTGCGGCTGGTCACGCCCGGCACGATCACCGAGGAAAAACTGCTGGCGCCGTCGGAATCGAGTTTCCTGATGGCATTGGGGCGCGTGAAGGGCGGAGCCGACCACACCTATGCGCTTGCCTGGATCGAGCTTTCGACCGGCATTTTTCGTGTGACTGAGACCAGCGCCGACAACCTGCTCGCCGACATCTTTCGCGTTGACCCGCGCGAACTGATCATCGCCGAGCCGGTCTTCTACGACGAGGAACTGAAGCCAGTTTTCGATCTGGTCGGCCGTGTCGCCAGCCCGCAGCCGCCGAGCCTGTTCGATTCGGCCTCGGCACCGGCCCGCATCGCCCGGTTCTTCGAGGTGGCGACGCCGGACAGTTTCGGCACGTTTTCCCGCGCGGAGCTGTCGGCGATTTCAGGCATCGTCGCCTATGTCGAGAAGACGCAGAAGGCCGAGCGCCCGCCGCTGTCGCGGCCCGAACGCGAGCAGTCGGGCTCGACGCTTTTCATCGACCCGGCGACGCGGGCCAATCTGGAACTCTTACGCACCATGGGCGGCAGCCGTGACGGCTCGCTGTTCAAGGCGATCGACCGCACCGTGACAGGCGCCGGCGCGCGGATGCTGGCCGACCGGCTGATGTCGCCGCTGACGGACCCCAAGACCATCAACCAGCGCTTCGATTCCATCGCCTTCTTCCTTGCCGAGCGGCGGCTTGGCGAGAGCCTGCGCTCTTGCCTGAAGGGCGTTGCCGACATGCCGCGCGCGCTGACGCGGCTTGCACTGAACAGGGGAGGTCCGCGCGACCTTGGCGCGCTGCGCTCAGGCTTCGAGGCAGCCCTTGCGCTGCGCACGCTGTTCACCGACGTCATCGCGCCCGCCGAGGTGACCGCGGCACTCGAGGCGATCTCGGCGCTGCCCATACGCTTTGCCGACCATCTGACCGCAGCCCTTGGCGACGAGCTGCCCTTGCTCAAGCGCGACGGCGGTTTCGTCCGCTCGGGCTACCACGCCGAACTCGACGAGATGCGGGCGCTGCGCGACGAGTCGCGCCGGGTGATCGCCGGCATGGAGCGCGACCTGATCGAGGAAACCGGCATCCGCTCGCTGAAAATCCGCCACAACAATGTGCTCGGCTATTACATCGAGGTGACCGCCAACCATCAGGCGATCATGATGGGCTCGGACGAAGCCAAGGGCCGCTTCATCCACCGCCAGACCATGGCCAACGCCATGCGCTTCACGACCACCGAGCTCGCCGAGATGGAAACCAAGATCGCCAACGCCGCCGAACGCGCGCTGTCGATCGAGCTTGGCGTGTTCGACGTGCTGGTGACGGAATCGGTCGGCCAGGCGCAAGTGATCCGTTCAGGTGCTGCGGCTCTTGCCGTGCTCGACGTGTCGGCAGCACTCGCCGTGCTGGCGCTCGCTGAAGCCTGGTGCCGGCCGGTGGTGGATGCCAGCCTTGCCTTCGAGATCGTCGGCGGGCGTCATCCCGTGGTCGAGCAGGCGCTGCGGCGTGCGGCGGCAAATGAATTCGTCGCCAATGACTGCGACCTGTCGCCGGAAGGCGGCGCCAAGGCCGGCGCGATCTGGCTGCTGACCGGCCCGAACATGGGCGGTAAATCGACCTTCCTGCGCCAGAACGCGCTGATCGCCATCCTCGCCCAGATGGGCTCCTACGTGCCGGCAAAATCGGCCAGCATCGGCGTTGTCGACCGGCTGTTTTCCCGCGTCGGCGCGTCCGACGACCTGGCGCGCGGGCGCTCGACCTTCATGGTCGAGATGGTCGAGACCGCCGCGATCCTCAATCAGGCCGGCGAGCGCGCGCTGGTCATCCTCGACGAGATCGGGCGCGGCACGGCGACTTTCGACGGCCTGTCGATCGCCTGGGCGGCCGTCGAATATCTGCACGAGAAGAACCGCTGCCGCGCGATCTTCGCCACCCATTTCCACGAAATGACCGCACTCGCCGGCAAGCTCGAGCGGCTGCATAACGTCACCATGCGGGTCAAGGAATGGGAGGGCGACGTCGTCTTCCTGCACGAGGTCGGCAAGGGTGCCGCCGACCGTTCCTACGGCGTGCAGGTGGCCCGCCTTGCCGGCCTGCCCGATGCCGTGGTGCAACGGGCCAAGGACGTGCTGCACCAGCTCGAGGCCGGAGAAACATCAGGCAAGGCCGACCGCCTCGTCGACGACCTGCCACTATTTTCAGCGGTGGTGAAGAAGGAAGCGCCGGCTCCGGCGAAGAATGATGCGCTGGGCGGCGCGCTCGCAGCGCTCAATCTCGACGAGATGACCCCGCGCCAGGCGCAGGAGGCGTTGTATCGGCTGAAGGAGTTGCTGGGGAAGGGGTAGCACCAAATTCTGCAACGGCATTATCCAAATTCTGCAACGGCATTATCCGGCGAAGCAACCGCTCGACGTTGCCCCCCTCTGGCCTGCCGGCCATCTCCCCCACAGGTGGGGAGATCAGCCTTCATCAAAACTTTCGCCAATGTTCAACGTTGCAGAATATGCGGGGCGAGCGACAGAGCTAATCTCCCCACCTGTGGGGGAGATGGCCGGCAGGCCAGAGGGGGGCGCGAAGGAATGCAGCAGACGAGATTTTGGGTTACCACCATGGCGTAGCAGCCAGCGAGCCTACTCCACCCACATTCCATCGCCCCAATCCAGCTTCCTCGCCGCCTTGAACGCCGCACCCTCGCGGCGTGTGACAAGCCTTTCCGCAACCGTCCCCTCCGCCTCGCACAGCTTCAGCCTGACCATGCCACTGCTGGCCTGCGGCGGAGCCAGTACCCGCGCTTCCGGCCTATCTGCCGGCACACGCGATGCCGCCACAAAAATATACTTCTCATCCTCCCAAGGCACCTCACCGCCCTTGGCCAGGCGGTGCAGGCGCGAGCGGGCGACGCGGCGGGAGAAGTGGCACCAGTCGGGCGCGACCAGCGGACACGCGGCCTGATGCGCACAGGGGGCGGCCTGATGCGCCCCGGCTTCGATCAGCCGCGAGCGCACACGCAATATGCGCTGCCAGCCGGCTGGCGTGCCCGGTTCGACGATGATCAGCGTGCCGTTCGTCAGGCTCCACAGCCGGTCGATAAGCGCATCGATCTTCGCGGGTTCGAGTTCATCCAGCACATAGGCGAGCGTCACCAGATCGGCAGCCTGCAAACCGGGAAGACCGCCGCTCACATCGGCAGCAACATACTGCGCTGTAGTCGGCGCCGCATGACCGGCAAGCCCGGCACCAACCGCGCGAATAGAGGCGCTGGTCTCGACCAGAACTGCCTCTTCCAGACCATCCCAGCAATCGCGCGCCGCCCAGAAGGCTGTGCCGGGGCCGGCACCGACATCGAGCAGGGTTTTGGGCGAAAAGTCCGGCAGGCTTTCCGCCACCATCTCCATGCTGGCGCGGACGGCGGCAAAGGTCGCCGGCAGGCGCGTCGCCAGATAGGCTTTCGCCGCGAGATCGTCGGAAAGATGCAGCCTGCCGTCGCGCGTCTCGGCGCGATAGCGGCGCGACAACGTACCCGCCGCCTGCTTCAGCTTCGGCAGCGGGATGCCTTCCAGAACCTGGTCGACCGCCTGCCGCAGCGGCGCGGGAAGTTCCATATATGCCTCTCAGGCGGTGCCGAATTTGCGTGACGCGTCGAGCGCGAGGCCGAGCCCGACCGAGCCGAACATATCGCCTTCCACCACCGTTGCACCCGGAAAAAGCGCAAGCACGCTCTGCTTGAGCAGAGGTATCCCGGTCGAGCCGCCGGTGAGGAACAGCGTCGTGATCTGCTCCGCCCTCACCCCGGCATCCTCGAGCGTCCTGGACACCGTGTCGGTGACGCGGCCCACGGCTTCCTCGATCGCGTTGTCGAGACCGGCGCGTGTCATCGGCACGCTCAGCGTCTCGTGGGTCAGGCGAATGTCCATCAATGCCTCGGCGCTGTCGGTCAGTTCGATCTTGGCCCGCTCGACCTTGCCGGCCAGTGCGTGGCCCTGCCGGTGGCTGACGATGTCGATCATGCGCTCCACCAATTCCGGTCGCGCCGCCTCGTAGCGGATCTGGCGCAGGTCGGTCGCAGCCTTGGCGGTGTAGAGCTGGTTGATGCGCTGCCAGGTGGCGAGGTCGAAGAAATAGCCGGCGGGCAGGTTGCGCTTGCCGTCCTTGGTCTGCGTCTTGTAGCCGAGTTCGGGCATCAGATGGGCCATCGACAAGAGCCGGTCGAAATCGGTACCGCCGATATGGACGCCGGTGTTGGCCAGGATATCGCCCTTGCGGTCGACGGCGCGTGCCCGCTCGGGCGAAACGCGCACGATGGAAAAGTCCGACGTGCCGCCGCCGATGTCGATGATCAGCGCCAGCTCCTCGCGGGTTACGCTCTGCTCGTAATCGAGGGCGGCGGCGATCGGCTCGAACTGGAAAGCGATGTGCTGGAAACCCTGCGCGCGGGCGGCCTTTTCGAGCTGGCCCTGCGCGTCGCGGTCGGCGGCCTCGTCGTCATCGACGAAATGCACCGGGCGTCCGAGCACGACGCTGCCGACTTCGCCATCGGCGGCATGCTCCAGCCGCTCCTTCAGATAGCCGACGAAGGTGCCGATGATGTCGGAGAACGCCAGATAGCGCGCCTTGATGCGGGTCTTTTCATGGATCAGCGACGAGCCGAGCACGCTTTTCAGCGCGCGCAGCAGGCGGCCTTCGGCATGTTCGGTATAATCCGCGATGGCGCGGCGGCCGAAATAGGTGCCATTGTCTTCAAAGTTGTAGAAGACCGCGCTCGGCATCGTCACATGCTCGTTCTCCAGCCGCACGAGCCGCGGCCGGCCCTGCTCCATGACGCCCACCGTCGAGTTGGACGTGCCAAAGTCGATGCCACCGCTGATCGGTTTCATGATTTTTTCCTTGTCTATGATTGCGGCCGCGGCGCGGGGAGACAGGCGGTTACACAAGGCAGGCGGCAATGTCGAGGCGGCAGGCCGGTTTTTTTGCTTGCCCCGCCACGATTTCGCACCCCATACCCACATAAGGAAAAACGCGGTATAGACGCCGCCCGGAAAGCGAGTCTTCTACTCACACATGGCAAAGATTCCCCTCAAGCTCGAAGAGATGGTCGACGGCGAAACCCTGCGCCGGAACCTGACGGCCTTGACCGCCGAGACCGGCGGCGACGGCTCGTCGCTGGCGGTGCGCGGCAAGGTGCTGCAGTTGCTGAAGGAGACGAGCGTTGCAGGGCGCGCGGTCGCCGAAAAGATGCTGATGGAGGATGGCGGCGGCACAGCCTGTGCGGCGCGGATTTCCCATCTCATGGACGAGATCATCCGCGCGCTCTACGATTTTGCCGTCACCCATGTCTACCGCGCCAAAAACCCGTCATCGGCCGAGCGCATGGCGGTGGTGGCCGTCGGCGGCTATGGACGCGGCACGCTGGCGCCCGGCTCCGACATCGACCTCCTGTTTCTCCTCCCCTACAAGCAGACGCCGTGGGGCGAGCAGATCGTCGAATACATGCTCTACATGCTGTGGGACCTCGGCCTGAAGGTCGGCCATGCCACCCGCAACATCGAGGAATGTCTGCGCCTGTCGCGCGGCGACATCACCATCCGCACCGCCATCCTCGAAGCCCGCTTCATCTGGGGCGAGGAAAAGCTGTTCAACGAACTGCTTTCGCGCTTCGACAAGGAAGTGGTGAAGGACACCGGCCCCGAATTCGTCCAGGCCAAGCTTGCCGAGCGCGACGACCGCCACGCGAAGGCCGGCGAAAGCCGTTATCTCGTCGAGCCCAACGTCAAGGACGGCAAGGGCGGCCTGCGCGACCTGCAGACGCTGTTCTGGATCGGCAAATATTTCTATCGCGTCCGCAGCGGCGACGAGCTGATCGATCAGGGCGTCTTTACCCGCGCCGAATACAACCAGTTCCTCAAGGCCGAAGATTTTCTCTGGGCGGTGCGCTGCCACATGCATTTCCTCACCGGCAAGGCCGAGGAGCGGCTGCATTTCGACATACAGCGCGATATCGCCGAACGGCTCGGCTACACCAGCCATCCCGGCCTGTCGGCGGTCGAGCGCTTCATGAAGCACTACTTCCTCATCGCCAAGACCGTTGGCGACCTGACGCGCATCTTCTGCGCCGGGCTGGAAGAGGAGCAGGCCAAGCATGTGCCGGGCTTCAACCGCATCTTCCTGACCTTCTCGCGCCGGCGCCGCAAGCTTGCCGGCACCACCGACTTCATCGTCGACAATCACCGCATCAACGTCGCCGACGACCATGTCTTCGAGCGTGACCCGGTCAACATGCTGCGCCTGTTCTGGTTCGCCGACCGGCACGGGCTGGAATTCCATCCCGACGCGCTGAAGCTTCTGACGCGCTCGCTGTCGCTGGTCGACAAGAACCTGCGCCGCAACAAGGAAGCCAACCGGCTGTTCCTGGATATCCTGACCTCGGACCGCAACCCCGAGCTCAATCTGCGCCGCATGAACGAAGCCGGCCTGCTCGGCAAGCTGATCCCGGATTTCGGCCGCATCGTCGCGATGATGCAGTTCAACATGTATCATCACTACACGGTTGACGAGCATCTGCTGTGCTGCATCGGCGTGCTGTCGGAAATCGAACGCGGCGACGGCGAGAAAATCCATCCGCTGTCGCATTCGCTGATGGCGGGGCTGAAGAACAAGCGCGAGGCGCTCTACGTCGCCGTGCTGCTGCACGACATCGCCAAGGGTCGCCCGGAGGACCACTCGGAGGCGGGCGCAAAGATCGCGCGGCGTCTCTGTCCGCATATGGGGCTTTCAGCCGCCGACACCGAGACCGTGGCCTGGCTGGTGGAAAACCACCTCGTCATGTCGATGACGGCGCAGACGCGCGACCTCAACGACCGCAAGACGATCGCCGATTTCGCCGATCTGGTGCAGTCGGTCGAGCGCATGAAGCTGCTGCTGATCCTGACCGTCTGCGACATTCGCGGCGTCGGACCGGGCGTGTGGAACGGCTGGAAGGGCCAGCTTCTGCGCACGCTCTATTACGAGACCGAACTGCTTTTGACCGGCGGCTTTTCCGAAGTGTCGCGAGCGCAGCGTGCCGGACAGGCGCGCGAAAGGCTGGCGGAGGCCCTTGCCGACTGGCCGGAGGACGAGCGCAAGCGCATCGTCGGGCTGCCTTACGAGAACTACCTTCTGGCGGTCGATCTCAAGGACCAGATCAGGCATGCCCAGTTCATCCGCGAGGCGGACGCAGCCGAGAAAAAGCTCTCGACCATGGTGAAGACCCATGAATTCGAGGCGGTGACCGAAATCACCGTGCTGGCGCAGGACCATCCGCGTCTGCTGTCCGTGATTGCGGGTGCCTGTGCTGCAGCCGGCGGCAATATCGTCGACGCGCAGATCTTCACCACCTCGGATGGCCGCGCGCTGGACACGATCCTGATCTCCAGAGAATTCGACCGCGACGAGGACGAGCGCCGCCGCGCCGAGCGCGTTGGCCGGCTGATCGAGGATGTGCTGTCCGGCAAGAGCTGGCTGCCGGAGATGATCGAGAAGCGGACCAAGCCGAAGCGCGGCGCAAAGGCCTTCCGCCGCGAGCCGCGCGTCGATATCCGCAACACGCTGTCGAACCGGTTTACCGTCATCGACGTGTCGGGACTTGATCGCCCTGGCCTGCTGTCGGAGATCACCGGCGCGCTGTCCGACCTGTCGCTGGACATCGCATCTGCGCACATCACCACCTTCGGCGAAAAGGTGATCGACACCTTCTACGTGACCGACCTGACCGGCCAGAAAATCGACAACCCGACCCGGCTCCAGACCATCCGCACCAGGCTGATCGCCACGCTCGGCGGTGAGGCTGCCGTCCAGCGCGCCGCCAAGGCCAAGGCAGCAGCGGAATGAGGGCCGCGCCGCTATTCTCCCCCCTCGAGGGGGAGATGTCGCCAAAGGCGACAGAGGGGGTCGGTTCATGCCGCGCCCGGCACAAAGGAGCGTCGAGTATTGCGGCACCGACCCCACCCGGCCGCTGCGCGGCCACCCTCCCCTCGAGGGGGAGGGTGACCAACCCATGAGCCTCATCAAGAAATTCGCCACCGTTGCGTCCGGAACGCTGATGAGCCGGGCTTTCGGCTTTATCCGCGAGATGCTGATGGCGGCGGCGATCGGCACCGGGCCGATTGCGGATGCCTTCTACGCCGCGTTCCAGTTTCCCAACACGTTTCGCCGGCTGTTCGCCGAAGGCGCCTTCAATGCCGCCTTCGTGCCGCTATTCGCCAAGGAGATCGAAGCCAACGGCACCGACGGCGCCAAGCGCTTTTCCGAGGAAGTCTTCGGCGTCCTGTTCACGGCGCTGCTGGCGCTGACCATCGTCATGGAACTGGCGATGCCGCTTCTGGTGCGTTTCGTCATCGCGCCGGGCTTTGCTGACGACGCGCAGAAATACGATCTCACCGTGGCGCTCGCCACCATCATGTTCCCCTATCTCATCTGCATGTCGCTGGCGGCGATGATGAGCGGCATGCTGAATTCGCTGCGCCGCTATTTCGCCGCGGCCATCGCGCCGGTGTTCCTCAACTTCATCCTCATCGGCGTACTGGCCAATGCCTGGCACAAGGGCCATGACGGACTGACTGTCGGCTATGCACTGTCCTGGGGCGTGCTGGCGGCAGGACTGGTGCAACTCGCAATCGTCTGGATCGCCGTGCGCCATGCCGGCATTTCGATCGGCTTTCGCCGCCCGCGCCTGACACCCAACGTCAAGCGCCTGCTGATCCTCGCACTGCCCGCCGCAATCACCGGCGGCATCACCCAGATCAACCAGCTCATCGGCACGGCCATCGCGTCGGGCCAGAACAGCGCCGTTTCCTCGCTGGCGCTGGCCGACCGCGTCTACCAGCTGCCGCTCGGCGTCGTCGGCGTCGCGGTCGCCATCGTGCTCCTGCCCGAACTGGCGCGCTCGCTGAAATCCGGCAACCTGAAAGAAGCCGCCAATCTGCAGAACCGCTCAGTCGAGTTCACGCTGTTCCTGACCTTGCCCGCAACCGCCGCCCTGCTGGTCATGTCGGAACCGATCGTGCGCGTGCTTTACGAGCGCGGCCAGTTCGCCGCTACCAACAGCACGCCGACGGTCGCGGCGATCCTGGCGATCTTCGGCCTCGGCCTGCCGGCCTTCGTGCTGATCAAGGCGTTCACGCCCGGCTATTTCGCCCGCGAGGACACGCGCACGCCGATGATTTTTGCAGCGATCTCTGTGGCCGTGAACATCGCTGTCGCGCTGACCCTATTTCCCGAAATGGGTGCGCCGGGCATCGCGGTTGCTTCCGCTATCGCCGGCTGGGTCAATGCGGCCATGCTCTTCGGCGTCCTGATCAGGCGCGGCCACTGGGGCACCGACATTCCGCTGTTGACCCGCATCCCGCGACTGGTGCTGGCGGCAGCAGTGATGGGCCTTGCGCTCTATTTCGCCATACAGTGGCTGGCGCCCTACCTCGCCTCGTCCTCGCCGGTCTACACGCAGGCCGCGACGCTGGCCGTTCTGGTCGGCGTCGGCACGCTCATCTATTTCATCGTCGCCTTCGGCACCGGTGGCGCCGATATCGGCATGCTGCGGCGGAGTATCAGGCGGGGGAGAGGCAAGCAGGTCAAAGATGCTACTGGACCGTCTCCAGATCCGTAAGCCGGAACTCGTCGGCCGTGGATAGCATTGGGGCGGCGTAATATCGCGCGCAAGCGTAGTGGAAGCAGTCGGCCATGTTGAGGCGAATGGCGTTGCTGCGGAAGCGCGATGCCGCTTCGACGGACAAGGATATCGACTCCTCGCCAGGCGGAAGCTCCCTAACCGCAATCCCGCGCTCTTCCAGAAACCGCGTGACGATCTTCGCGCTCTGATCGACCGGCATGGCAAGCTTCTCGGGGCGTGAAAGCGCCATCGCGGCTTCCCAGACGGCAATCGCAGAGGTGAATGGAGCCGTCGCTCCGACTATCGCGTCCGCGCAACGGCGAGCCTCCATCTCGTCACTGAGGATTGCCACTATCGCGGCGGCATCGATGAACATCATTCTTCGCCAGACAGTTCGTCATAGACCGAGCGCGGCAGCGGCTTTCGCGCCTCGTCGCTCAATTCGATCCCGAACTCAGCCCTGAGCCTTGCCGCCGTCTCGAGGGGGCTTTCGGTGTTGCGCCGGCGTGCCAGCGCCTCGGTCATGGCAATGACGATGGCTTCGGTAAGGCCGACACCTTCCATCTGCGCGAAGGTCCGCGTCAGCTTGTCCGCATCCTTGTTGGTGATGTTGATCGTCATGCTGCACACCTCTTTCTCTATATAGCTCAATCTACATGGGATTATCAACATCGTGAGTTTTGAGCCGTTTCTGCTCTGCGCTCTTGAAGTCGCATCTTGATCGCGCCCTCGCCTTCGTTCATAAGCGCGCATCGATTTTCGCCGCGCGCGAAACGGCCCTCCACAAGCCACGAGGAACACATAAATGACCGCCTTCAAGCCGCTCGTCTTTTCCGGTGTCCAGCCGACGGGCAATCTCCATCTCGGCAACTATCTCGGCGCCATCCGCCGCTTCGTCATGCTGCAGGACAGCCATGACTGCATGTATTGCGTCGTCGACCTGCACGCGCTGACCATCGCCCCCGATCCGGTCGAGCTGATGAAAGCGACGCGCGAGGTCACCGCTGCGTTTCTTGCCGCCGGCATCGACGCGAAGAAGCACATCGTCTTCAACCAGAGCCGGGTGATGCAGCATGCAGAGCTGGCCTGGGTGTTCAACTGCGTTGCCCGCATGGGCTGGCTGAACCGAATGACGCAGTTCAAGGAAAAGGCCGGCAAGGACCGCGAGAACGCTTCCGCCGGCCTGTTCGTCTATCCGAGCCTGATGGCTGCCGACATCCTCGTCTACCGCGCCACCCATGTGCCGGTCGGCGACGACCAGAAGCAGCATCTTGAGCTGACGCGCGACATCGCCCAGAAGTTCAACAATGACTATTCCGACCGCATTGCCGATCTCGGCGTCGGCGTGGAAATGATGTCGGGCGAGGAGAAGGTGAACGGCTTCTTCCCGCTGACCGAGCCGCTGATCGAAGGTCCGGCGCCGCGCGTCATGTCGCTGCGCGACGGCCTGAAGAAGATGTCGAAATCCGACCCGTCCGACCTGTCGCGCATCAACCTGACGGACGACGCCGAGACGATCTCCAAGAAGATCCGCAAGGCCAAGACCGATCCCGAGGGCCTGCCGTCGGAAGCCGATGGGCTGAAGGGCCGGCCGGAAGCCGAAAACCTCGTCGTGCTCTACGCCGCCCTTGCCGAGACCAGCAAGGACCAGGTGCTCGCCGAGTTCGGTGGCCAGCAGTTTTCCGCTTTCAAGCCGGCACTTGCCGATCTTGCGGTGGCCAAGCTTGCGCCGATCGCCACCGAGATGCGCCGCATTTCGGCCGACACCGCCTATATCGACAGTGTCCTGAAAGACGGCGGCGAGCGCGCCGGCAAGCTTGCCGAGACCACCATGAAGACGGTGCGCGAGATCATCGGGCTCGTCAGCAGCTGACGAGCCGCCTGCACCTTGCTTCCAAACCATCATATGGCCCCGAAATGTCAGCAGCATTCGGGGCCATATGCTGGCGCTTGCCGATGGCGGGCGCCAATGGCAGATTGCGCCGAAACAGGCTTTCCCGCGATAGGGTTGGAAAATGGTCTCTAAACGTCTCAGCCGGGAAGCCGGACACCGACGCAAATTCCTCGCGATCATCGACGACACGCCCGAATGCGAGCGCGCCGTGGCCTATGCCTCGCGCCGCGCGAAAAGCACCGGCGGCGTGGTCGTGCTGCTCTACGTCATCGAGCCCGGCGATTTCCAGCACTGGCTCGGCGTCGAGAAGATCATGCGCGACGAGGCGATGGCCACGGCGAAGGCAGCGCTCGACACCTATGCGGTGAAGGTGCGCGAGACGCTGGGCATCGAGCCGGAACTGGTGGTGCGCGAGGGCAAGCCCGCCGAGCAGATCCACCTTTTGATCGAAGAGGACCAGGATATCGCCATCCTGGTGCTTGCGGCGGGTGCGGCCAAGGAAGGCCCGGGGCCGCTGGTCGCCTCGATTGCCGGCAAGGGCGCCGCCTTCCCCATTCCCGTCACGGTCGTGCCGCAGAATCTTTCCGACGAAGACCTTGAAAGCCTGGCCTAAGCAAATCATCTGTCCGACAGGGTTGCCGCCGACCGGTTTCGCTTGAATGTCGCCGGCATAAAGCCTATTTAGAATTATTCCAAACTATGCGCACGGAGATGCGGCCATGTTCATCCAGACCGAGGCGACCCCCAATCCCGCCACGCTGAAATTCCTGCCCGGCAAGGAAGTCCTGCTCGAAGGCACGGCCGATTTCCGCGATGCGGACGCCGCGCGCGAGGCTTCGCCGCTGGCCGGACGCCTGTTCGACATTCCGGGCGTGACAGGCGTGTTCTTCGGCTATGACTTCGTCACCGTCACCAAGGACGGCCCGGACTGGCAGCACCTGAAGCCGGCGATTCTCGGCGCGATCATGGAGCATTTCATGTCCGGCGCGCCGGTGATGGCCGTCGGCGGCCAGGCAGCGACCGACAAGGCCGACCAGAGCGGCGAGTTTTTTGGCGAGGAAGACACCGAGATCGTTGCCACGATCAAGGAACTGCTCGACACGCGGGTTCGGCCGGCCGTGGCGCAGGATGGCGGCGACATCACCTTCCGCGGCTACGAGAACGGCACCGTGTTCCTGCACATGAAGGGCGCCTGCGCCGGCTGCCCGTCTTCCACGGCGACGCTGAAGCACGGCATCCAGAACCTGCTGCGCCATTTCGTGCCCGAGGTTCAGCAGGTCGAGCAGATCAGCTGATTTTTGCCGCTTCGGGCACGCATTTCTGACGCACCAAACAAAAAACCGGGCCAAAAGCCCGGTTTCCTGTTTTTGGACGTCCTTGTTGCCGAGACGGTCCGTGTGCAGTCTGTCGCCACTTTCACCATCCGAAAAGCCTGCAACTTTCCGGACGGCCCCCTAACTAGATTAGAGCACCACCACCTTCGCGCCGACCTCGGCACGGTTGTAGAGGTCGATGATGTCCTGGTTCATCAGGCGAATGCAGCCTGATGACATGGCCTTGCCGATGGAGGACCATTCCGGCGTGCCATGCAGGCGGTAACCGGTGTCGCCGCCCTTGTTGAAGAGATAGAGCGCACGTGCGCCGAGCGGGTTGGTCAGGCCGGGCGGCATGCCCTGGCGCCATTTGGCGAGCTCAGGCTGGCGGCCGATCATCTGCGAGGGCGGCGTCCAGACCGGCCATTCGCGCTTCAGCGCCACGCGCGCCGAGCCCTTCCATTCGAACCCTTCGCGGCCGACGCCGATGCCGTAGCGCATGGCCTTGCCTTCCGGCAGCACGAAGTAAAGAAACTTGTTGCTCGTATCGACGATGATCGTGCCGGGCACTTCCGCCGTGTCGTAGCGCACGACCTGGCGATGGAATTCCTTGGGCACCTTGTAGATCGGGATCGTCGGAAGCTGGTAGCCTGCGTCGGTGCGCGTGCCGTAGTCGCCGGAGAAAGTCCTGAGCCCGCCGTCGAAAGTACAGCCTGCCAGGGCCGTCGTCAGCGCCAGAGCCGCCGCGACGAAAAATGGTTTCATGCGCATGAATAAATCCGCTGCTCCAACCCGACCACGCCAGCCCGATTCGGGCCGCATTTTCGCCTTCATTCTTAACGGGCGTTTTTAACCATTGCCAAGAGGGTGGTCCTGCCAGTGCGCGCATGACGCACGGGTAAGTTGAGGCTGTGGCGCTTTTGCAACAGAATTGGCGGGGTTTCAGGTGCTGAGCGCTGAAGCTCCAGAGCTGTCAACATGGCCCTATGGTCGGATAGCGCTTCAAACGGCTTGCTGTTCTCGCGTTAATCAAGGTGTAGTTTGGCTCACTTGATTCGCCTTTTACAACAGGAAATGCTTGTATTTTCTCTCACTATTGAGATGAGGAGGAGCGATGGAGCTTAATTTTGAAGTCTTGAATGCTAGAATCCGTGAACTGATGCTAAAGGAAATCGGCAGCTGACACGTTGATGGGGAGCTGGAGCATATGCTGCCAGCGCCGAAATCAAAGCCGAAGACTGCAGTTAAGCCAAGAAGTAAAAGGGAAGTGATGCAAATGGCACAAGTCATCCCATTTCCACCTAAGAGCAGGTCAAAAGAGCGGTATCCCACCTTCTCGAAGGTAGTTGACGGCAAAACCTTTGAGTGCGTTGACGTGGACGCTTTATCCCCACGCCAACGTGAAGCCTTCTTCGAAGGGACGTTGGCGCAGGACAACTACGCCAACCTATGAAGTGCGCCTTTAAGCTGCGCTCTGGATGTAGTCGCTGTTGGTCGGCATCGCAGTAGCGGCGCCCGTGCTGAAAAGGCCATCGCAGTGGGTCAGCATCGATTCGATGAACCGCCCATGGTAGACTCCATAAACGGCCTTCGACGTCTTGATCTTGGTGTTGCCCACGAAGTTCAGGATCAAACGATCGTTGAAAATAACAGGGCGAAGCCACGCCTTGTGCTTCCACTGCTCGGGCACGTGGGTGAAGTCCCCGTCCTTGTCATAGGACCAGGTGACAACATGGCCATCGTCAATCGCCTTCTTAAAGGCGGCCAGGAGTTTTTGGGGATCGATAGTCTCAAAATTAACTGCCATCGGCTTTGTCCTTATGCGGGGGCAGAGCCGACGCCCGTTCAATTGAAATACGAATACGTCAGCGACGGCTCACCACTCTGGTCGCGGACGTCGCGGGAGCCGGTCGGTCAGGACCGTCTCCCGCAACTGATTCAAATATATATCAAAACTAGCACAAGGAGTCGATAGATCCGCTATATGCGGGGATGTTCGACATACGTTCTGCAAAAACCTCTATATGTAGCGGCCAAAGCAATTGGTTGGCTGTGTTTGTAAAGTACATAATCCCACCAAAAACAGGTTCAAAACGAGAACATTCGGTGGCATGCTGTCGCCATGCCTATTGTCCTGCCGATTCCCGTCAACCCGCTTGTCGATGGCCGCCAGTCCGAGCGGGCGATGATCGTGCGGCGGGGCGTGCAGCGGCTGTTGATGCAGATGGGCATGCATGTGCTGCCCGAACTGTCGCTGGCAACCGGGCGGCGGGCGGATCTCGTCGCGCTGACGCGGCAGGGCGACATCTGGATCATCGAGATCAAATCGTCGATCGAGGATTTCCGCGTCGACCGCAAATGGCCGGATTACCGGCTGCATTCGGACCGCTTCTTCTTTGCCACGCATCCCGACGTGCCGGCGGAAATCTTTCCCGAGGAATGCGGGTTCATCCTCTCCGACGGCTATGGCGCGGAGATCATGCGCGACGCGCCTGAACACCGCATGGCGGCGGCAACGCGCAAGGCGCTGATGCTGCGAATCGCGCGGGCGGGGGCTTCACGGCTGCTGGCGGCTGAGCTTGCGGGGGTTTCGGTGCCGGCGCTGGAAGGTGAGAGTGAGTAGAAATTTTCACGGAAAGCGATGGTTCTGCATCGCCGCCCCCTCTCCGTCGCGCTTCGCGCGCCACCTCTCCCCCATTTCATGGGGGCGAGGAACCCAAGTTCTGGAATGCCGCGACCTCGGCAGGTGCCGGTTCCTCGCCCCCGCAAAGCGGGGGAGAGGTGGCGCGCGAAGCGCGACGGAGAGGGGGTTCTTGAGACCGTCCGTTGCTAAGCGCCCGAAAGAAACCCTTACCGCGGCGCGCGCTTGGCCAATATCCGCTGCAAGGTCCGGCGGTGCATGTTGAGCCGTCGCGCCGTCTCCGACACATTGCGCTCGCACATTTCGTAGACGCGCTGGATATGCTCCCAGCGCACGCGGTCGGCCGACATCGGGTTTTCCGGCGGGGCCGCGCGCTCGCCGCCGGTGCGGGTGAGGGCTGCGAAGACGTCGTCGGCATCGGCCGGCTTCGACAGATAGTCGATGGCGCCGAGCTTTACCGCGGTCACGGCGGTGGCGATGTTGCCGTAGCCGGTGAGGATGATGGTGCGGGCGTCGTCGCGCTTCTCGCGGATAGCGGCCACCACGTCGAGGCCGTTGCCGTCGGCCAGCCGCATGTCGACCACGGCATAGGCCGGGGCATGGGCGCGCGCCTTGGCGACGGCTTCCTCGACGCTCTCGGCGGTCTCAACCTGGAAACCGCGCGTTTCCATCGCGCGGGCCAGTCGGGTCAGAAACGGCTTGTCGTCATCCACGATCAGCAGCGAGGTGTCGCCGCCGGTAATGCTGCCATCAACTGTTTCTTCCGCGATCATCATCGTCCATCCATCTTATTTTTCAGCGAATATAAGCGTCAAATGCCTGTTTTTCCAGCATGAAGCCGCTTTGCGCCTGCGTCTCTTCGAAACAGGCTTATTTTCGCTCGGTCTCTAAGCGGTATCGAACATCGAGGACGACGCCGACCCGGGATTCAAAAACACCTCGCGCGGCCAGTCGATCTGCACCACAGCGCCCTTGCCGCGCTCATTGGCGTTGTAGAAGGCAAGCGTGGCGCCGGAGCGTTCCAGCAGCGTCTTGGCGATGAACAGGCCGAGCCCGAGGCCGCCGCCCGACTCCGGCCCCTGGCGGGTCGACATATAGGGCTCGCCGATACGGTCTATGATCTCGGGCGGAAAGCCCGGCCCGTCATCGACGATCTCGAAAACGACGCTGCGGTCGTCCCAGCGCCAGCGTATGGTGACGGCGCTGGCGGCGAAATCGACTGCGTTCTCGACCAGATTGCCGAGCCCGTAGATGACGCCCGCATTGCGGCGTCCAACCGGCTCCGCGCCGATGCGCTCGCCCGGCTCCAGCTTTATCGAGATGCCGAAATCGCGATGCGGTGCGATCACCTCCTCGACCAGCGAGGTCAGCGGCAGGCGGGCGAGATGCTCCTCGCTTTCCGACGACAGGCTGGTCAGCCGCTTGAGAATCTGCCGGCAACGCTCGCTCTGCGATCGCAGCAGCGTCACATCCTCATGGAACTTCGTATCCTTGCCGAGCGCGCGTTCCATCTCCTTGGCCACCAGCGCGATGGTTGCCAGCGGCGTGCCGAGTTCGTGAGCGGCGGCCGCCGCGAGCCCGTCCAGCGCCGACAGGTGCTGCTCGCGCTGCAGCACCAGTTCGGTTGCCGCAAGCGCATTGGCCAGCAGCCGCGCCTCCTCGGCAACGCGCCAGGCGTAGATGGCGGTGAAGGCGATGCTCGACATGACCGCCGTCCACATGCCGGCGACATAGACGAAGGGCATGGCGAGCTCCGCACCTGCCGTCCATGGCAGCGGCAGATGAACGAAGACGAGAGCCGTCGCCATCGCCATGACGAAGCCGCCGAGAAGTGCGGTCATGCGCAGCGGCAGCGAAGTCGCCGAGATGACGACCGGCACGGTCATCAGCAGCGAGAACGGGTTGGTCAGGCCGCCTGTCATGTAGAGCAGGCCGGCAAGCTGGAGCGCGTCGAAAGTGAGGATGCCGAGTGCTGCCAGCGGCTGCAGCCGGTGAGCGGAGGGAAAGCGGAAGGTTAGCAGCAGGTTCAGCCATGCCGAGCAGGCGATCAGCGCAAAGCACAGGCTCACCGCCAACGGGTAATCGAGCCAGTAGGCGACGAAGACGACGGTGACGCTCTGGCCGATGATCGCCAGCCAGCGCAGGCGGATCAGTGTGTTCAGCCTCAGCCGATGGGTCTGCTGGAAATCGGGCGTTTGCAGCTTCTTGATCATGCCGGCTTTATGCGCTGGAGAGAGGTAGTGCGCCAAGCGCTATTTGACGCGGGGTTTAGCCCGCGCAGTGGCCGCCGTCGTCAGCGGATCGTCAGGCCAGACATGCTTGGGATAGCGGCCGCGCATATCGGAACGCACATCGGCCCAGGAGCCGCGCCAGAAGCCGGGCAGGTCGCGCGTCGTCTGGATCGGCCGGTGCGCCGGCGACAGCAGTTCCAGCGTCAGCGGCACCGTGCCATTGGCAATGGAGGGATGGGCATCCAGCCCGAACAGCTCCTGCACGCGGATCGCCAGAACCGGCCATTCGCCCTCATAGTCGATCGGCACATGGCTGCCGGACGGCGCATCGAAATGCGTCGGGGCAAGGGCTGAAATTTTCCGTTGCAGATCGTGCGGCACCAGCGACATCAATCCGGTCTGAAGCGCGCTAGACGGAATGCGGGCGAAATTCGCTTCGCCGGTCAGGAAGGGCAGCAGCCAGTCGTCCAGCGCGGCCAGCAGCGCCTCGTCGGAAACATCCGGCCATGGCGCGCCAAGGCCCTGATGCAGCCATTGCAGGCGATGGCGCAGTATTTCCGCTTCCTTGCCCCAGTTCAGCAGCGACAGCCCATGCTCGCGCAGCGCGTCGATGATGGCGCGGTCGGCGTCAGCGCCCGTCGGCGGCGGCAGCATGCGCTCGGACAGAAGGATCGCACCAAGCCGCACGATCTCGCGCACCCGCACGGCACGCTTGTCGCGGTCGAACGTCGTTTCGAGCTTCTTCTCGATGCGGTGGCCGAGCGCGGCGCGAATATCGGCTTCCGAGACCGGAGCGGCGGCGGCAATGCGCGCGTTCTGGGCCTTGCCCTGCAGGTCGGCGACGACAAGGAAGGTTTCGCCGGCCAGCGGATCGGCGGCATCGAGTGCCGCGCCGCTGCCATGGGCAAGGATAAACCGCCCGCGCTCGCCACGCGCCTTGGCGACGCGATCCGGCCAGGCGTGGAGGAGGAGAGTGCCGGCGGAAGTTGCGCCTGATTGCCCCTCACCCTTACCCTCTCCCCGTGAAGGACGGGGAGAGGGGGTCGTCAACGTTGGAGCTGTCGTCCCTCCCGCTTGCGGAAAGCTGTAGGACTGCCGCAACGTAGACGCCTCCCTCTCCCCGTCCTTCACGGGGAGAGGGTAAGGGTGAGGGGCAACTTTTGCCGCCGCAGCCCCGGCCAGCCTCTCCGCCAACTGCCGCGCCGCAGTCGCCCTAGGCGATCTTTCACCGTGAAACCGCGACAGCCGCCGCTCCAGATCGGCACCGTCGCCGCCAAGACCGCGTTCGGTCAGGAGCACTGCAAGCTGGGCCGCCTCGCCGGCATGACCGTCGCGCCCCGCTTCCGCCACCATATGCGCCAGCCGCACCGGCAAAGCGAGCTTGCGCATCGCCTCGCCCGACGGCGTCAGGCGACCGTCCGTATCGATGGCATCAAGTGCGCAGAGCAGCGCCTTGGCCTCGGCCAGTGCTGGCGCCGGCGGCGAGTCGAGAAAGCCGAGGCTTGCGGGATCGGCGACGCCGAAGGCGGCGCAATCGAGCACCAACCCCGAAAGATCGGCTTCCAGAATCTCGGGCGGGGTAAAGGCCGGTAGTGCGGCCGTCTGCTCGGCCCGCCACAGCCTGATCGCGACGCCCGTCTGGGTGCGGCCGGCACGGCCGGCGCGCTGGTCGGCGGAGGCGCGGGAAACGCGCACCGTCTCCAGCCGTGTCAGGCCGCTTGCCGGCTCGAATTTCGGCAGGCGCGACAGGCCGGAATCGATCACCACGCGCACGCCGTCGATGGTGATGGAAGTCTCGGCAATCGCCGTTGCCAGCACGACCTTGCGGCGTCCCGCCGGGGCCGGCTTGATCGCCGCGTCCTGCGCCTTGCCGTCGAGCATGCCGTAGAGCGGCACGATGTCGGTGTCGGCCCCGATGCGCCCCTCGAGTCGCTCGCGCGTGCGCTCGATCTCGCGCTGGCCGGGCAGGAAGGCGAGCACGCTGCCGGGCTCGTCCGCCAGCGCCTCGCGGATCGCCTTCGCCATGGCGTCCTCGACCGACGTGCCGGCTGGCCGCTCCTGATAGCGGATGTCGACGGCAAAACTGCGGCCCTCGCTTTCGATCACCGGGGCATCGCCGAGCAAGCGCGCGACACGCGCACCGTCCAGCGTTGCCGACATGACCAGCAGCCGCAATTCCGGGCGCAGCGCGCCCTGCACGTCGAGCGCCAGCGCTAACCCGAAATCGCCATCGAGCGAGCGTTCGTGAAACTCGTCGAAGATGACTGCCGAGACGCCCGGCAGTTCCGGATCGTCGAGGATCATGCGCGCAAGAATTCCCTCGGTGACGACGAGGATTTTTGTCCGGGCAGTCTGCCGGCTTTCCATGCGCATGGCATAGCCGACGGTGCCACCCGGCTCCTCGCCGAGCAGCTGCGCCATGCGCCGCGCGGCGGCGCGGGCGGCAAGCCGGCGTGGCTCCAGCAGCAATATTTTGCCTTCGCCCAGCCACGGCGCTTCGAGCAGCGCCAACGGCACCAGCGTCGTCTTGCCGGCACCGGGCGGCGCGACCAGCACGGCGCTTGAGCCTGCCGCCAAAGCATCCAGCAGCGCCGGCAGAACTGCCGTGACTGGAAGGTCGGGCAAGACGGTCATTGGGCATTCTCGATGCGGACGATTGGCCCGCCTGCGCCGTCAGCGTCGGCTTCGTCATGGGTGACCAGCACCACCGGCAGGTGGCTGTCGCGCGCCTTGGCAAAAACCAGCTCGCGCATCTGGCCGCGCAGTTCGGCGTCGAGCTTGGAAAAGGGTTCGTCGAGCAGCAGCATACGCGGCGCAGACAGCAGTGCGCGCGCCAGCGCCACCCGCGCCTTCTGCCCGCCCGACAGCGTGTCGGGATCGCGCACCGCCATGCCGGCCAGCCCGACGCCATCAAGCGCTGCCTCGGCAAGAGCGCGCCGTTCGGCCTTGCCCTTCACACTTGCCGGAATGGCAAAGACCAGATTGCCGCCGACCGACATGTGCGGAAACAGCAGCGGGTCCTGAAACAGGATACCGACGTGACGGTCTTCGGCGGGAAGTGTGGTGAGTTCCAGCCCGTCTGAAAACACCTTGCCGGACGCTTCGAAAGCCGGCGCAAGAAATCCGCCGATATAGGCAAGCAATGTCGACTTGCCCGAGCCGGACGGGCCCATGACCGTCAGCACTTCGCCGGGCGCGACGCGATGCGTCAGCGCCACGAGCCTCTGCCCGTTCAGCGCGATCGACACATCGTCCAGAAAAAGCCCGTTTTCGGCCATCACCCAACCGGTTGCTTCATACCCGCATGGCGCGGCGATGCCGGAATATCAGCGCCGGTACGAGCGTGGCAACCGCAAAGCCGATCACCGGCAGCAGCATTTGCAGAAAAGCATAGACGCCGATGATGCGTCGGTTGCCTCCCGAAGCCAGTGCTACCGCCTCGGTAGTGATGGTTTCGAGCCGCCCCGCGCCGATCAGCACGGTGGGCAGATACTGGCCGATGGAGACTGCGAAGCCGACCGCTGCCGCGACCAGAATGGCGCGCAGCATCATAGGCAGGCGGACGCGCAGAAGCGTCGAAGCACGCGATTTTCCAAGCCCTGCCGCCACCGCCTCGTAGCGCCGGTCGAAGGCGCGCCAGGGGTCGCCGAGCGACAGGAAGACATAGGGCATGACGAACACCAGATGCACCAGCACCAGCGCCGGCAGGCTGGCCACCGTGCCGGTGCCGACGAAGATCAGCTGCAACCCGAACAGGAACGCCGCCTGCGGCACCAGCAGCGGCAGATAGATCAAGAACAGCGCGCGCCTGCCGGCCCGTTTGCCGGTCTCGTCCTCGCGGATCAGGCAGAGTAGGGTCAGCGCCACGGCAAGCAGCGTCGAAAGCGTCGCCACCAGCAGCGTTGTCGCCAGCGGTGCTGCAATGCGCGGCGCGGTCTTCATCCAGGCATTGGCGGTGAAACTGTCGGGCAGCGCATTGGGGAACTGCCACAGCCCGGCGAAGGACCATAGGGCCAGCGTGGCCAGCCCTGCGACGATCGCCAGCGCCGAGACAACCAATGCCGCCAAGGCCGTTCGCGCCAGCCATCTGTCGCGCCGGCAGCGCAGGCCGCAATCGCGCAGATGATCGCGCATGGCCGTGCCGATATGTTCGAGGCCTATCCAGATGATGATGGCCAGTGCCGTGATGCAGAGTTGCAGCAGCGCGCCGGCAGACGCAAAGAACCGCATCGACAGTTCCGGGTCGCTCATCCAGCCGACCAGCCGCACGGCCAGCGGCGCCGGCGTCGTCGGCCCTAAGATTGCCGCGACATCGACCACCGAGGAGGAAAAGGCGATGACCGCGAAGACGGCAAGCCTGATCTGGCGGTAGAGCGGCGGCCAGACGCCGTGGATGAACCCGGCAATGCGGCCATAGCCGAGCGAAGCCGACAGCGCCCGCGTGCGGGCAAGGTCGATCTGCGGCAATGCCGCCAGCGCGATCAGGAGGAGAAAGGGTATTTCCTTGACGATAAGCCCTGCCATCATCGACAGGCCTATCGGATCGTTGACGATGAGCAGATCGGGCGGACGCTGCCAGCCGGTCAGGCCGGGCGAGATCAGCCGCGATATCATGCCGGACGGCGCGATCAGGAAGGCGAAGCCGAACGCCGCTGCCGCATGCGGCACCGACAGCAGCGGCGAGATGAGATGCTGGATGCGCGCGAATGCTTTCGTGCCGGCCCAGCCGGCGATGAACAGCGCGACGATGCCGAGCGAAACGGCGGCTGTGACAAGCCCGGCGGCAAGGCTGACCAGCGCCGACATCATGATGCCGGGGCGGGCAAGCAGTTCCGCAAAATGGTCAAGCGTGAATGCGGTTCCGCCGAGTGCCGGCAGATAGCCGAAGGCCGGCAGCAGCGTGCCGAGCAGGCCGGCGAGGATGGGGCCGGTGAGCAGGATAACCGCAAGCGGCGGGCCTAGGCGGGGGAGCATGGGACAGGTTCAGGTGATGGTATTTTGCTCTGCTTCGCGGGACTACCGCAGTCTGGAATGCGAATGGTTTCGCCTTGAACGCGACCCCCTCTCCGTCTCGGCTTCGCCGAGCCACCTCTCCCCCGCTTCGCAGGGGCGAGGAACCCAAGTCCTGAAATGTTGCGGCCTCGCAGAACCCAGGTTCCTCGCCCCCATGAAATGGGGGAGAGGTGGCGCGCGAAGCGCGACGGAGAGGGGGCGATCGCGTGAACATCACCGAAGAGGGCAGCGTCATTCCTGCAAATCGCAGTCACCACCAACCTTATCCCTTCCCTCAATTCGCCGCGCCGTAGCGCTTCTTCCATTCCAGTTCCAGCCGCTCCATCCAGCTCGGATGCGGCTCGTCTATGGCAGGTCCCAGTTCATCCGGCTTCAGCGTCGCGACACCGAGATCGAGCGCGTCGAAGCGGGCCTTGTCTTCCGCATCGAGCTTCGACACGGCAAGCACAGTCGGATCGCCCCAGACCTTCGGGTCCTGCTTGCGCGCCTGCGCTTCCGGCGAGATCAGGAAATCGGCCAGCACCAGCGCGCCGGCCTTGGCGGCAGCGTTGTAAGGGATGGCGACGAAATGGGTGTTGGCGAGCGTGCCGGCCGGGAAGGTGAAGGACCGCACGGTGCCGGGCAGCTCGCCATTGGCGATGGCGCCGGAGGCTTCCGAGGGGTTGAAGGCGAAGATGATGTCGACCTCGCCATCGGCGAGAAGCTGCTTCATCGCCGGATAGTTCTGCGGAAAGGCCTTGCCGCCGCGCCACAGCAGCGGATTGAGCTCGTCGAGATAGGCAAACAGCGGCTTCGTCACGTCTTCGAAAGAGGCATCATCCACCGGCTTCTGCAGCACCGAGCGGTCGGCAACGAGTTCGGACAATATCTGCTTGAGGAAGGACGAGCCGATGAAGTCCGGCGGCTGCGGATAGGAGAAACGGCCGGGGTTTTTCCTGACCCATTCCAGCAGCTCCTTCGCCGATTTCGGCAGGCTTGCGGCATCGGTCCTGGCAGAATCGTAAAAGAACACCAGCTTGGCCATACCCCACGGGCTCTCCAGCCCCTCGACGGGAATGGTGAAATCGGTACGGATGGTCGGCTTGTCGTCGGCGTCGACATATTTCCAGTTGGGCAGCTTTTCGACCCAGCCCGGCGACATCAAAAGGTCCTGCCGCTTCATCGACGAAAAGTTCTCGCCATTGATCCAAATGAGATCGACCGTGCCGGTGTCGTTGCGGCCGGCGGCCTTTTCGGCCACCACCTTGGCCACTGCATTGGCGGTATCGTCGAGCTTCACATGCACCAGCTTGACGCCGTAGCGCTTCTCAACCTCGCTGCCGGCCCATTCGAGATAGGCGTTGATGTTTTCCGCCCCGCCCCAGGCGTTGAAATAGACCGTTTCGCCGCGGGCTTGCCTGAGCACATCATCCCACTTCGCCGGATCGGGATCCTGCGCGAAAACCTGAAAGGTCATGGCCGCGAGCGCGACCGCAGCAAGCAAAAATCTTTTCATGGGCACCCCATCCTCCCCGGTCTTTTCGTCGCCGCGATTGAGCATTCTTGGCCAAACCGGGTCAATGCACGCTCGCCCGGCCAACGGTCACTTCGCTGTGACAGACGGTGCCGCCATAGCACCAGCGAACCGCCGCTTCTGGCTGATGACGCAAAGAAACTTGTCTGATACTACCGACAAATCGAAAAGCTTCGTCAATCCGTCATGCAAATCGCCTATGGCAGCGAGGCTGACCAGGACCATACGATGCGCTACGCCATTTACTTCACCCCCGGACCCGACGACGCGCTGACCCGCATCGCTGCCAATTGGCTCGGCCGCAACCCGTTTACGGGTGCTGCCAGCACTGCGCCGGCAACGTCGCTGCTAACGCCGACGGAAGTCGCCTTCCACACCGCAGCCGCCCGCCGCTACGGTTTTCATGCAACGCTGAAGGCGCCGTTCCGGCTCGCCGAGGGCGAGAGCGAAGCCTCGCTCGACAAGGCACTGGCCACTTACGCGGCAACCACCGAGCCAGTCCTGATCCCGCGTCTGGTGCTGGGCCAGATCGACCGTTTCTTCGCGCTCGTCCCGGGCGAAGTATCGCCCGAACTCAACCGCTTCGCCGGCGATGTGGTCGAAAAATTCGATCGCTTCCGCGCGCCTTTGACCGACGCCGAGATCGAGCGCCGCAACCCCGACGCGCTGAGCCAGACGGAGTTTCGCAACCTCTGCCAATGGGGCTACCCCTACGTGTTCGACACGTTCCGCTTCCACATGACGCTGACGGGCCGCGTCAGCGCCGAAGAAAGCCCAAAATTGCGTGCCACCATCGAAGAATTGTTCGGCAACGCTGTTGCCGAACCCTTTGCCATAGACGGGCTGGCCCTGTTCGTCGAACGCGAACCCGGCGCACCCTTCATGGTGCATTCGTATCACGCGCTTGGCCGCAGGCGCGAAAGAAAGACTGCTTGAGATGACCACCGAAACGACACTGACAAATGCCCGCATCGTGCTTGCCGACGAGATCGTCGACGGCTCGATCCTGATCCGTGACGGCAAGATCGCCGACATTTCCGCCAGCGCCGGTAAGACCGGCGACGACATGCAGGGCGACTACATCATTCCGGGGCTGGTGGAACTCCACACCGACCATCTCGAGGGCCACTACGCGCCACGCCCGAAAGTGCGCTGGAACCCGATCGCCTCCGTGCTTGCCCATGACGCGCAGGTCGCCACCGCCGGCATCACCACCGTGTTCGACGCGCTGCGCGTCGGCATGGACACAGATTCCGACATCACCGCCGCCGACATGCGCAAGCTCGCCGACGCCATCGAAGACAGCGTCGTCAACGACCGGCTGCGCGCCGACCACTTCATTCATCTGCGCTGCGAGGTTTCGGCGCCCGATTGCCGCGAGGCCTTCGCGCTTTTCGATGGCGACGAGCGGGTGAAAATGGCCTCGCTGATGGATCATGCGCCGGGCCAGCGCCAGTTCGCCAGCTTCGACGCCTATGCCGTCTACTACATGGGCAAGCTGAAGATGTCGGAAGAGCAGTTCCGCGCCTATTGCCAGAAACGCATGGCGCAGTCGGCCGAAAATTCCGCGCCCAACCGCGCCGCGATCGCCGAGGCCTGCAACGCGCGCGGCATCATCCTCGCCAGCCATGACGATGCGACAATCGCCCATGTCGACGAGGCGATCTCGCAAGGCATTCGCGTCGCCGAATTCCCGACCACGATGGAGGCGGCGAAAGCCTCCAAAGGTGCTGGGCTCGGCGTGCTGATGGGCGCGCCAAACGTCATGCGCGGTGGCTCGCATTCGGGCAACGTCTCGGCCCGCGCGCTGGCCGAGGACGGGCTGCTCGACATCCTCTCGTCCGACTACATCCCGTTCAGCCTGATCCAGTCGGCCTTCTTCCTTGGCGAAGTCGTCGACGCGATTTCGCTGCCGCAGGCTGTCGCGATGGTTTCCAAGACACCTGCCGAAGCCGTCGGGCTGAGCGACCGCGGCGTCATCGAGATCGGCCGCCGCGCCGATCTGGTGCGCGTGCGCGTCGACGAGCATGTGCCGGTGGTCCGCACGGTTTGGCGCGAAGGGCGCCGCGTCGCATGATGGTCTCAGCCCTCATCGAGCGTGAGCAGGCAAGCGCTGCTTTCCCGGTTCGCCATGGCGTCTTCATTGCCGTGGTCGGCCCGAGCGGCGCCGGCAAGGACACGGTCATTGCCTATGCGCGCGAGCATTTCGCCGGAGACGATACGGTTGCGTTCGTCCGCCGCGTCATCACCCGCCCCTGCGACGGCGCGACCGAAGACCATGACACGCTGGAAGATGCGGCATTCGTCGAAGCCGAGGCAGAAGGCGCCTTTGCGCTTTCCTGGGAGGCGCATGGGCTGAAATACGGCATTCCGGCGAGCGTGGACGATGCAATCGCCAACGGCCAAATCGCTGTCGCCAACGGCTCGCGCAATGCCATTCCGGCGCTGCGCGAACGCTACGAGAATGTCGCCGTGGTCGAGATCACCGCGGCCCCCGAGATCCTGGCCGAGCGGCTGGCGGCACGCGGCCGCGAATCGCGCGGCGAGGTGATGGCGCGGCTGGCGCGCACGGTGAAGGTCGAACTCACCGGCCCCGGCATCTCGACCATCGACAATAGCGGCCCCAAGGAGATCGCCGGCGAACAGTTCGTCGCCATCATCCGCAAAGCGATCGCCTTCGCCGATGTCGGGCGGTTCTAGCACAACTCCTTTTGCTGATCGGGATCGGCCTCGCGCCGGTACCGCATACGCGTTCCCTGCGGCGGACGGTGGTTTGGATTTTCACAACAGGCGCGAGAGGCAATATTTCGCAAAATATACTTAAATGTATCAGGAATACGCGCGTCAAAAAAAGTTAGTATAAATTTGTACTTCGGTGCTAATGTAGTTCATTATTTGGAAATCCACCCGCCAAACGAGTAAATCGACCAAGATCGATGTAACCGGCTATGGGATTACCGGAAATGTCCGAGGCGATGCATCCGCTGGCACCTCACTATCTGCCGGGGTTCATAACCGCTCCCGGGGAAACGGACGTTCTGTTCGTGGGCTCGGTTGTAGCCCTCGTCATCATAGTGCTCATGATCGGGAGCCTGTATTTCTGGCTCCATGCGTTGCCGGAGCGAATGGCTCACGGCGCCAGCAATCTGCAGTTTCAGTTGGTTGGGGTCCTGTCGTTGCTTGCGTTGTTCACCCACAACAACGCGTTCTGGGTCGCAGCATTGTTGCTTGCCTTCATTCCGATCCCTGACTTCTGGACACCGCTGGCCAACATGGCCGATTCTCTCGCGCGCATGGCCAATCGGAAGTCGCATTTAGCGTCTTCCGATGCTTCTTCCACGTCGCCGGCCGAGGACGCTGCAATCAGTTCGCCAGCCTTGGCTAGTCAGCCTCAACCAACGGACGGCACAGCCAGTGCTCCGACCAAGGAGAATAACGCACCGCCGTCACCTGCACCCCCCGTCGTACTGCATGGCCGGGCGCCGGCAGAAGGACGCGAGCCATGATCGAAGTTCTGCTGTGCTCGATCGTCACCATCCTTCCCGATTTTCTCTATCGCCGTTTCGTACAGGGAAAACGGATCGGACATGAGCTCACGCTGTATTCGGTCTGGTACGAGCTTCGCTATGGAATAACCGCCTGCCTGATGCTCACCATATCTCTTCTGACGCTCATTCTTTACTTTCACCCGTCGACGAACAGCGCCGTTTCCTTCTATCGCACCGTGCCCATCGTTCCCGAGGGTTCCGGCCGCGTCGAGGAGGTCTATGTCGGCTTCAGGGAGAAGGTGAAAGCCGGCCAGCCCATCTTCAAACTCGACAGTTCGGAGGAAGAGGCGGCGCTGGAAACGGCGCGGCGTCGCGTGTCCGAGATCGATGCGACATTGGAACTGGCGAAAACGGATCTGGCTGGGGCTGACGCCAAAATCCAGGAGGCTCAAAGCGCATATCAGCAGGCCGTTGACGAACTCGACACCAAGACCGAGCTTCAGAAGCGGAACGCCAATTCGGTTGCCCAGCGCGAACTCGAAAAGCTTCGAAATATCGTCGACGGCCGCCAGGCTGCGGTGTCGGCCGCGCTGGCAGGCAAGCAGTCCGTAGAGGCACAGATTTCTTCAGTGCTGCCGGCGCAAAAGGCCACGGCCGAAGCCACGCTGGCGCAGGCGCAGGTCGAACTGGACAAGATGGTCGTCTATGCGGGTGTGGACGGTACGCTTGAGCAATTCACCTTGCGCAAGGGAGATATCGTCAATCCCATCATGCGGCCCGCGGGCGTGCTGATCCCCACGGAAGCCGGCAGGGAGGCCCTTGTCGCCGGCTTTGGACAGCTCGAGGCGCAGGTCATGAAGGTGGGCATGGTCACCGAGGCCACCTGCATCTCGAAGCCGATGACCATCATTCCGATGGTCATAACCGAAGTGCAGGATCTTATCGCAGCCGGACAGGTCCGGGCGTCGGACCAACTGATCGACGCTCAGCAGGTGGCAAAGCCCGGCACGATCACCGTCTTCATGGAACCGCTTTTCGAAGGCGGGCTCGACGGCGTCCCGCCCGGCAGCAGCTGCATCGTCAATGCCTATACCAACAATCACGACCTTCTCGCTGCAAAGGATCTGAGCACCTCCAAATGGGTGTTTCTCCATGTCATCGACACTGTCGGAGTGGTGCACGCCATCATACTGAGACTGCAGGCGCTGCTGCTTCCCGTGAAGACACTCGTCCTCTCAGGACATTGAAATCAGCGCGGCGCGCGGCGGACGAGATCGCAGTCAGAACCGGTTCGACCTGTATGGCGCAAGCAGCGGGTCTTCCACGCCATGCGCTATTTCCGATGATGCGAGCCGCCCTATCAACGGGGCCAGCATCACGCCGACATGCATGACGGACAGATACAAGCCGGCGATGCCGGGAACCTGTCCGACAATCGGCAAGCCATCCGCTGGAACAGGTCTTATCCCCACCTGGACATCCATCAATTCGACCTCCTCGCCGCCAACGAGCTGCTTCCTGATGGCGGCCAGCGCGCGCTCCGCCACGGCTTCAGGTCCGTTCTCCCCAGAGGCATCGATATAATCCTCCGCGCCCACCATGATCGTATCGGTGTGGGGCCGTATCTCCATATGCTGGTTGCACACCACCCGGTTGACCAAACGGCGAGGCGTCCGAAAACGCATCAGGATGCAGGGCGAGGCGTCCAGCGGCAGCCACAGGCCAAGCGGCTGAGACAAAGCCTTTGCCCCGACCCCTGCCGCCAGCACGACGGCATCGGCCTCGATCTTGCCGGCGGAGGTTACAACGCCGGTCACCCCCGAATCCTGCGTGGTGAGCGACAGCGCTTCGGTATCGAGCCGGATATCCGCACCTGCCTCCCTTGCCGCCTGAACGAGAAGTTCCGTCACTGCTGCGGGATCGACAGCGCCTTCGCTCGCCGCGAACGCGGCGTTGTCGGGCAGGTTCTTCAGGTTCGGTTCCAGCGCAGCCAGCTCGTCGCGCCGAATAAGGCGCACCTCATGCCCCATGGCAGCGCTCTCACGGGCGAAGCTTTCCGTTTCGGTCGGGTCCGTGTGCCAGGTCAATGCACCTGACCAATTGACCCGCAGCCGCCCACTCAGCTCGCTTTCCAGTCTGTGCCACTCGCCGATGGCCCGCTTGCGCAGTTCCGGATAGGCCTCGGGCAGGCCATGGGATACGTTGATCCACGCGAACGACCGATGCGTCACGCCGCCGGCAGGCTTTCCCCGGTCGACAAGCGTAACCCCGACATTCAGCCGGGCCAGATGATAGGCCATGGAAGCGCCGACAATCCCGGCTCCGACGATAACGACGTTTGGTCGCCGTGATGTCATTTTCTGTACCCGCCCGTTTCCCCGGATTGGTGTCGCAAAGTTCGCGATCAGGCAAGGGCTATTGCAGCAGGCATTCGCGGCGTCTCAGCGCTGGCCGCGTCGCAACGGCGGCTCCCGAACCCGCCCGCCCGCGCTCACTTTGTCTACTCCAGATCGGTTTTCAGCCGGTCCAGCACTTCGGTCGCGTAGGCAGCGTAAGGCCCGATCCAGCGATCGTGGATGTGCTTGATCGGCAGGGGATTGAGATGGTTCCAGCGCTCGCGCCCCTCGCGGCGCACGATGATGAGATCAGCCTCCTCCAGCACCTTCAGATGCTGCATCACCGTGCAGCGGTCGAGTGCGGGAAAGCGCGTGCATAGCTCGCCCGTCGTCTGCGGGTCGTCCTTCAAAAGGTCGAGAATCGAGCGCCGGGTGGACGCCGCCAACGCCTTGAAAATCCTGTCGTTTTCATCATCACTTGACATGTTATATTTTTATAACATAATTGCCCGAAGAACAAGGAGAAAGATCATGGAGCTGAAGTTCAATGTCAGTGCACGGGTCTCGAAACCTGTGGCCGAAGTCTTCGAGGCGGTGGTCGATCCCGCCCAGCTGTCGCGCTATTTCACCACCGGCGGCGCCAAGGGCCGGCTGGAGACCGGCGCCACCGTCAGCTGGGACTTTCATGACTTTCCCGGCGCCTTTCCTGTCCATGTCGTCGAGGTCGAGAAGGACAAAAAGATCGTCCTGCAATGGGAGGCCAATGAGGGCGCTCCCTCCGATGGCGAGGCAGCGATCACCGCATCCGCCGGCTACATGACCACGGTGACGATGACCTTCGAGCCGCTGGAGGGTAACCGCACGCTGGTCTCCATCACCGAGGAAGGCTGGCGCGAGACGCCGACAGGCCTGAAGGCCTCCTATGGCAATTGCCAGGGCTGGTCGCAGATGCTTTGCGCGCTGAAAATCTGGCTCGAGCACGGCATCAACCTGCGCGAGGGCATGTACAAATAGCGCGGACTTGAAAACAATCCGACAAAGGCGAAAGGGAATTTCTTAACACCGGCCGGCGCATCATGGTCTGCTTAGAACGGCGAAGTTGCGGAGATGGAAATGCGACGTTCCCGCATTATCGCGACCGGTGTCCTGCTGGCTTTTCTCGGCGCTGCAATACCCATTGCCGCGATGGCCTATATGTCGTGGGCGATTGCGGTCCAGAAAGAGCAAGCCCTCCTGACGCTGTTTGCCGATCGCACGATAGTGCGGGCGAACAACACCTTTCGCGAAGCGAAAGACGCGCTCGACACCGTCGAAGCCGCGCCGTTCATCCCCTGCTCGGAAGAGCACATCGCGCGCATGCGGCTCCTCACGGTTAATACGCCTGCCATCGAGGAAATGGGGTATTTCCAAAACGGGTTTCTCAGATGTACGTCCTGGGGACCGACGGAAGGCAAAATCGCGCTAACGCCTGCAGACTATGTGACCCCGGACGGGCTGGACGTGAAATTGCGGATAGAGCCGCGGGTCACCCGAGGCAACCCGATGATGGCCCTGCGTCACGGCAGTCACAACGTTCTCGTCGTGCCCTCGCGCTTTGTCGATGTCCTGGTCGACGACAGCATGTCGCTTGCGTTGACCAACGACCAGGGCACGCTGATCGATACGCTCAACGCTCCGGACCCGGCACTCGTCAAATCCGCGATCGATAATCCGCAAGAGGGCATGACCGATAGCGCGCTGTTTGCTGTGGCGCGCGACACCGGGCTCGTCGCGGTCGTCACCAAACCGAAAGCGAAGCTGGCCGGCAAGCTTCGAACGGAGCAGATGTTTCTCCTCCCCATCGGGGCCTTCATCGCGGCCTTCATCGTCGGCGTCGTCGTCTGGCTGTCGAAAAAACAGCTATCGCCGCTGGGCGAGCTTGCAATCGCCGTGCGCAATCGCGAATTCGTCGTGCATTACCAGCCGATCGTCGAGCTCAAGTCCGGCATATGCGTCGGCGCGGAGGCGCTGGTGCGCTGGAAGCGCCCCGACGGTAGCATCGTCCGCCCCGACCTGTTCATTCCGCTGGCGGAAGACAGCGGCCTGATCATGCCGATCACCGACCAGGTTTTTGAGGCTGTCATCTTCGACCTGAACAGGATGCTGGTCGAGGACCGTACGTTGCACATCGCCATCAATATCTGCGCCGCCGATATCAAGTCCGGCCGGATTCTCGACTTCATAGAGAACAGGCTGCGCCACACCGGCATCAGGCCGACGCAGATATGGCTGGAGGCGACCGAGCGCAGCTTCATCGACATCGATGCCGCGCGCATCACCCTCGGCAAAGCGCGCGCATTCGGCCATTCGGTGGCGATCGACGATTTCGGCACCGGCTATTCGAGCCTGCAATATCTCCAGGGCCTGCCCATGGATGCGCTGAAAATCGACAAGTCCTTCGTCGACACGGTCGGCAAGAATACGGCCACCAGCTCGGTGACGTCCCACATCATCGACATGGCGAAGGCGCTCGGCCTCTATACGGTGGCGGAGGGCATCGAAACCACCGAGCAAGCCGACTATCTCAAAGCGCAGGGCGTCGATTTCGGACAGGGATGGCTGTTCTCCAAGGCGCTGCCTGCCGCCGAATTCATCGCCTATCATCGCCGCAGCAAGGAGATTTATGGCACGGCACCGGAGGTCATCCAGGTGCCGGCCGTTGCCGGATCGGCCCGAGGCTGATAAAGCACGGCGCATTCATTCACGGGGCAAGACCATGGGAACCACCAAGTCAGCAGACAAGTAAGCCGCAGCAACTCGACTGTTGTTGCGGCGTCTGTCCCGTCATTCCCGGTTTGAAATACCGATCCCGATAGCCAGATCGCCGCCAGATCTTACCCATTTGAGCGGATGCATAATCGTGCCTTATCAAAACTCCCCTTCTCCCGCGCCGAAGGCGTGGAACCATGCCCTGCCCTCAGCCCTGCTGCTGATGGCGCCCTTCGACATCCTGGCCTCGCTGGCCATGGATATCTATCTCCCGGTCGTCCCGGCTATGCCCGACATTCTCGGCACCACGCCGGCAGTCGTGCAACTGACGCTGAGCCTTTATATGATCATGCTCGGCCTCGGCCAGATCGTCTTCGGGCCTATCTCCGACCGCATCGGCCGCCGTCCGGTGCTGATTGGCGGGGCGCTTCTCTTTGCGGCGAGTTCGCTCCTGCTTGCCGGCACCTCGTCGGCTTCGATCTTCGTTGCCCTGCGCCTGCTGCAGGCGGCGGGTGCTTCGGCAGCACTGGTCGCCACTTTCGCCACCGTTCGCGATGTCTATGCCGAGCGTCCGGAAAGCGCGGTCATCTACAGCCTGTTCAGCTCGATGCTGGCTTTCGTGCCCGCACTCGGCCCGATCGCCGGCGCGCTGATCGCCGATCATCTCGGCTGGCGTTTCATCTTCGTCACGCTCGGCGTGCTCGCCCTCGCCGCCTCGCTGAATGCTGCGCCGCGATGGCATGAAACCCGGCCTGCAGGCACGTCGGCAAAGCGGCCGGCCTTCGGACCGATCCTGAAGAACTTCGGCTTCTGGACCTACACGCTCGGCTTCAGTGCGGCGATGGGCGCGTTCTTCGTCTTCTTCTCGACGGCACCGCGCGTGCTTATCGGCCGGGCCGGTTTCTCCGAGATTGGCTTCAGCGTAGCCTTCGCCACCGCGGCACTGGTGATGATCGCCACCACGCGCTTCGCCAAGCGCTTCGTCGCGCGCTGGGGCATTGCCGGCAGCCTTGCGCGCGGCATGGCGATGCTGCTTGCCGGCGCTGTTCTGCTGGCAGGGGGACAGCTTCTGTTCGAGCCATCCTTCTGGACGTTTGTCGCGCCTATGTGGGTCATCTCGGTCGGCATCGTCTTTGCCGGCTCAGTGACGGCAAACGGCGCGCTGCAGGCGTTCGGCGATGTCGCCGGCACGGCGGTGGCGCTGTATTTCTGCGTCCAGAGCCTGATCGTCGGCATCATTGGCACGCTGATGGTCGTACTACTCGGCGGCGACACGGCATGGCCGTTGGCCGGCTATTGCACGATCATGGCGCTGGTGACGCTGGGCATGCTGGCGCTGTTGCAAAGCCGGCAAAGCACCTGACAGAACGCCCGGACCTGTCGGAATTCAGGCCAGGGTGAGCCGAGAATGGCGGACTTCGAGAACCGGAGCGGAGCGTACTTTCGGTACGTGAGCACCGGAAGCGCAGAAGACCGCCTTTCGCAGGCCGCCATCGCCTGAATAGCGGCAGGTCCTAGCCGATTCTAAGGAGATGATTATCCCAGACATAATCGGCTTCATCGACGGTGTCGCCGGCAGGGTCGAGGATTTCGCCCGTTCCGGTGGTAGCGCGGAAGCCGGCATGGTCGGGGGCGAGGCCGCAGACCTCGCGCAGCGACTGGTCCGAGACGATCCGGCCGCTCGCCGCCTCGAAGACAGCGAAGGAATTGCCCTGCGGCGACGACACCGCCACCGTGCCGGCGTCGCGGTTGGCGGCGACCGAGCCGATATAGTTGCGGAAGCCGCCGAGCACGTCTTCCGGCATGTCGAGAAGCTGAAGCTCCTTGCCGCGCTCGGCCTTGCCGACGAGCGAGGGCGTTTCGGTTGCCGGGCCTCTGTGCTGGCAGCCGAACCAGACCGCGCCGGTTGCGTCCGTATCCATGTGGCGGATGGAAAGCTGGTGCAGCGTTGGGGGCAATTCATGGCTTTCGATCAGGTCGCCCGAGACGCGATCGACGAACACCAGCGACGGCTTCATCGTCGACAGGTTCATCTCGGCGCGGCCGAAATCCGGATGGGTCTCGATGCCGCCATTGGCGATGGCGAGCGTGCGGCCGTCGTCGAGCAGCAGCAGCTCATGCGGCCCGACACCATGGGTCGGGAATTCGCCCAGCCGTCGAAAGCCGTCGCGCGCATCATAGATGCCGACCATGCCGGCGGCGTTGTCGAAATCATTCTCGGTCGCATAAAGCAGCGCGCCGTCCGGTGAAAAGACGCCATGGCCGAAGAAATGACGGTCCGGCAGGCTGGCGATGGTCTGCGGCTCCGCCTTGCCGGTGTGGTCGAAGGCGACGAAGAAGGTGCCGGGCTGGCGCGCAAACACCACGGACCTTCCCGATACCGGATCGAAGGTCACGTCATGGCCGCGATCGGGCAAATCGACCTGATGCAGCAGCTTGCCGGCTTCAGACAGGACCGCCGCGCCATAGCTGCCGTCGCGCCTCTGGTAGGCGGTGGCAAAGACGGCGTCGGCATCCAGCGTCTTCGCCCAGGCCGCAGGCGCCAGCGATGCGGCAAAGGCGGCACCCGAAGCCTTCAGGAAGTCGCGGCGATCGATGAGCGGCGTGCGCATGGTCAGTCCCCGTCGAGCGAAGAGAAACCCGAGGTCAGGCCGAGTTCGCCGGCGAGCCGCTTGCCGAAAAGTTCGCTCAGGCTCGATGTCACGACGCTGAAGTAGGAGAGCCTGCCGCGCCGCTGCGGATCGGCCAGCACCTCGGTCAGCGGACCTTCCGAGCCCGCTGCTGCCCTTGCTGCATTGGCGAATTCGAAGTTGATGGAATTTTCGATCCAGCGCATCTCATCGGAAAGCGCATCGCCAAGACCGGAGATTTCGAACAGCGCTTTCATGCCAGCCAGATTGCCGGCGACCGAATCGACCGTCTTTTCCGAGCGCCAGAACAGCGCCTGTTTCGGCTTGTCCTCCGCCGCCGTCATCTTGCCGAGAAAGCCGCCCAGCCGCACGTCGCGGTCCATCTCCAGCCCGGTGACGAAGACGTCGAACAGTTCGCCGACCGCCTCGTCATTGTTGCGGTAGAGCGGGTTGTTCGCGCCCGGCTTCGCCCATGTGCCGGCAAAGCCGTCAGGCGCATTCCAGGCCTGCTCGAGCTCGCTGGCCATCGTATCGAGATTGATCGCGATCGACGCACCGAAGCTGCAGCGATAGGCGCCGTCGGTGCCGGCAAGCGTGTCCGCGTCGGTGCCGAACAGCACGAATTCCAGCGCGCCGAGGCCCTGCATGGCGACGCTCTTGGCCGCCAACTGGGCCGGATCGGCAGCGGTCTCGTCCTTGGACTGGATCGCCGCCTGAACCTGCTTCAGGCCGATGCTCTTGCGGTCCGGCCAGAACAGGATGCGGTCAAGCCGGTTCTGCTCCGTTACGGGACCGAACCGGATGATTTCTGCCTTCGACCAGGCATCGACGGTGCCGCCGAACGCCTTTCGCGCCGTGGCGAGCGCGGCGCCGGAAGGTGCGGAGCACAACGCCTTGACATCGGTCGAGAGCTGCGACGTCGCCTGATGGAAGCCGTGATAGGCAGGCCGCACGAAACCGTCGATGACCTTGCCGACGATCTTCGGCGCGTCGAGTTCCGCGGCATAAGCGGCGGACTGGCCCAGCACGAAAAATGCAGCGGCAACCAAAACCCTGAACATCACAGCGACTCCAGAAATTTCACCAGCGCATCGCGCTCGGTTTTCGACAGCGCGGCAAAGCGATCGCGCGCAACCTGCCCCTCGCCGCCATGCCACAGGATCGCCTCGACCAGATTGCGGGCGCGCCCGTCATGCAGGAAGAAGGTGTGGCCGTTGACGCGCTTGGTCAGGCCGATGCCCCACAGCGGCGCGGTGCGCCATTCGTTGCCCGTCGCGTCGCCCACCTGCTGTCCGTCGGCCAGCCCGTCACCCATGTCGTGCAGCAGAAGGTCGGTATAGGGCCATATCAGCTGGAAGGACTGCGCCTTGTTGGGCGCATCGCGGCGGGTGACGAATTTCGGGGTGTGGCAGGACGCGCAGCCGCTTTCGTAAAACACCTTCTTGCCGGCCAGCACGTCGGCCTTGCCGACATCGCGGCGGGCCGGCACGGCGAGGTTCTGCGAATAGAAGGTGACGAGGTCGAGGATCGGGTCGGGCGCCTCGGTGTCGCCCAGCCGCTCCTGCACGCCGTTCGGCATGGCGAGGCATTTTTCCTGCGCCTTGGTGCAATCGCCCCAATGGTTCGGCACGTCCGGGTTGGAGATGCCGATGTCACCGGCAAAGGCTTCCGCCGACTGGCGGCGGATGGACGGCGTCGACGCCTTCCAACCGAAGCGGCCGAGCGTCAGCTCACCGGTCTTGTGGTCGCGCACGATCGAGGCTTTGCCGGAGATGCCGTCGCCGTCCTTGTCGTCGGGGTCGGCGCGGGCGAGGATATCGGCAGGGTGGATCTGCTCGAGCAGGCCGAGGCCGATCATCTGGGGCGTGACGCGCGGCGACAGCGTGACGCGCGGGTCGATCGGCCCTTGCGCCAGATTGGTCACCGAATAGGTCGGCTTGCGCAGCGAAACGACCGTGCCGTCGGCCAGCGTCACCGGCTGCTCCTCATAGGAGATCGCCATCTTGCCTTCGCCGGCAAGACCCGGAACGGCAAGATCCTGCAACTGCCCGCCATAGGTAGGATCGGGGAAATTCAGCGCCGTCTTGTGCGCGATGGCCGCCTTTTCCTCGTCGGTCTCGGCCTGACGCGCAAGGCGCAGGAACATCGATGTTGCGTCTGGGTTGCCTTCCGGCGGATGGCCACGACCGTCCTTCAGGTGGCAGCTCTGGCAGGCGCGGGCATTGAACAACGGTCCGAGCCCGTCGGACGCCTGCGTCGATGACGGCGACGACACCCACAGCTTGCGAAACAGCGCATTGCCGAGCTTGAAGGTGCCTTCTTCCTCGAAGGTGATGTTGGCGGAAAACTGCGAGAACGCATCCTGGTTGACGCGCTTGCGCGACGTGCCGGCGCCGCCCTGCATCTGCTCGAATTCTTCCGGCTTGGAAAAATCGCCCGTCGGCTTGGTGATCGCCTCGACGCGGCCGAGGTCTTTGGTGTCGAGATCGGTGCGCGTGGTGGCAAGGCCGGCGGGTTCGGTTTCGCCGGCATGAGCGGGAGCCGCAATGAGAACTGCGGCAATTCCGCAAAAAAACCCGCGGCGCAGCATGGCGGTCACGCAGGTAGCGATCGCAGGCAGGACGCGGCGCGTCAAATTGTAGGCGCGCCGCATGGTCTCATGCCTATTCCGCGTCGTCCGCCGACGCTGCGTTCAGCTGGCCGTACTTCTGTTCGCCGATCTTGGCGAGAAGGTCGAGCTGCGTCTCGAGGAAGTCGATGTGACCTTCCTCATCCGTCAGCAGCTGCTCGAATATCTTCATGGTCACGTAGTCGCCTATGTCCTGGCAGATTTCGCGGGACTTCTTGTAGGACGTCCGCGCGTCATATTCGCCGGCAAGATCCGATTCCAGCACTTCCTTGACGTTCTGCCCGATGCGCAGCGGCGCAACCGACTGAAGGTTCGGATGGCCCTCGAGGAAGATGATGCGCTCGATGATCTTGTCGGCGTGGTGCATTTCCTCGATCGATTCCTCGCGTTCCTTCTTCGCGAGCTTCTTGTAACCCCAGTCGTCGAGCAGGCGGTAGTGCAGCCAGTACTGGTTGACGGCGCCCAGCTCCAGAAAAAGCGCCTCGTTAAGCCGCTCGATGACCTGTTTTTCGCCCTTCATGGCTCCTGCTCCCAAATTGGCCGCGCAGACCTCGCACGCGGTCCAGGTGTGAAACGATGTCCATTTCGTTCGCCTCCGAACGGGAATGGTAGTGTTCGGTGACCCGAATGATCGTTTCCACCACATTTGGGAAGCAGCCGCAACAGCGTCCGCGCTTTTGCAGAGAATGATAGACCTTCGCCGGCACGATGAGGTGCCAGGGGTTTTCATCCAGAAGGGCGATGATCGCCTCCTCGATCTCCTTCTCGGTAATCAGGTTACAATGGCATACAAGCATGCTTTGCTCTGGTGGCTGACGGCGGCTTGGCGCCGTTTGGCTGTTGAACTTTCTTCCGTTTGACCATGATCTTTCCCAAAAACCGGCTTCGGCTTTGCTGGATCATCGCCGGGACCCCGCAGGGCTTACTTGAACACCTTGTCGGGCGAATCGAGGCTGTCCGAGCCTTCGAACGCGATCGAATCGAGCTTGAGCACGGCAACCGCGCGCTCGATCGACTTGGTCTGATCGACCAGCGCGTCGATGGCCTTCTGCACGCGGGCATTGCCCTCGGTGTTGCCTTCGCCGATCTGCTGGTCATAGGCCTCGCCGCCTTCGGCTGCCTTGGCGATGGCTTCCATGTCGGCCACGGTCACGTCCAGCTTGGCCGAAAGCTCCGCATCCACGGCCGGATCGGCAGCCTTCACCAGCGCCTGAACCGAGGGGCCTTCGACGACCGTGCCGTCGATGCGCTTGTACTTGCCGAAATAGGCGTCGCGGATGCCGACGGCGTCATAGAGATGCGAGATATGGGTGTTGTCGGAGAAGCAGTCATGCTCCTCTTCCGGGTCGTGCAGCAACAGGCCGAGCTTCATGCGCTCGCCGGCCAGTTCGCCGTAGGAGAGCGAACCCATGCCGGTGAGGATGACCGAGATGCCGGCATTGGCCTGTCCATCGACAAGCGTCTTGCGGGCTTCGCCGTCCGGACCCCAGTTGCCGACCATCTCTTCAAGGTCGCTGACCAGCAGTTTTGCGGCCGACGACAGGTACTGCGCGCGGCGGTCGCAATTGCCGCCGGTGCAATTGGCGGTGTCGTAGTCGGTGTAGGGGCGGTTGCCGGCGCCGGGGCCGGTGCCGTTCAGGTCCTGGCCCCAGAGCAGGAATTCGATGGCGTGATAGCCGGTGGCGACGTTGGCCTCGATGTCGCCGGCTTCCTGCAGTTTGCCCGACAGGAATTCCGGGGTGAGGTTGGTGGCGTCCACCTTCTGGCCGTTGATCTCGATTTCCTTGTTGGCGATCACATTGGCCGTGTAGAGCGTGTTCTCGTCCGACTCGGTGCCGTAGCTCTTGTCGACATAGTCGATCAGCCCTTCGTCCAGCGGCCAGGAGTTCACGCGGCCTTCCCAGTCATCGACGATCGGGTTGCCGAAGCGGTAGACCTCGGTCTGCTGGTAGGGGATGCGCGCAGCCTTCCACGCGGTGCGGGCAGCTTCCAGCGTCTCGGCCGAAGGCTTGGCGATGAGCGCGGAAACCGCCTCGTCGAGCGCCTTGGCCGTGGTCAGCGAATCCTCGTATTTGGCAAGCCCGATATCGGCATAGCTGGCAACGACAGCCTTGGCGTCGGTTTCTGCCTTGGCCGGCAGGACGAAGACCGCCGCCGTAAGCGCCGCCGTTGCCGCGATTGCCGCCAGTCGCCCGCTTTTGCGCGTCGTCACCATTGTGGCTTTCATGTCATTCTCCTCAGTGAACGGTGGCGCGGGGCGCGGCACGCGACAGGACGTCTTCGATTGCGCCTTGCGGAATGGGCAGAAGGAATTGCTGCAAGCCCGACAGTATTTCGGCAAAGCTTGCCGCCGCCTCGCCGATCGGCCCGTGCAGTGGCGTACACGCCATTGCACCGAGACAGGCGCGCGCGGCGCCGTCATCGTTGTGCTGGATGGCAGCAATAAGGCCGAGCGTCATGCATTCGTCGCGGCAGATATGGTGGGCGCCGAAGGGAAAGCTGCGCAGCGGGCAGGCAGCGCATTGCCGCAGCGTGCGCACATAATGCGAAAGCTCGCCGAGCGCGCGACGGCCTTCGACGCCGCCGAGAAGCTCGGTATAGAGCGTGAAGGTAAGCTCCCAGGGCGCTACCGAGCCGGTCTCGAAGCCGGCCATCCAGCGGCGATAGCCCTCAAGCACAAGCTTTTCGGGAACGCGCTCGAAATAGCAGCCGTCATGTGCGTCGAAATCGGGAATCCTCAACGACATCAGCAAGTTCTCATGCTGAACGACGCGGGCTGCGGGCGAGCCGCACCGGGGCGCGGACAAAAAGAAACAGACACCAAAGTCCTCCAATCGAACGGGTTCAAGGCCCAAACATCAAAGGGATATGCCACCATCGGCACGGTGCCATAAAACGCCGGAGTGCAGAAAAGTCAACAGATTTTCATCGAAAACGACTATAAATCAATAACTTAGAACTATTCTAAACTAGAAGCATCAAGTTTATCGCACCGCTTGTATTCTTCCGGGGAACGCAACTGGTCCAAGTGGTCGTGGAGCGGAATGCTTGACACCGCCATATTCCAGGTGCGACCCAGAAGCCGCTTTCCCGGTCGGTTCGGGACGGATTGGGGGCGTGGCGCAAGCCTATTCTGTATCCGGAACCAAGATTCATGAAAAACGGCGTTGTCATTGTCGGTGCGGGTCATGGCGGAGTGCAGGCGGCAGCCAGCCTGCGCGACGAAGGCTATGACGGGCCGGTGACGTTGATCGGCGACGAAAACGAATTGCCGTATCACAAGCCGCCTCTGTCCAAGACCTTCATCAAGGACGAGCAGGCCCAGCCGCAGGTGCTGCGTGCCGAAATCTTCTACGCCAATGGCAGGATCGATCTCAGGCTCGGCAAGAGCGTCGAGCGGATCGACCTTGCGGCCAAGCGCCTCGATCTTGCCGGCGGCGAAAAGATCGCCTTCGACCATGCGATCCTGGCGACCGGCTCGCGACCGCGCATCCTGAAGCTCAACGGCTCGGACCTCGGCGGCGTGCTGTCGCTGCGCTCCATTGCCGATGCCCGCGCCATCCGCGAACGCAGCGCCGGTGTCGAGGATGTCGCCGTTCTCGGCGGCGGCTTCATCGGCCTTGAGATCGCAGCCACACTGGCGCTCGGCGGACGGCGCGTCACCGTGGTCGAAGCACAGGACCGGCTGCTTGGCCGTGCCGTGGCCCCGGCAATCTCGGCGCATGTGCGCCAGCGGCTGGAAGCCTCCGGCATCCGCATCCTGACCAACACCACCATCGACCGGCTTGAAGGTGACAACGGCCATGTCAGCGCCGCCGTCACCTCCGCCGGCGAGCGTCTGCCGGCGCGCATGGTCGTCGTCGGTGTCGGCGTCGTGCCCAATGTCGAACTCGCCGACGCCGCAGGCATCGCCACTGCAAACGGCATTCGTGTCGACGGCCAGCTGCGCTCGTCGCAGCCCGAAATCCTCGCCATCGGCGATGCTGCCAGCTACCGCCACTGGTTTTCCCGCAGTGATGTGCGGCTGGAATCGGTGCAGAACGCCACCGACCATGCAAGGCTCGCCGCCCGCACCATCACCGGCCATTCGGACCCTTACCGGAGCGTGCCGTGGTTCTGGTCGGATATCGGCGACATGAAGCTGCAGATGGTCGGACTGGCCTCGGCCAGCGACCGCAATCTCGTCGTCGGCGATCTGGCCGACAACAAGTTCTCGGTCTACCATTATGCCGGCGACCAGCTGATCGCGATCGAGTCGGTCAACCGGGCGGGCGACCATATGCTCGGACGCAAGATGCTCGGCGCAGGCTTCTCGCCGAATGCCGAGACGGTCGCCGCCGGAGCCGATGCCCTGAAAGCCGCCTTCACCGAAGCGCAGAAGGAAGCGCAGGCCACCATCTGAATTTCAACGGTCGCGGGGCTGAAATGGAACTTGCACCGGCAGGACAGTGGTTCAGGAAGACCGTGGTCGACAGCGCCGTCACGCGCTTCGAAGAGCCTTTCGTCCATCCCTATTTCGCCGCCAATATCTGGCTCGTCAGGGGCAGGGACGCCGACCTGCTGGTCGATGCCGGCATGGGCCTGCGGCCGCTCAAACCCGCGCTCGACCTGACGCCCGGCAAGCCGGTCCTGGCGCTGGCAACCCACATCCATCTCGATCATGTCGGCGCGCTCTGCGAGTTCGAGCACCGCCTCGGCCCGGCCGAGTCGGCTGCGGCCTTCGCCACCATGCCGGACGCGCTGACCTACGCGCACGAATTCCGCCATCTGGAAGATGCCGTCAGTGCGCTGCCGTCGCTGGGCTGGACGCCCGCCGACTACCAACTGACGCCCGCACCGCTCACCCGCATCCTCACCGAAGGCGACGTGATCGATCTCGGCGACCGCTCTTTCACCGTGCTGGAGCTTCCCGGTCACTCGCCCGACGGCATCGGCCTCATCGACGAGAAAAGCGGCCTGTTCTTCGGCGGCGACGCCATCTATGACGACCAGCTTCTCGACGACATGCCCAACTCCGACCGCGCCGTCTATCGCCAGACGATGGAGCGCCTGAAAACGCTGCCGGTCAGCATCGGCCACGGCGGGCATGGGCCGAGTTTTGACAGCCGGCGCATGCGCGAGATTATCGAGGCGTATTTGCGGCGGGGTGGAGAAGGGTAGGTTTTTTCGGCGGACTGCGGTGTGGTGATAAGCCCCCTCTCCGTCTCGGCTTCGCCGAGCCACCTCTCCCCGCAAGCGGGGCGAGGAACCGGCACCCGTAGAGGCCGAGACATTCCAGGACTTGGGTTCCTCGCCCCCGCAAGGCGGGGGAGAGGTGGCGCGCGAAGCGCGACGGAGAGGGGAACACCCTAACCACCTTCGCAGCCCCAAAGAAAAATGCCCCGCAAAAACGGGGCATTTCCAATGTCATCCAACCAACGCAATCAGGTTTCCTGAGCGCCCCAGCCGGAAACGGCCTTGACCTCGAGAAAGTCCTCGAGACCCCATTTGCCGCCTTCCCGGCCGAGGCCCGACTGCTTGTAGCCGCCGAACGGGCTGCCCGAGCCGCGCGAGGCGCCGTTGATCTGCACCATGCCGGCGCGCAGGCGGCGCGCGACGCGATGGGCCTTTTCCTCGTCACCGGTCTGGATGTAGCTCGACAGGCCATAGGGCGTGTCGTTGGCGATGGCGATGGCGTCTTCCTCGCTGTCGAAGGGGATCATCGTCAGCACCGGGCCGAACACTTCTTCCTGGGCGATGCGCATGTCGTTCGACACGTCGGCAAAGACGGTCGGGCGCACGAAATAGCCGCGGTTGAAACCTTCCGGACGACCGAGGCCGCCGGCGACAAGCCGCGCGCCTTCCTTGATGCCGACATCGATCAGGCCCTGGATCTTGTCGAACTGCGCTTCCGAGACGACCGGGCCGATATGATCGCCGTCGTCGGTCGGGTTGCCGACCTTGGCGTTCTTGGCAAAGTCGGCCGCGACTTCGACGGCGCGGTCATAGACCGAGCGCTCGACCAGCATGCGGGTCGGCGCGTTGCAGGACTGGCCGGTGTTTTCGAAGCAATGGGCAAGGCCGCGATGCACGGCAGCCTGGAGGTCGCTGTCGGCGAAGACGATGTTGGGCGACTTGCCGCCGAGTTCCAGCGTCACTCGCTTGACCGTCTCGGCCGCAGCCTTGGTGACGGCGATGCCGGCGCGGGTGGAGCCGGTGAATGACATCATGTCGATGCCGGGATGGCGCGACATCGCCTCGCCCACCGTCGGGCCGTCGCCATTGACCATGTTGAAGACGCCGGCGGGGAAGCCTGCTTCCTCCATCATCTCGGCAAAAACGATCGACGACATCGGCGCGATTTCCGATGGCTTCAGCACCACGGTGCAACCGGCGGCGATGGCCGGCACGACCTTCAGCGTCACCTGGTTCATCGGCCAGTTCCACGGCGTGATCAGGCCGCAGACGCCGATCGGCTCATGGACGATGCGGTCGTTGGGGGCGACATCGCTCAGCCGGTGCTCGAAGTCGAAATTCTTCAGCGTGCGGATGAAGCTCTTGATGTGGCTGACGCCGACGGCTGCCTGGGATTCGGTCGCGAGCTTGATCGGCGCGCCCATTTCCGAGGAGATGGCGCCGGCCATGTCGGGCAAGCGCTTCTTGTAGGCTTCGAGCAGCCTTTCCAGATATTCGACGCGCTCTTCGCGGCTGGTGCGGCTCCAACTGTCGAACGCCTTGCGCGCAGCGGCGACGGCCTTGTCGACATCGGCCGAAGAACCGAGCGATATGACGGCAAAGGCCTGCTCGTCGGCCGGGTTGATGACCTCCAGTTCCCTGGGCGCGACCGGAGCCGTCCATTTTCCATCGATGAAGAAATCTGTCTTGCGCAGCATCTTTTATCTCCTTTGGTGACGGCTGTTGAGGTCGACGACGCAAGCATCGTTGCGGCGCTCGCGACCTGCTCTTTAGCTAAAGACGCATAAAGCAAGGTTCAAATGGCGTGGCTATCACAGACCTCGCCGTGGCGCTCAAGAGTCCCGCCTGTGGCCCAATGGTTTCGGCCACAAAGCACAATCGTCGCGCGTTTCCTGCAACAGCTTCAACCAAACTGCCACATCCTGTCAGGACATTTTCCCCTGCGGGATGGCCGAGAATTGAAGCGCCCCCTATAAATCCGCTCCCAATCGAGCAACCATCATGACAGTCCTCTCCGGCTCGCGCCGCCAGGCGGCAATCGCCTTCATTCTCGTCACCGCGGTGCTCGACATCGTGGCGATGGGCATCATCATTCCGGTGCTGCCCTCGCTGATCGAGGAATTCGTCGGTTCGAATGCCGAGGCCGGATGGATCAACGGCGTCTTCGTGGCGCTATGGGCCGGCATGCAGTTCGTCGCCTCGCCGATCATCGGCTCGCTGTCGGATCGCTACGGCCGGCGGCCGGTGATCCTGCTCTCCACCGTTGGGCTCGCCGCCGACTACGTGCTGATGGCGGTCGCGCCAAACCTGTGGTGGCTGGCGCTCGGCCGCATCATCGCCGGCATCACCTCGTCGAGCTTCACCACGGTCTTCGCCTATATGGCCGACATCACAGCACCGGAGGAGCGCGCCCGCGGCTATGGCCTGATCGGCGCAGCCTTCAGCGCCGGCTTCGTCGCCGGCCCCCTGCTCGGCGGCGTGCTAGGCGAGATTTCGCCGCGCGCGCCCTTCTGGTTCGCAGCCGGCATGAGCGGCATCGCCTTCCTCTACGGCCTGTTCGTCTTGCCGGAATCGCTTGTCCCGGCCAAGCGCATGCAGTTCTCCTGGAAACGCGCCAATCCCTTCGGCGCGATGATGCTGCTGCGCTCGCATACCGAACTGCTGGGGCTGGCCTTCGTGACCTTCCTGCTGCACTTCGCCCACCACGTCTTTTCCGCCGTCTTCGTGCTCTATGCCGCCTATCGCTATGGCTGGCACGCCTGGGAGGTCGGCGTGCTGCTGGCGATGGTCGGCGTGCTCGACATGATCGTGCAGGGCGCGCTCGTCGGCCCGGCGGTCAAGCGCTTCGGCGACCGCGCCACCATGGTCTTCGGCCTGTTCGGCGGCGCCGTCGGCATCGCCTGCATGGGGCTGGCGCCGACCGGCCTGCTGTTCACGCTGGCGATGTTCCCGAATGCGCTGTGGGGCCTTACCATGCCGACGCTGCAATCGCTGATGACGCGGCGTGTTTCGGAGTCGGAACAAGGCCAGCTCCAGGGTGCCAATATGAGCGTCGCCAGCATCGCCGGCGTCGCCTCGCCGCTGTTCTTCGGCGCTGTCTATGCCCTCACCTTGCGCGACGGCTCCTGGCTGCCCTATCCCGGCGCGTCCTTCCTGATTGCAGCGGCGGTGCTTTTGTGCGCGGCGATTTTGGGCTGGGCGGTGGCGCGGCAGGCAGGTCGGCGGGAAGAGGAAGCATTGTCCTGAAAGGGCAGTCGGCCAGTCAACAAGCTTAAGATAAGGTTATCGGAAATCAGGCCAGATCAGCAAAATCGCGCCTGAAATCCTGACAATATATTACCTCAGGACTCTAAAGTTGTTCCTCCGTCACAAAGCTGCCGGAGGTTTGCCGCATTTGCTGCCACATTTGGCTCCTACCGGCTCAGGGCATGTCCAACCTTGGAGCCCTCCCCGAAAGATGAAGATCACTAGAACCGCGATCTGCGCGGTAACGATGACGGCCGGCCTGATGGTCGCCGCTTCCGCCGGAACCGCCTCGGCCCAGTGCGGCCGCGCTTCCTGGTACGCCCTCACCTCCAAGACCGCATCCGGTGAGCGCATGAACCCCTCCGCCATGACCGCCGCGCATCGCAGCCTGCCCTTCGGCACCAAGCTGCGCGTCACCAACAAGAACAATGGCCGCAGCGTCATCGTGCGCATCAACGATCGCGGACCGTTCATCAAGGGCCGCGTGCTCGACGTCTCCAAGGCCGCAGCGAGGAGCCTCGGCTTCATCGGCTCGGGTCACACCGCTGTTTGTATGGCCAAGGCCTGAAACCGGCTCGCCGCAGTCGCGGCGATCGCCTCGGCCAGTTCGAGCCCCCACTGCGCCCTGCAATAGGCGCGGAAATCGAAACAAGGCAGGCCGGGGCAGACTTCGAATTCGATGAGGTGGACGGTGTCGTCCACTTCCACGCGAAAATCCATCGAGAACACATCGCGCAGGCCGAGCGCCTGCATCAGCTGCGTGGCGATCAGGCGAATGCGCTGCGCCGCAACCGGCTGGCTTGCCACAACCGGCACCAGTTCCGGCTCGGCATAGCTGCCTGCGACCCTCGCTTCCGCGCCGGTCTCGCCATAGAGCGCGAGGCTGTCTTCCATGGTCTGGAAATCGCCGCCTGAATCGACGAAGAAAATGCCCAGCGCCTCTGCACCTGCATCGGGTGTCAGCCCGAGAAAGCTCAGCCGCACATTGCGGCCCGCAACATAGGGCTGGACGATCACATCGTCGCGGTAGGCGGCAAAGACGCGGCGGCTGAGTTCCAGCGCATGGCCGGCAGTCTCGCAGCGCGAGTCGGCATAAATGCCGATCTTGGCGCCCAGGCGGTTCGGCTTGACGAAATAGCCCGAAGCCGAGGCCGGCGGTTCGACCAGCCAGCGCCCGTCGCGCGCCAGCCCTGCCTGCGGCACCGGCATGTCGAGCGCTGCAAGCACCGCGCCGGATCGGAACTTGTCCTGGCAGAGCGCAAACAGCGAATCGTCCGAGCCGAGCGTCGGCAGGCCGTTCAACCGCGCCAGAGCGGGGCCAGCACTGCCACGGAAATAGGCGACGCCGTCGCTGATCGTCCACACCAGCGTGTTTTTGGGATCGCGCCCGGCAAGTGCCGTCGCCGCATCGTCCAATGCAACGGGTTCGAAGCGCAGGCCGCGTCGGACGCAAGCCGCTTCCATCGCACCGAATTCCGGCGCGATATCGGTCGACTGCGCCAGATAAGACGAAATCTCCGCCGCCCGCGCGGTCGGAAACCCGTCGGCCACCAGCCGGTCGAAGCAGGCCTTTTCGGGCTCGTAGATGAAGATCAGCGTCGGCGTCTGGTCGGGCATTTTTGGAGTGGTCCCTGCAGGATGTGTGCCGCCCGAGAATCGCACCGCCCCGGAAAACGGCTTGCGCGAAATCGACCTCAGCGGGGCGCTGGCGTGACAGTGGGTGTGACGACGATGTTGAAGCGCCGCACCTACTCGCGCCTGAACACCGCCACGCCGTATGGCTCCAGCAATTCACTGCCAAGCAGCAGCGATTTCCCGTCCGTCCACTGGCTTATATCGACCGGCTCCGGGCCGTAATTGAAGATGTAGCGCATCGGGCCGTTGTCGCGGATGCGGATGTCGCGCGGCAGGCGCTGGATGGCGATGCCGGCCTTGCCGCACAGATATTCAACCACGCGCGCGGCATAGGCGGCGTTGGGCTGGCCGGCGAGATAGTGGAAGGCGCCGCCGCCGTCGCAGCACAAGGCAATCTCGTGGTCCTGCGTCCTGTCGATGACGCACACGCCCTCGCCGGCGACGATGAACTCGCGCCAGGTCTCGAAGGCCGAGACATTGGCAGGCTCCTCGATGGCAATCGCGAAAGGCGGTTCGAACGTTTCCGAGCGCCTGACCTTTACCGGAATGCAACTTTGCAGGCCCTCGCCCGGCGGCAGCGTATCTGGAATGCGGAAGTCGGGTGTGCGCGACCCGGTTCGCGGGCCGGCAAGCACGATCTGGCCATCGGTCCCGAGGGCTGCGGCAAGTTCTCCCAACACCGAGAACAGACCGGGCAGGAGAACGAGCCTGTAGCCTTGCACCGCGTCGGGCCGTGCCGGCACGATATCGACGGAAATGCCGAGGGCGCGCAGGGCACGGTAGAAAAGCAGGATCAGGCGCCCGTAGGAAAAGGATTTTCCTTGCGGCTGGATCGACCAGGCCCAGGCGCTTTCATAGTCGAAGACGATAGCGACCTGTGCCGACGTCGTCTCGACTTTGGCGTCCAGATTTTCCAGCTCGCGCGAAACCGCGCGCACGACATGAAAGGCTTCGTTGGGCGTCGCATCCGGCAGCAGCAGACCCTCATGCATCTGCTCCTGCCCGAAGGGCGCCTGGCGCCAGCGGAAATAGCTGACCACCTCGGCACCGGCCGCAAAGGCCTCCCACGCCCACAGGCGAATGGCTCCCGGCGCAGGCGCGGGATTGTGGGCCGCCCAGTTCACCGGGCCAGGCTGCTGCTCCATGACCCACCAGCGGCCACGCCCGCAGGCACGATAGAGATCGTGGTTGAAGGCCTGGAAATCGAGATCGCCGACGCGCATGTAGCGCTGCCTGCGCTCTGGATCGGAGCTGTTTTCGAGAAAGCCGAGCGGATAGGAATCCCACGAAGCGGCATCGAGATCGGCACACAGGGCAAAATGGTCGAAGCCGGTGAAGCCGCCCATGAAATTGTGCAGGATCGTGCGGCCCGGCGAGTGCTTTCTGATGATGTCGGTCTGGAGCCGGTTGAAGGCCACCACCTGTTCCGACGCATAGCGCCGGAAATCCAGCCGGTGCGCCGGAGCCGCTTCGGTGACGGCGAGATTGGGCAGTTCGATCTCGTCGAAGGAACGATATTCCATCGACCAGAACACGGTGCCCCACGCCCGGTTCAGCGCCTGCGGCGACTGGTATTTTCGCGACAGCCAGTCGCGAAAGCCGGCAAGGGCTGTGCTGGAATAGCTGAGCACCGTATCGTGGCAGCCATATTCATTGTCGGTCTGCCAGGCGACGATGCCGGGATGAGCGCCGAAGCGCTCGGCAAGTGCGGTGACGATGCGGGCGCATTCGGCGCGGTAGGGAAGATGGCTGAAGCAGTAGTGCCGGCGCGAACCAAAGCCGCGAACGCGGCCTTCGGCATCGACCGCCAGCATATCGGGCATGGAATCGACCAGCCATTTGGGCGGCGTCGCTGTCGGCGTGCCGAGCACGATGCCCAGGCCCTCGCCGTGCAATGTCTCGATGGCGCGCCGGAGCCAGTCGAAATCGTAGCGGCCGGGTTCCGGTTCGAGCCGCGACCAGGCAAATTCGCCGATGCGCACAAGGCCGATGCCGGCTTCGCGCATCATGCGCGCGTCGATCGCCCAGCGCTCCTCCGGCCAGTGTTCGGGATAGTAGCAGACGCCGAGTTTCTGGACGGTCATCGGCGCAATCCCTTATCAGATCAGGACGCGCGGCTCGAAACGGCCTTTCACCGGCAGGTCCAGCAGCAAGGTCTTGCCGGCCGTCGGGTCGGCCTTTCGCGCCGCCGCATCCATGCCCTCCTGAGCGGTGGTGACGGCAAGGCGGTCCGCATTCGCGCCGACAAAGGCCGGGCAGGAAGGCTGCAGCGCACCGACCTCGATGGTGCGGGTGCGCTTGCCGTCAGGCGAATAGGCATCGACGCAGGCAGCGCCCCAGCGGGCGTTCCACAGCACGCCCTCGGCGTCGACCACGGAGCCGTCGAGATCGCCCTTCTTGCGGCCATGGTCGAAGAACACCTTGGGGTCGCCGACCGGCAGGCCGGTCTCGGGATCGCAGCCGACGCGGTAGAGAATGTTCTCCTTGCTGTCGGTGTAATAGGCGGTTGCCCCGTCCGGCGAAAAGCAGATCGAATTCGGGATCGAAATGTCGGGAAACAGTTTTCGGAATTCGCCCTTGAAGAACCAGTAGATCGAGCCGGCCTTGCGCTCGGCCTTTTTGCCCATCGTGCTGACCCAGAACGCGCCGCATGGGTGGACGCGCGAATCATTGGAGCGGGTCGACGGATCGTCCGCCTCGATGGCGAAATGCGGCGTGACCGCACCGGTCCGGACGTCGCGGATGTTCAGCCCGGTTTCGGTCATCAGCAGTTGATGACCGTCATTGATGACAGCCAGCGCGCTCGTCATCTCCGGCAGGTCGTGGACAATCGTCTCGCCGCCGGCGACGCGCTTCTCGAGCAGCTTCTTGCCCAGAATATCGAACCAGAACAGCGTGTCGGTGGCCGGGTCGTAGGTCGGGCCTTCACCGAGATGGCAGACATGATCGGACAGGATCGAGACGCCGGTTTCATCCATCGAGCTTTCCTCCGAAAACGGCATCATAGGCGCTGACGGCCGCATGCGCACGGCCGCGAACGTCTGCCACAATCATGCCCGGCTTGAACAGGCTCGAGCCGAGCCCGAAGGTGCGGACGCCAACCTTGGCGTAGCCGGCGAAATCCACCTCCGAAACACCGCCGACGACACCGACGACGGTCTGGGCCGGGAGGACGGCCTTGATGGCCGCTATGCCGCCGGGCCCGAGCACGCTTGCCGGGAAGAATTTCAGCGCCGACGCGCCAAGGCTTATCGCCTGGAAGGCTTCGGTCGGGGTGAATATGCCGGGCATGGTGACCATCCCATGGTGGTTGGCGCGGTTCATGACGGCCGCATCAATGTTGGGGCTGACCAGAAGCCGCCCGCCGGCATCATGCAGCCGGTCGACATCCTGTGGCGTCAGCACCGTGCCGGCGCCGATCAATGCCTTCGGCAATTTCACAACCAGGCTTTCGATGGAGGTGAAAGGCTCCGGCGAATTGAGCGGCACTTCGATGGCCTCGATGCCGGCTTCGAAAATCGCGCTGCCGATATCGACCGCCTCTTGCGGCTTCAAGCCGCGAAGGATGGCTACAAGGCCGCGCCGGAGTTCTGGAAATGGTGTCGTCATGCCTGCGTTCCGATGCTGCCAATCATGCCATTATGCCTTGCCGCTGCAAACAGGCCGGCGCGTACCACCGCATCGCCATCGACGGTGCGGACCTCGCGGCCAGCCATGTGCAAGGCCGCTTCATAGAGCTTCGCCAGGCTGCTCGACGCAACCAGCGTAACCGGACCGCCTACCCCGGCAAAGCGCCTTCCTGCCGAGGCGATCTCAGCGCCGATCAGCAGGCCGGAAAGGGCTGCCGCCGCATCGGGCGGCGACAGGTCGAGAAGCAAACTCGACGCGCGGATGCGAAACAGATGCGCGCCGATATCGCCGCTCTCCGACAGCGCATTTGCGCACCAGTGCCGGAAGGTCGCGTTGTCCGGCGAAACGGAAGCCGGGCTTTCGCCGAGCGAGTGCCGAAGAATCGACTGGCGCGACAGCAGCGAAAACAACTCGCCAGTCAGCCAGCTGCCGAAACCGGAGACGGTGCCGTCGTTGGTTTCGACCCATTTCGAATGGGTGCCCGGCATGCAGACGAGATGATTTCCAGACGACAGCTCTGCGATGCCGGCAAGCTGGGTCTCCTCGCCGCGCATGACATCCGGCGCACTTTCATCGCGCTGCGCAATGCCCGGAATGATGCGGACATCGCGGCGCGCGCCGGGTGCGGCTACCGCACCGGCGAGAATGTCGCCGATGGAAGCCGGGACGAAAACATAGGGCGCCTCGATCCAGCCCTGACGCGAGCCGGCCATGCCGCAGATGATCACTGAGAGCGTTGCCGGCGCGCCCATCGCTTCGAGATGGCTTTCAAGTACGTCTGAAAAGCCGCCCGGCTTTACTGCCAACAGTCCCTCGGCGCTGCGCCGCTCGGCAAGCGCATTGCCATCGGCATCCAGAAGCCAGACGCGCAGATGCGATGTGCCCCAATCGGCTGCGGCGATTGCCGGGTTTGGCATTACAGATAACCTCCGTCGACGATCAATGTTTGTGCGGTCAGCATGCGGGAAGCGTCCGAGGCCAGGAACAGGCAGGTGCCGACCATATCCTCGGGCTGCATGATCTGCTTGATGCTCTGCTTGGCGACATGGGCGGCGAGCGCTTCATCGGTCACCCACAATTCGCGCTGACGCTCTGTGATGACCCAACCGGGAGCCACCGCGTTGACGCGGATGTTATGCCGGCCGAGATGGCCGGCAAGCCCCTTGGTCAAGCCGATAATGCCCGCCTTGGCCGCCGTGTAGGACGGCATGTCGGGATGATTGATGAGGAACGAGGTCGAGGTGAAATTGATGATCGAGCCACCGCCCGCCGCCTTCATGCCCGGCACGACAGCCTGCGCGCTGAAGAAATGCGGGCGCAGATTGATCGACTGGTTGTTGTCCCAGTAGTCGACCGTGACATCCTCGACGGCGTGACGCTCGTCAAAGGCTGCGTTGTTGATCAGGGTCGTAACCGGGCCGTGCGCCTCGATTGCCTGCGCTACGGCGGCGCGCAGGGCGTCGATGTCACGCAGATCGGCCTTGATGAACAAGGGTCGAATGCCGGCGCTCTTTTCGACATGCTCGCACAGCACCGTGCTTGCCGCTTCGGCGATATCGACAAAGGCCACCTTGGCGCCCTGACGCGCAAATCCCTCGGTCAGCGCCGCACCTATGCCGGAGCCACCGCCGGTGATCAGGACAGACGTTCCCTGAAGATCGGTAAACTGCGCGGATGGCATCATGGCATCTCCCCCTCGACCTCTCCCGGTCGGCGTATGGAATGCACCAAGAGACGGCGAAGGCCAAGAGGAGAATTCTATGCCTGCAGAACGCTACGGGCTTGGGTGCTACATCTGTGACGTTTAAGCACCGACCCGCCGCGCACCGCGAAAGGCATCGCGCAGATAGCCGAGCGTGGCGTCGGCATCTGCCGGCTTGCCGAACAGATAGCCTTGCCCGCCGCCACAGCCGAATTCGATGAGACGACTGGCCTGCGCCTCCTGCTCGATGCCTTCGGCCACCACATCCATGCCCAGCCCCTCGCACATGGCGAGTATGGCGCGGATGATGTGTTCGGACGGCCTGTCCTCCAGTATCGAGGACACGAAAGCACGGTCGATCTTGAGCTTGTCGAACTGGAACTCGCGCAGGCGGCCGAGCGAGGATTGGCCGGTACCGAAATCATCGAGCGAGACGCGGATGCCGCAACGGCGCAGATCGTTGACGATCTTCTCGGCGGAAGCCGGGTCCGTCATCAGGCCGGTCTCGGTGATCTCGATCTCGAGGCGGCGCGGATCGAAGCCGGTTCGTTCCAGAATGGCCAGTATGTGCAGGCCGGTGTTCTGGTCGACAAGCTGCGACGGCGACAGGTTGAATGACAGGAACAGCTCTTCGGGCCAGTTGCGGGCGGCTTCGGTGGCCTTGCGCAGGACCAGCTGCGACAGCGGGCCGATGATGCCGCGCTCTTCGGCGATCGGAATGAAGACGACCGGCGAGACGAAACCGAGATCACGGTCGGTCCAGCGGGCGAGCGTTTCGAAACCGACGACGCGCCGCGTCTTCAGGTCGACGATCGGCTGGAAATGCGGCTCAACTTCGCCAGCGGAAACGGCGCGGCGCAGTGCCTGCTCGATGCGGGTGACGCGTTTGGCCGCCTCTTCCATTTCACGCGTATAGACGACGACGCGGCCCCGGCCAGAGCGCTTGGCGTGATAGAGCGCGGTCTCGGCCTTGTTGACCAGTATCTCGGTCGTCTCGTCGCCCGAATAGAAAAGCGAGCAGCCGACCGAGGCCGACAGCCTGGCGGTCCGCTCGCCGACATCGTAGGGCGCCGAAAGAACCTCGATCAGCATCCTCGCCCTTTCGGCGGCGGCGTCCTCCGAAAACACCATGGGATAGAGGAACGCGAACTCGTCAGCGCCGATGCGCGTGACCGCCGAATGCCCGTCCATGGCGGCACGCAGGCGCATGCCGACCTGGATGAGGATATCGTCGCCGGCCTTGTGGCCGAAAAGATCGTTGATCGGCTTGAACCCGTCCAGATCGATGATGCCTACCGTAAAAGGCGCAGGGTCGTCAGCGCGGTCGCTGATGAGCCTGTCGACCTTGTCGAAAAAACGCCGGTGATTGCCGAGCCCGGTCAAAGGGTCGGTAAAGGCAAGATCGGTGTTCTCCCTGGTCTCGTCAAAGCCGAACGACGGCTGCATCATGGTCCCCGCAGTCTTTTCGTGATTTGCGCGCAACAATGCCAGCAAACCGTTTAGGAAACGTATCGCGGGCAGCCGCATTTCGCCGGCAAAAGACGCATGAGAATCGAGAGGACGACGACGCCGAGAGCCATCGCGCAGTACAACTACCGATCCAGAACCACCCGGTAGAGTTCCAGCGGCTTGCCCGTGCTTTCGGAAACAGGTTCAAGCCAGTCCGGCACTGCCCCCTTCATCATGCCGGCAAGCAGGCCGTCGGGGGCACGGTCCGTCAGAATCCTGTTCTCGTCGTTGCCACGGCAAAGTGCGACGAGGCCAACATGGTGCGCTTCGACGATAGTCCGAGCCTGATCGGGTGAACCCATCAGGGCATCCAGCGCAAGAAGGTTTCCCTCGATGTTGCGATGATAGGGGCCGGAGAAAACACGGTGCCCGCTATAGGCCAGAATGGGCGAGCCCAGATTGGAGATCGCCAGCACGGTCGTCGCCGGCAAGCCGGCAAGCACGGCAAAATCCGTTTCACGCTGGCAGGCGGCAACGGAGGCGACCTGCGCCTCGGGCCTGGACGACTGGCCTTCGAGAACGGCGGAGGCAGCGGCGGCGGCGGTCGTCCAGCTCGCATTGAGCGAGACCAGCCATACTGCGGCCATCCTGAGAGACGCAGCGGTGGACGAGCTCCTTTCCGCCCGCTCACGCCAATTTCCGACCCAGGCGGAAAGCGGGATGACAGCGAAGGCGATCGAGAATGTCGACCCGCGCACCTGCCACACGCTGACGATGAAGGCCGCGATCAGCACCGCGCCGACAAGGATATCCCGCCGCTGCCAACCTTGACGGCGAAGACGCAGCAGCATCCAGCCGATTGCCAGCAACGGCGTGACGTAACGGGCGAATACGGAGGCGGGATCCTCGACGACAAGTTCCAGCAGAGATTTCGCCTCGGAGACATGGTCGAGCCAGTCTGCCTTAAGTCGCGCATCAAGACCGGAATAGGGTGCGGAAAGGCATTGCGGAAAGGCCAGAACCAAGAGCGCGCCGACGCCAATACCCAGCAATGAGAGGCCAAGGAGGCGACGGCTGCGAGTGCGCGTGAAAACATCAGGGGAAGCGACGGCTGCAAGGCCCAGGCCGGCGACGGCGGCCAGCGCGAATTGAACGACCGAAAAGGCGTCGCATTGGGCTTCTCCCCAGCCAGAGGCCGGAACCGTGGCGAAGAATACGGCAGCTGACACCACGGCAAAGCCGAGCCCGAAATCACGGGCGATATGCCTTTCGTCGTTGCCGTCGAAAAGAAACAGGCCTGCAACGCAGAGGCCGATCACCGCCACATAGGGTGCGGTCTCCATGCCGACCGCCAGCATCAGTGCTGCGCACACACCCGACATTGCCGCGGCTGGCCGATTGTCCGGCGCCTCGAGAAGCAGGCAAAGGCTGCCGGCGGCAAGCATGAGCTGGATGTTGTGATGATCGAGCGCGGCAGGCTGATAGATGCCGAGAAAATGAAGGGCCGCGGCACCGATGATGACCGAGGGCAGGACGGCACTTTCGCCACCGAAAATACGGGCGGCGCGCAGGATGAAGAACAGCGTGCCGCAATAGAGCAATGCCGGCCAAAGGACGCGAGCGACCGTCTCGCCAATTGCCACGCTGCCGGTCACGGCAGAAACGGCGAGGATGATCGCGGCGATCGGCGCGTCGACCAGCCGAGACCAGTGCATGACGAAACCGCCTTCCGGCCCCATGCGATACTGATGCAGATCGAACCAGCCCTGACCGCCGAGCATGTCGCGAACTTCAACCAGCCGCAGCAGGCTGTCATTGTCACCGCCGAGGTTGGACAATGTCCTGAAACCGGTTGCGGCATTGACGGCGAGGACGACCAGTGTCGCGCCCAGCGCCAGCGCGATATCCTTGCTCGCCGGCGAGAGACGCGCCGCCCGTTTCGCGATCGTTGAATGCAATCCGCTCATTCGCTCACAGCCCGCCCATAACCCGACGTGACCCTAATCCGCGCAGTTCAACAAACGGTAAAGCTAGTGTTTGCCGCCCGGCTTGTCCGGGAAAACCCAGAGCGAGGAGACGACATAGCTGACCGTGCTTGCGACCACCGTGATGAGCACCGACATCGCCAGTGGCGACATCTGGAAGCGATCCACCGCGATATGAGCGATCACGCCCGACAGCAGCGCGCAACCGGCCTGTAGGACGAAATAGCGCGGCAAAGCGTGGCCATGACCGTGTGCGGCCCTAAACGTCCAGCCGCGCTGCGCAGAATAGGCGACCACGAAGGCCACCGCATAGGCAATGAGACCCGCCGCGAAAGGCGGCAGGCCGATGGAAGCCAGCACATAGGATAGAACGAGCAGCAGGGCGGCCGCGCCGACGCCGACCGTGACGAAACGAACGAACCTCAGGCGAAAGGCCGTTTGAAGCATCGCCACCATCAGGAGGCTTGGGCGCGCGCTGCTGCCTCGGCGACGAGGGTTTCGCCGGATTTGCGGCGCATGACCGGGATTTCCAGGACGCCGAGCAGGAAGGCCGAGAAAAACACCTGCATCGCGATCACGATCAGCGTCAGTCCGAACACCACGACGCGCGGGATTTCCGGGTCGTTGAGCGGCCCGAAACTCAGGCTGGCCCAGGACAAAGTCGCATAGCCGAAGAACGACAGGCCAGCCAGCAGGCAGACGCCCGCGCCGAGTGCCAGCCGGTCAGTGCTGATATGGCGCGTGAGCCAGTCCGAGCGGGCATTCCCCGGCAGGATACCGGTGATGTCGGCATAGTATCGCGACAGGACGCCGAAGGTGGTGAGCTGGACGCCGGCGACGATCATGAAGCACGCCGCGACGAAGGTGTTGAGGTCAAGCGAAAGATTGTCAATGACCTGCAACGGGCCGAGGAAGAGCAGCGTCGAAAGCAGCAGGCCAAGTGCGCAGAGGCTCATGCCCGGAATGAAGAACAGCCAGCGCGGATTGTACATCAGCAGGAATTTGAGATGACGCCAGCCGTCGCGCCACGTCTTGAGATGTGGCGAGCGGCTGCGGCCGTCCGGCTTCAGCGTGGTCGGCACTTCCTCGATGCGCAAACCGGCGAGCGCGCTGCGCACCACCATTTCGCTGGCGAATTCCATGCCCGCCGTCTTGAGGTCCAGTTCCCGGATGCGTTCCGCATTGAAGCCGCGCAGGCCGCAGTGAAAATCTCCCGCCTTGATGCGGAAAAACAGCCGGCCAAGGAAGCTCAGCACGGGATTGCCGAGATAGCGGTGCAGGACCGGCATGGCGCCGGCTTCGATGCCGCCCTGAAAACGGTTTCCCATGACCAGGTCGGCATCGTCACGCAGACGCGACACGAAAGCGTCGAGCGCGCAGAAATCGTAGGAATCGTCGGCATCGCCCATGATGATGAAGCGTCCGCGCGCAGCAGCTATGCCGCCCTGGATCGCTGCGCCGTAGCCCCGCGCCTGAACGGGCACGACCCGGGCGCCAAGACTGGTGGCGATGAGCTGCGAACCGTCGGTGCTGCCATTGTCGGCTATGAGAACTTCGCCCGAGACGCCGGCTTGCTGCAAAAAGTGCTGCGCCTTGCCGATGCAGGTCGCAAGCGTTTCGGCCTCGTTGAGACAAGGCATGAGAATGGTCAGCTCGATCTGATCTTCAGAAACTGCACGGATTGGCGTGACTGCGTTCATGACCACCCTCGATAAGCGTGCTCTTCGGCACGTCTCACAGCTTCTTAGCCGAGAATGATTGGCGTCCTGTTAACGCGGTCATGACATTCCGAGACATTCGCGTGAGGTGAGGTCCCGGCAGTCGGAGGAAGCGAAGTCGCCATTGGCAGACGCCGGGCAAAGCTATACATCCTCTCGACGATAAAAGCCCGCAGCGCCGGAGAAGCCTTCATGCCGCTCAACATCGCCGTCCAGATGGACCATATCTCCACCGTCAACATTGCCGGCGACACCAGTTTCGCGCTCTCGCTCGAGGCGCAGCGACGCGGGCACAAGCTGTTCCATTATACGCCTGACCGGCTGTCCATGATCGGCGGCACGGTGTTCGCGCGGCTGGAAACGCTGGAGGTGCGCGACGAGAAGGGCAACCACTTCACGCTTGGCGAGCCCGTGCGCACCGACCTCTCGGAAATGGACGTGGTGCTGCTGCGGCAGGATCCGCCCTTCGACATGAACTACATCACCACCACGCACATTCTGGAGCGCATTCACCCCAAGACGCTGGTGGTCAACGATCCGGCCTGGGTGCGCAACAGCCCGGAAAAGATCTTCGTCACCGAGTTTCCCGACCTGATGCCGGAAACGCTGATCACCAAGGACCCCCTTGAGGTCGCGGCCTTCCGCAAGGAATTCGGCGACATCATCGTCAAGCCGCTTTACGGCAATGGCGGCGCCGGCATCTTCCATCTGCTCGAGGCAGACCGCAACCTCGCCTCGCTGCTGGAAATGTTTGGCCAGATGTTCCGCGAACCCTTCATCGTCCAGCGCTATCTCAAGGATGTGCGCAAGGGCGACAAGCGCATCATCCTGATCGACGGCGAGCCCGTCGGCGCCATCAACCGCGTGCCGGCCGAGCACGATTCCCGCTCGAACATGCATGTCGGCGGCCGCGCCGAAAAGACCGAGCTGACGGAACGCGAGCGTGAAATCTGCGCGCGCATCGGGCCTTCGCTCAAGGAACGCGGCTTTATCCTCGTCGGCATCGACGTGATCGGCGACTACATGACCGAGATCAACGTCACCTCACCGACCGGCGTGCGCGAGGTCAAGAAATTCGGCGGCGCGGATATCGCAGCACTCTTCTGGGACGCAGTCGAAGCCAAGCGCTGAGGCTGCGCGCCCAGCAAACGCCACGGAATGTTCCAGCGCTGCAACCGGCCTCAACCCGGTTGCAATCTGCGCGGCAATTTTGTTCCCGTCTTGTTCTTGATTTGCTCTACAATCTATGCTTGTCTGACGCAGGGTTATCACTGGGCTGGGCATTCGATGCCCGCGCATGCGTCGGGGGACGGCATGGTATCGCGTATACGCACGGTTGCATTCCAGGGCATCGAGGCGGTTCCCGTCGACGTGCAGGTGATGGTCGCACCGGGGAAGGTCGGCATGCATATCGTCGGCCTGGGCGACAAGGCGGTGGCCGAAAGCCGTGAGCGGGTGCAGGCGGCCCTTCATGCATCCGGCCTGTCGATGCCGTCGAAGAAGGTCACCGTCAATCTCGCACCGGCAGATTTGCCGAAGGAAGGCAGCCACTACGACCTGCCGATCGCGCTCGGCCTGATGGCGGCACTTGGCGCCGTCCCGGGCGACGCGCTCTCCGGCTATGTCGTGCTTGGCGAATTGTCGCTCGACGGCACGATCGCCGCGGTGTCCGGCGCGCTGCCGGCAGCGATGGCCGCCAATGCCGAAGGCAAGGGCCTGATCTGTCCGGCCGCCTCAGGGCCGGAGGCGGCATGGGCAGGCTCGGAGATCGACATCTTGGCACCGCGAAGCCTGATCGCCATTGCCAACCATTTCCGTGGCACGCAGGTTCTGTCGCGGCCGGAGGCGAGTATCCACGCGCCGGCTTCGGACCTGCCGGACCTTGCCGATATCAAGGGCCAGGAAAGCGCCAAACGTGCGCTGGAAGTCGCAGCAGCAGGCGGTCACAATCTGATGATGGTCGGGCCGCCCGGATCGGGAAAATCCATGCTCGCGCAGCGCCTGCCATCAATCCTGCCGCCGCTGGCGCCGAAGGAACTGCTCGAAGTCTCGATGATCGCCTCGGTTGCCGGCGAGCTCGCGGGCGGCAGGCTGACCGACCGGCGGCCCTTTCGCGCGCCGCACCATTCCGCATCGATGGCGGCGATGGTCGGCGGCGGGTTGCGGGTGCGGCCCGGAGAGGTTTCGCTCGCTCATAACGGCGTCCTGTTCCTCGACGAATTCCCGGAGTTCTCGCCTCAGACGCTCGACGCGCTGCGCCAGCCGCTGGAGACCGGCGAGTGCATGATCGCGCGCGCCAATCATCGTGTCACCTATCCGGCGCGCATCCAGCTGATCGCGGCGATGAACCCGTGCCGCTGCGGCATGGCCGGCGAGCCCGGTTATCGTTGCGCGCGCGGCCCGCGCTGCCAATCGGATTATCAGGCGCGGATTTCAGGTCCGCTTCTCGACCGGATCGACCTGCGCATCGAAGTGCCGGCGGTTTCGGCGAGCGACCTGATCCGGCCCGGTGCGGCGGAAAAGAGTGCCGCGGTGGCGGCACGCGTGGCGACCGCCCGCACCATTCAGCGAGACCGGTTCGAGCGTGCCGGGGTTTCGGCGTCGCTCACCAATGCGCATTGCGCAACCGCGCTCATCGAAGAGATAGCCAAACCTGATGCAGCCGGCCTGTCGCTGTTGCACGTTGCAAGTGAAAAGCTCGGCTTTTCGGCGCGCGCCTATCATCGCGTGTTGAAAGTAGCGCGCACTTTGGCCGACCTCGACGGCAGCGAAACCGTCGGCCGTATTCATCTCGCGGAGGCTATTTCATACCGGATGACCGGTGACCGGTTGGCACAGGCGGCTGCGTAGAAGGGAGAAGTGCCTGCCGTGAAGGCCTGACAGAACGTGACGCGCCTTAGTTTTTATTTTTTACACATGTCGTTGTCCCAAAACCGGTGCACAGTTTTGAGCGACGGTCGTTATTGCACCGCGCCGACGAGCGGTGCCTGGCCTTCACGGATCGTGACCCAATGGCCGGTATGATCGCTGGCCTGACGCTTGAGGAAGCGATAGCCTGTCTCGTCCCACTGGCGCACGGTATCCGTCAGATTGTCGAGGACGAAGTCACCCTTGTCGGTTCGCACGGTCAGAACCGCATGGCCTTCACCGTCCGGCTTGCGCACGACGGTTATCAGCAGATTGGATACCGACAGACCCTTGTGGATTAGCTGCCGGCGCTTTTCGAGCACGTAGTCCTCGCAATCGCCGACGCCGTTGTCGGGATAGGCCCAGACCTCGTCCTTGCCGTAGATGTCAAAATCGTTCATCGGCGTAACGGCCCGGTTGACCTCAAGATTGACCGCAACAAGCATCTTCCAGAGAGACCCGGTGACGCGTTCGGGAACCGAGTTGCGCGAGCGTATGGAACATTCGGAGGGATTGATCTTGCAGAATTCGTAGTGACCGATCGGCTGCGAAGTCAGACCACCGGTGACCATCGGCGACGACGCGAAAGCCGGCGAGATCGACCATGCAGTCGCCGTCAAGCCGATCATCAATGCCACACGCCTGGATGCGCGCCACGCTTTCGGTGAGGAGTTCATTGCCCCGGTCCCGTTCGCCCTGTTTGTTAACAAAACGTTAAGGTCCGTGATGGGTCAATGTCAATTACAGCGAAGGGATGATTGACTTCATGGTTACCGACGAGGCCGGACAGCGACGATTTTGCAACAGAAGGCCCGGCCCTCAGGCAAATTGGTAGATCGGCCTGCACGTATAGGTCGAGCGCGGGATATCAGAACCGACAAGCATCCCTGTCCTGATCAAAAGGACAGGGTCTTGTCTTGCGTCCTACGCTCAATGGCGGTCAGGACTTGCCGGAGCGTACCAGTCGCGGCTTCTGCGGCACGCGGCTTTGCCGGCCATAGCTGTTGATGAAATCGGCAATGCGCGGCACGATCTCTGAGCGGAAGCGCGAACCGTTGAACACGCCATAGTGACCGACAGCCGGCTGCATATAGTGCGCGCGCATGTCATCGGGGATGTTGACGCAAAGATCATGGGCCGCCTGGGTCTGCCCCAGGCCCGAAATATCGTCGTTCTCGCCTTCGATCGTCAGCAGCGCCACATTGCGGATGGCAGCAGGGTCGACCGGAACGCCGCGATGGGTCATCTCGCCCTTGGGCAAGGCGTGGCGGACAAACACCGTATCGACGGTCTGCAGGTAGAATTCGGCGGTCAGGTCCATCACCGCCAGATATTCGTCATAGAAGTCGCGGTGCTTTTCGGCGCCGTCGCCGTCGTTCTTCACAAGGTGCATGAAGAAGTCCTTGTGGGCGGTGATATGCCGGTCGAGATTCATGCTCATGAAGCCCGAAAGCTGAAGGAAGCCGGGATAGACATCGCGGGTGAAGCCGGGCACCGGCCACGGCACCTGCATGATGACGTTGTCGCGGAACCAGTCGATGCCCTTTTCCTCGGCCAGGAGATTGACCGCGGTGGGGTTGCGGCGCGTATCGATCGGCCCGCCCATGAGCGTCATCGTCGCCGGCGCGAAGCGATCGCCGCGCGCTTCCATGATCGCCGCGGCAGCCAGAACCGGCACCGACGGCTGGCAAACGGCCATGACGTGGGTGTCGGGACCCAGCGCATGCAGCATATCGATGATGTAATCGATGTAGTCATCGAGATCGAACTTGCCTTCCGACACCGGCACCATGCGCGCGTCGGTCCAGTCGGTGATGTAGACGTCCGCATGCTGCATCATCGCTTCGACCGTGCCACGCAGCAAAGTCGCGTAGTGGCCCGACATCGGCGCTACGATAAGCAGCTTCTGGTCCGGCCGGCGCGAAGCGGGCAAGGCACGATCAAAATGCAGGAGATTGCAGAAAGGGCGCGACCAGACGATCTTTTCCGTCACCGGCACGGTTTTCCAGTCCACCACCGTCTGCGGAAGGTCGAAACGGGGCTTGCCGTATCGGCGCGTCGTGCGTTCGAAGAGTTCGGCGGTCGCTGCGATCGACCTGCCCCATTGGGTGTGTGAGAACGGGTTGAGCGGATTCGAATAGAACATCTTCACCGCGTCGGCATAGGCTCTCGCCGGCTGAAGCGCCGCGTGGTTCATTTCATAAAACTGATAGAACATTCGAGAACCTTCTCCGGCCAGACAGCCGTCCGGAAGCTTTTTGCGCCCTATTACAAGGTAGCGCGAAATTGTTGCAGCGCAATACGTCACGCTGCGTGAATTATGCTCATACTTTGGTCCAAGGTGTTGAAAAACCGTTGCAGCCGGTGCTTGCCGGCTCACAAACCTTCATTTTGCACCGCAACAGGCAGGCGGACGCTGCGTCAGGCTGGCCCTTCCACCAATACGATCTCGCCATCGGCGAATTTCTGCCGGATAGCCTTGGCGGCCTGGTATTCGGGTGAGTTGTAGCAATCGCGCGCTGCCGCCAGTGACGGAAACTCAATCACTACATTGCGCGCGCGGCCGGGGCCTTCGACGACCTCATGCGCACCGCCGCGAACGAGAAAATTGGCGCCAAAGCGCTCGAAAGCGGGCTTCGCGGTAGAAACATAATCCTTGTAACCCTCGGGGTCGCGAACATCGACGCGAGCGATCCAGTATCCCTTGGCCATCTTGTCCTCCAGAATCTTCTTTGTTCAGGCCTGCGCCATTTCGGCGAGGATAGCCTGCGCCGCCGCTCGCCTGTCAACCGCCGCAACGATCGGCCGTGCGACGACGAGGTGGCTGGAACCGTTGCGGATGGCCTGGGCCGGCGTCATCACACGCTTCTGGTCGCCGTGGTCGCTGCCCGCCGGGCGGATACCCGGCGTCACAACAGCCATGTCGGGTCCGACGATCTTGCGCACGGCGGATGCTTCGTCGGCCGAGCAGACAATGCCGCCCATGCCCGCCTGCAATGCCTGTTCGGAACGCCGCAGCACCAGCGTGTGCGGATCATATTCGTAGCCCGCGTCGATGACGTCCTGCTGGTCCATGGAGGTCAACACAGTCACGGCAAGCAGGCAGAGATCGCTTCCCCTGGCAGCCTCGACCGCGGCTCGCATCGCCTTGGGATAGGCGTGCAGCGTCAGCATGGACACGCCCATCCTGACGATGTTTTCCACGCCCTTGGCCACCGTGTTGTCAATGTCCAGCAGCTTCATGTCGAGGAAGACTTTGGTTCCGCCGCTTGCCAGTTCGCGGGCGAAATCGAGCCCGCCGGCAAAGGCAAGCTGGTAGCCGATCTTGTAGAAGGAGACGACGCCTTCGAGCTCGCGAACCGCAGCTTCCGCTTCCTTCAGCGTCGGCACATCCAGGCCGACGATCAGGCGGTCGCGCATCGTTTCAACCGTCATGCGTCAATCCTTGTCGAAAGCATGCGTGCGCGCTCGATCAGCGTGCGCGCGACATTTTCCATGGTGTGGCGAAGGCGTTCTTCCCTGAAGCCGCCGTTCTCGTCAAAGGCTTCGCTCGCATGGGCAACGGAACATTGCGGCGTGATGATCTCGACCTGACAATTCATCAGCACCGAACGCAGGTGATAAAGGCCGCGAAGGCCGGCGAAATTACCGTCCGACGACGAGCATAGCGCCGCGACCTTGCCGGCGTATGGCTTGAAGGGGCGGCCGCCATCCTTGCGGACGCGGCTGACCCAGTCGATCGCATTCTTCAACAGCGGCGGGATCGATGAGTTGTATTCGGGGCTGGCGATGAGGAACCCGTCATGCGCGGCGATCTGGCGGCCAAGCTTGACGGCGTTTTCCGGGACGCCTTTTTCCGCCTCGAGATCCTCGTCCATGATCGGCAGAGGATAGTCGCCAAGCGAAATGCGGGTGACTTCGGCGCCCTGAAGGACCAGTTCCTTGACCGCCACGTCAGCGGTCCTGCCGCTAAACGCACCGGTGCGGATCGACCCGGCAAAGACGAGAATTCGGGCAGTCATCAGCATGGCTCCTGTTCACCCGGGGTATAGGCGAACTGGTGTTCTAATCAACCGTCAAGATTGCAGCGTCAACCGTTTGCGCCGCGGCGATAGATCCAGAGCTGAGCCGGGGGAATGTTGCGTATGACGAAGTCGAAATGCTCCACCGTATACTCGCCTCGTCCGGCCGGAACCGGCGACAGCGGCCCATAGGTGATCTGGATGACCGGTCGACCAGAAGGCAGCCGATCGAGAATGTCATTGATATAGGCGATCCGCTTGGAAACCGGGAAATTCAGCAAAGGAACGCCGGAGATCGCGCAGTCGAACTGAATCCGGTCCTTGGGGCCAAGCGTCTCGTCAAGGTTAAAGGCGTCGCCCTGGATGACGTTGACGCCGGGATATCCCCTTCTCACGTGATCGACGAATTCTTCCGAATATTCGATTGCGTAGAGGTTCTGCGGCTTGATGCCCCGGGCCAGGATCGCCTTGGTGATGACGCCGGTGCCAGGCCCGAGCTCCAGAACAGGAAGGCCGGAGGCGGGATTGATGATGGAAGCCATGCGGCGGGCGGTGATGGAGCTTGTCGGGATGATGGACCCGACAGCCTTGGGCTTATCGATCCAACCCTTGAAGAAGCGCAGTTCGTCGTCGAATTTTGTCGCGAGCGACTTGCGCAGACCAGACCCACGAGCCATCGGCATATTCTCCTGCATTCCGTGCGCCCCGGTGTGATCTTTACGTCACGTAATCTGTGACGCAAGACAAAACGGAGCCAATCGTCGCAAAACCAACAGCTTGCGGTTGCCGTTCTACTCTCCGAAAGACTCGAAAAAGTCCTTCATGCGCGAGAAGAACCCGCTCGACTGCGGGCTGTTGTCCTTGGATGAAAGCTGCTCGAATTCTTCCAGAAGCTCGCGCTGACGCTTGGTCAGGTTCTGCGGCGTCTCGACCGCCGTCTGGATATAGAGGTCGCCGATATTGGGCTGGCGCAGAATTGGCATGCCCTTGCCCTTGAGGCGGAACTGACGGCCGTTCTGCGTGCCTTCCGGCACTTTCACGCGGGTCTGCGTGCCGTCGAGCGTTGCCACCTCGAACGAGCCACCGAGCGCTGCGGTGGTCATCGAGATCGGCACCTTGCAGTAGAGGTCTGCGCCGTCGCGCTGGAAGAACTCGTGCGGTTTGACCGAAAGGAAGATGTAGAGGTCGCCCGAAGGCCCACCGCGCAGGCCGGCCTCGCCTTCACTGGCGAGCCTGATGCGCGTACCGTCCTCGATGCCGGCCGGAATATTGACCGACAGCGAGCGCTCCTCCGTGACACGGCCCTGGCCGGCGCATTTCGCGCACGGGTCCTTGATCATCTGGCCGCGGCCCTGACATTGCGGGCAGGTGCGCTCGATGGAGAAGAAGCCCTGGCTGGCGCGAACGCGGCCGGAGCCGGAGCACATGGTGCAGGTGACCGGCTGCGTGCCGGGCTTGGCGCCGGAGCCGGAGCAGTCGGTGCAGGAAATGGAGGCCGGCACATGGATCTGCGCGGTCTTGCCGGCAAATGCCTCCTCCAGTGTGATTTCCATATTGTAGCGAAGGTCGGCGCCACGTTCGCGGCCACCGGAGGAGCGGCGCTGGCGGCCACCCATCATCTCGCCGAAAATATCCTCGAATATGTCGGAGAAACCCCCGCCACCGCCGAAACCCTGCCCGCCGCCATTCATGCCGCCGTTCTCGAAGGCGGCGTGGCCGAAACGATCATAGGCCGCGCGCTTCTGCGGGTCCTTCAGCGTCTCATAGGCTTCGTTGATTTCCTTGAACTTGTGTTCGCAGGCATTGTCGCCGGGATTGCGGTCCGGGTGGAACTGCATCGCGAGCTTGCGAAAGGCACTCTTCAGTTCCTTCTCGTCAGCGCCCTTCTGGACGCCCAAGGTTTCGTAGAAATCAGCTTTCATCTTATCCCATAAACCGGAAGGGCAATGTCTTTGCGCATCGTTTCGTCCGTCTGCTTGCGGCAACTGGCACCGATTTAGTAAACCGCGAGCCCATATGCCATAGGGCAGGGCAGTCAAACGCGCAGTTTTCGCTAGAAAATCAGTGCTTGCGGCAAGTAAAACGGGTTTGTGGCCCTTAGGCAGCACTTCTCCCGGCCGCTGGCTTCGGCGCTTCGCCGAAACGAGCGTTGAGATAACGGCTCACCGGACCTTCGAAATAGCGGTCGGAAAGCAGGGCCACCACGATGACGGTCAATGCCGGCAAGTACCAATAGGTGTAAAATCCTACGACATTCATCGGCTCGACGATTTTGCGCCACAACACCGCGAGCAGGATGCTCTCGATGACGGGATGGATCATGTAGATGCCGAAGGAAACCCGGCCGATGGGGTGAAGCGGCTTCAGGTAGTAGGCGGCCTCGGCTTCGTTGCGTTCGGCAAGCGCTGCAAGAAAGGTCGCCGCTGCCAGCAGCAGCACGATTACATAGGCGTTCTGAAGCGTTGCCATGGCCGTGATCGCGGCGATAAAGAACAGCCAGCCCGGCAAAAGGCTTTTCAGCTTCAACCGGCTGTCACGCACAGCAATGGCGACCAGCGCGCCGAGGGCGAAATCGGCGAAGGCCCGATACGCGCCCCAGGTATTGGCCTGCAACCAGCTCGGGAACGGAATCCAGCCGAGCGCTACCGCGATTTCCAGTACGACGATTGACGAGCCCGCGACGGCAGCCAGCCCCAAAATTCCGTACCAGCGGTAGGCGATAACGAGAACCGGTAGCGTGAGGTAGCAGAACCATTCGGCCGAAAGCGTCCAGCCGACATAGTTGAAGGTCAGAACGTCGGTCAGGCCCCAGGCCTGAACCAGAGCGATATTGGCCGGCAAGGCCGACCATGCGTAGCGCTCGGGCTGATCGGACTGGACCAGACCCATATGCAGCGCGAGCGCCACAAGGCAGAAGAACAGCAGCGTTGCCAGATAAAGCGGATAAAGCCGCGCTAAGCGCCGCACGATAAAGCGCCGGAACGAGCCCGGCTCGGTCATCAGCGTGTCGGCGTAGCGCAGCGTGATCAGGAAGCCGGAGATCATGAAGAACATCTCCATCAGCGGCAGCAGGCGGTAGAGTGCAGCACTCGCTGCCTCGTGCCCGGGCGGCGCATAGCGCAGGAAATGCCACATCATCACAGCAAGCGCTGCAGAAAGCCGCCAGACTTCGAGTGTCCTGAAATGCACCTGCCTTATCCCAGCCCCATCACCATGCAGCTAGGTTCGCCGGCTTTCCTTTAGGTAAGCTTAATACGCGCTGAAGTTGTGCACCCGCACAAACAAAAAGCCCGGCGCGATGGCCGGGCTTTCGTGTCCGCCTGCAAATCGGATCAGGCAGATTTCTTCTTGTCGTCGTCTTCGTTGATTTCTTCGAAATCAGCGTCGACCACGTCGGAGTCCTTGGCGGCATCGGCAGCTGCATCAGCCTCGGCCGCTTCCTTCTGCGAATTCTCGTACATGGCCTGGCCGAGCTTCATCGAGACTTCGGCAAGCGTCTGCGTCTTGGCGCCGATATCGTCGACATCGTCACCTTCGGCAGCCGTCTTCAAGGCAGCGATGGCTTCGGAAATCGCAGTGCGATCGGCTTCCGTAACCTTGTCGCCATAGTCCTTGAGCGATTTCTCGGACGAATGCACCAGAGCCTCGGCCTGGTTGCGGGCCTCGACGAGGCCGCGGCGCTTCTTGTCGGTCTCGGCATTGGCTTCGGCGTCCTTGACCATCTTCTCGATGTCGGCGTCCGAAAGACCGCCAGACGCCTGGATGCGAATCTGGTGTTCCTTGCCGGTGCCCTTGTCCTTGGCCGAGACGTTGACGATGCCGTTGGCGTCGATGTCGAAGGTCACTTCGATCTGCGGCACGCCGCGCGGTGCCGGCGGAATGCCGACGAGATCGAACTGGCCGAGCATCTTGTTGTCGGCAGCCATTTCACGCTCGCCCTGGAAGACGCGGATCGTCACGGCCGACTGCGAATCCTCGGCGGTCGAGAAGACCTGGCTCTTCTTGGTCGGGATCGTGGTGTTGCGCTCGATAAGGCGCGTGAACACGCCGCCAAGCGTCTCGATGCCGAGCGACAGCGGGGTCACGTCGAGCAGCAGCACGTCTTTGACGTCGCCCTGCAGCACGCCGGCCTGAATGGCGGCGCCCATGGCAACGACTTCGTCAGGATTGACACCCTTGTGCGGCTCCTTGCCGAAGAACTGCTTCACGATCTCCTGGATCTTGGGCATGCGGGTCATGCCACCGACCAGAACAACCTCGTCGATTTCACCAGCCTTGAGGCCGGCATCCTTGAGCGCCGCCTTGCAGGGCTCGACCGTGCGCTGGACGAGATCGTCGACCAGCTGCTCGAACTTGGCGCGGGTGAGCTTCATCGTCAGGTGCTTCGGACCGGAAGCATCGGCGGTGATGAAGGGCAGGTTGATTTCGGTCTGGGCCGACGAGGACAGCTCGATCTTGGCCTTTTCCGCAGCTTCCTTGAGGCGCTGAAGGGCGAGCTTGTCGTTCTTCAGGTCGATGCCCTGTTCCTTCTTGAACTCGGCCGCCAGATATTCGACCAGACGCATGTCGAAGTCTTCACCGCCGAGGAAGGTGTCGCCATTGGTCGACTTCACTTCGAAGACGCCATCGCCGATTTCCAGCACGGAAATGTCGAAGGTGCCACCGCCAAGATCGTAGACGGCAATCGTCTTGCCTTCCTTCTTGTCGAGGCCATAGGCGAGGGCTGCCGCAGTCGGCTCGTTGATGATGCGCAGGACTTCAAGGCCGGCGATCTTGCCGGCATCCTTGGTGGCCTGGCGCTGGGCGTCGTTGAAATAGGCGGGAACGGTGATGACGGCCTTCTCGACCTTCTCGCCGAGATAGGCTTCCGCGGTTTCCTTCATCTTCTGCAGGATCATCGCCGAAATCTGGCTCGGCGACTGCTTGCGGCCGACAGCTTCGACCCAGGCGTCGCCATTGTCGCCCTTGACGATGTGATAGGGGACAAGCTTCTTGTCCTTTTCGGTGACCGGGTCGTCATAACGGCGGCCGATCAGGCGCTTCACCGCAAAAATCGTATTTTCAGGATTCGTGACCGCCTGGCGCTTGGCCGGCTGGCCGACGAGGCGCTCGTCACCATCGCTGAAAGCGACGATGGAAGGGGTCGTGCGCGCGCCTTCCGCATTCTCGATGACCTTCGCGTCCTTGCCGTCCATGACGGCGACGCAGGAATTGGTCGTTCCCAAATCGATACCGATTACTTTAGCCATTTTTTCTACTCTCCGCTAAGCAGGCTGCCAGGACCCATGAGGCGTTCCGACGGCAGCCCCTGTTCACAAGAAATTTCGCTGGCTTGGCCGTGTCTGCGGCAGTTCCAGCAATTGTTGGGCGTATATAAGAACAGGCGTCACGGCGCGCAAGCGTCCTGACAACTATGCTCATGCCGGGAATAGGCAAATCGATGCATCCATACCATATTTCATGGGATGAGCCCGAACCGAACGATCAACCACTTTGCCCAGCGCCGCAATCGCGTCGTCAATACGCTGCATACGTGGCTGCTGGGTGCGGCCAGCCTTTTTCTGCTCGCCATCACCGCCTGGGCATTCGGCGGCGTGACGGGCGTGATCTTCGCCGTCATTTTCGGCGCGGTTTCGATGGCGGCTATACGCCGCGTCAGCCCGCAGATGGTGCTGGGCATGTACAAGGCCAAGCCGGTATCGCCCGAGATGTTTCCCACGGGCTTTCGCATCGTTTCGGAATTGTCGCGCCGGGCCGGCCTGCCTTCGACGCCGAAACTTCACGTCATTCCCTCGAAGATGATGAACGCCTTTGCGGTTGGGCGACGCGAAGATTCGGCCATCGCCATCACCGACGCGCTGGCGCGAAATCTTTCGACGCGCGAACTGGCCGGCGTTCTGGCCCACGAAATGAGCCATATCGCGCATGAGGACGTGAAGGTGATGGCCTTTGCCGACATGGTTTCGCGCTTCACCTCGGTGATGTCGACCGTCGGGCTGTTTTCGCTTTTCCTCAACATCGGCGGGTTTTTCGGCGGCATGGGCCAGCAGATACCCTGGCTCGGCGTGCTGGTGCTGCTTGCCGCGCCGACAATCGGCGGCCTTTTGCAGATGGCGCTGTCGCGCACCCGCGAGTTCGACGCCGATCTGGGCGCCGCCATGCTGACCGGCGATCCGGACGGGCTGGCCTCGGCACTCGACAAGCTCGAGAAAGCGCAAGGCCGGCGCTGGGAGAATATTTTGCTTCCGGGCGGGCGCATTCCCGACCCTTCGATCCTGCGCACCCATCCAAGAACCGAGGATCGCGTCGCGCGGCTGATGGTGTTGAAGGCGGCTCAGGCGGCGGAAGACGGGATCGTTCTGCCGACAGGCGCGCCGATACAGGCGCGGCCCTCGATCGTTCCGAAGATCAGGCCTTCGGCAGGCTCGCCCTTTGAGCCGACAGGCAATATCCACGCATTGCTGGCAATGCCCGAAGCACCGATTGCCGATGATATGGATATCGAGCTGCCGGCCTGCATCGGCTCGCTCAATCCGCCGCAAAGCGCGCCGCGCGTCAGGTTCAGGCGCGGCGGCGTCTATTGGTGATCAAACCTTTTCCCAGCCGTCATGCTCGCCGGCGCGGAAAATGGCATCGATGACCTTCTGATTGAGAATGGAATTTTCCAGCGTGAACACTTCGTCCTTGCCGCCCTGAGCCGCGCGGGCGAAGGCTTCGACCTCCAGCCGATATTGCTGCGTTCCGGGAAAGCGGAAGACCTGCGCCTCGGTATGACTCTGGTTGTGCAATTCAATGCGATGATGATCGTAGTTGCCCGCATTGAACGGCGAAAGCACTTCGATAAAGCCCTTGTCGCCGTGGAAAACCATGAACTGCCGCTGCGCCATCTGCGTCGAGAGGTAAAAGGACAGCTCGAAATCGCCGAAATCGGCGCGGATCGACGAATAGATATCCGTGCCGAAACTCTTGTCGCGCTCGATGGTCGCCTGGACGCGAGCGGGCTCCTTGCCCGTCGAAAAACGGGTCGCAACGGTGGGATAGACGCCGATATCGGGCAGCGCGCCGCCGCCGAGATCGAGATTGTTGCGCATGTTGTCCGGATCGACATTGTAATAGGAAAACGCGCCCTGGACATGCCGCAGCCGCCCGATGGCGCCCTCGGCGATGAGGTCGCGCACCTTGATCCACTGCGGGTGGTAGACGACCATGAAGGCTTCGCAGATCAGCACCTTCTTGCGGTCACGAATTGCGATCAGCGGGACGATATCCTTGGCATCGAGCGCCAGCGGCTTCTCGACCAGCACGTGCTTTCCAGCCTCGGCGGCCTTCGCCGCCCATTCGACATGCTGCGAGGTCGGCAGCGGGATATAGACGCCGTCGACCGTATCGGAGGCCAGCAACTCGTCATAGGAGCCGAAGGCTTGCGGCGCACCGAAGCGATCAGCGAGTGCTCGCGCCTTCTGCGCGTCGCGGCTCGCGATGGCGGAAATCACACCGTTTTGCGCGTCGGCAATTGCCGGCAAAAGCTGCTCGCGCGCGATCTTGGCGGTCGACAAAACGCCCCATCGAAACATTTTTGGCTCCTTCCTGGATTTGCTGCGAACCCTAGCCGCCGTGTCGTCACAAGGGAAGTGCGGCGCTACCAGGGAACGACGCTGACTTCGGGCCAGGTCGCAATCGCCCGCGCCCCCTTCGCCATATGCGTGTTGCTGTTGTCGATGATGCGGTTGGGCGTGATGCGGAACGAGAAAATGTCGTCGAGCCCGAATGGCGCGTAGAGGTCGATCGTGTCGTCATGCATCAGCCTGACACCGACCGCATGGGTTTTCGAGGCAAAGCGATCAATCCCCTCTTCGCTGGAGGAAAGCGGTGGATATGGCTGGCCGAAATGTTTTTCGAACCAGAGATGCACGCGCGCCTGATTGCGAATTTCGACAGGGCGCGCCAGCCCCGTGAAAACTTCCTGCCCACGCCGGATCGCCCTGTCTTCGGCCTCGTAGGAAAGGTCGGAAGGGTCAAAGTAGAAAAGATCGACATCCTTGATGCCATAGCCCGACGGCTTGCCGGTGAGGTCGTTCCAGACGGTGTTGTAGAGCGCGCCGGAAACGATGCGCCACTGCGGCAGCGCCAGATCGCGAGCCCGTTTCAGGGCCTCGCGCACCAGCACGTCCCGCCAGATGATATCCAGAAACGCCTGCTTCTGGGCGACATCGGAGAGGCCAGAGAAACGCAGATGCGACATGGGCTGCGTTCTAACCCTTTGTTTTGTGGTCAGCGATTCGGTCGGATTCTGACCAAAAAGCGGGGTATTCAACAGATGGCCATTGCTTCGCGAACACCTGCCCTTCGATAGAATCAAGCTTTCCGGTAATGCTGTCAAAAAACAACACCATCCCGCATTTCACGCTATCTGGCCCCACCAAAGCTATGCGGGGCGAATCGAATACCCTGTGCCCCCAGCAGAGCGCTTGAGGAACTGTCGCAGCCAGAACCGAAGTCATAAAACCAACTGGACCACGCTCCCGCTTGTCGACTCGAAGTTTTCCGGCCTCAGAAGCTGAGCAGCCTATGAAGCGACAAAACTCCTCAACGAAAAACGTCTCCAACGGCGTGAGGAGCATTTCACCCCCGCAGCGCACCGCCGGTCTGCTTTTTCACATTGTCGACGATGCGGCCGGCGAGTGCCTCGAAGTCCTCGTCGGTCAGCGTCTTTTCGACCGGCTGGATCGAAACTTCGATGGCTATCGACTTCTTGCCTTCGCCCAACGAAGCGCCTTCGAAGATGTCGAAGACGGAGACGCCGGTGATCAGCTTCTTGTCCGCCGAAAGTGCGGCACGCGTCAGCGTTCCGGCTTCCACCGCCTTGTCGACGACGAAAGCAAAATCGCGCTTCACCGCCTGGAAGGCGGAAAGCTCCAGCTTCGGCTTGGTTCGGGTCGGCTTGGCCTTCGGCTCGGGGATCGCATCGACGAACACTTCGAAGCCGCAGAGCGGGCCTGACACGTCGAGCACTTCGAGCGTTTTCGGGTGGAATTCGCCGAATGTCCCGAGCACGGTCTTGGGGCCGAGCTTTATCACGCCGGAACGACCCGGATGATACCAGGACGGCGCACCCGTCTCGATCTGCAGCTTGTCGACCGGCGCGCCGCAGGCTTCCAGGGCTGCAATCGCATCGGCCTTGGCGTCGAACACTCCGACCGGGCCGGCATTGCCGCTCCAGCTGCGGCCGGAACCTTCGAGCTTCGCGGTGCCGCGGCGAATGCCGGCAGCCACCCGGCGCTGTTTTTCCGGCGTGTCGCCCTCATAGGTGCCCGACACTTCGAACAGAGCGACATCACCAAAGCCACGGTCGGCATTGCGCTGTGCAGCAGCGAGCAGGCCCGGCAGCAGCGAGGGCCGCATGTCGGACATGTCGGCGGCAATCGGATTGGCGAGCTTCAGCTCGTTCTGGCCGCCGCCGAACAGCTCGGCATGCTTTGCCGGGATGAACGACCAGGTAACGGCCTCCATCATGCCGCGCACGGCCAGCGCACGACGCGCGGCGCGGGTGCGGATCTGGAGCGTCGTCAGTATCTTGCCGTTGACGGCATCATGCGCACCGAGCGGCTGCGGCAGGATGTTGTCGACGCCGTGAATGCGCATGACCTCTTCGACCAGATCGGCCTTGCCGTCGACATCGGGCCGCCATGAAGGCACCTCGACATCGATCACCTCGCCATTGCCCAGCGGCTTGAAGCCGAGGCGGGCAAGGATATCGAGCGCTTCTGCCTTCGGAACCTCGATGCCGGTCAGCCGCTTCACTTCCGACACGGGGAAGGAAACGATCTTGGGCGTGTGGCCAGCATAGCCGGTCACGTCGATCTCGGTCGGCTCACCACCGCAGAAATCGAGCACCATGCGGGTTGCAAGCTCCAGGCCTGGAACCATGAATTCCGGATCGACGCCACGCTCGAAGCGGTAGCGCGCATCGGTGATGATGCCGAGCGTGCGGCCGGTGCGGGCGGTGGTGATCGGGTCCCACAGGGCCGATTCGATCAGCACGTCGGTGGTGTTTTCGTCGCTGCCGGTGTGCTCGCCGCCCATGACGCCAGCGATGGAATCGGCACCGCTGTCATCGGCGATGACGCACATCTCAGGCGTCAGCGTGTATTCGCGCTCGTTCAGCGCCAGCACCTTCTCGCCTTCCAGAGCCCGGCGCACGACCAGATTGCCGGCCACCTTCTTCAAGTCAAAAACATGCAGCGGTCGGCCACGATCGAAGGTGAGATAGTTGGTGATGTCGACGAGCGCATTGATGGGGCGCAGGCCAATGGCGATCAGCCGCTGCTGCAGCCATTTCGGCGAGTGGCCGTTCTTCACGCCGCGCACGAGGCGCAAGGCAAAGCCGGGGCAGAGCTCCGGTGCCTCGATCGTAACTTTGACCGGGCATGCGCCCTTGCCCACGACCGGCTCGACCGCGCCAGTCTTCAACGTGCCGAGGCCACTGGCAGCAAGATCGCGGGCTATGCCGTAAACGCCGGTCGCTTCCGGGTGGTTCGGCGTCAGGTTGATCTCGATGACCGGATCGTCCAGCTTGGCATAGGTGGCGAAAGGGGTTCCGACCGGCGCATCGGCCGGCAGGTCGATAATGCCGTTATGCTCGTCGGAAAGCTCCAGCTCACGCTCCGAGCACATCATGCCATGGCTCTCGACGCCGCGAATCTTGCCGACGGAAAGCGTGACATCGATGCCGGGCACATAGGTTCCGGGGGCTGCGAAAGCGCCGATCAGCCCGGCGCGCGCATTCGGCGCGCCGCAGACGACCTGCACAGGCTTGCCGTCGCCGATATCGACGCTCAGCACACGCAGCTTGTCGGCGTCGGGATGCTTCGCTGCCGTCAGCACCTTGGCAATGACGAAGGGTTTCAGTGCTGCCTTGTCATCGACGGATTCGACTTCGAGGCCGATCGAGGTCAAGCGTTCGACGATTTCGCCGAGCGAGGCGTCGGTCTCGAGATGGTCCTTGAGCCAGGAGAGGGTGAATTTCATTTTTCTGTCCCTTGCCGCGCGATCAGTTGCTCAACCCACCGAACAAAGTCGGCATGTCGAGCGGGCGGAAACCGTAGTGCTGGAGCCAGCGGACATCGGCGTCGAAGAAGGCGCGCAGGTCCGGCATGCCGTATTTCAGCATGGCGATGCGGTCGATGCCCATGCCCCAGGCAAAACCCTGATACTCGTCGGGATCGACCCCGCCGGCGCGCAGCACATTGGGATGAACCATGCCGCAGCCGAGGATTTCCATCCAGTCCGAGCCCTCGCCGAAGCGCACTTCACCCGGCCGCGAGCGGTCGCACTGGATGTCGACTTCCAGGCTCGGCTCGGTGAACGGGAAGAAGCTCGGGCGGAAGCGCATGTTCAGCGACGGCACTTCGAAGAAGGCCTTGCAGAACTCTTCAAGCACCCACTTCATGTTGGCGACGTTGGCCGTCTTGTCGATGACCAGCCCCTCGACCTGATGGAACATCGGCGAGTGGGTGGCGTCGGAGTCCTGCCGGTAGGTCTTGCCGGGAATGACGATGCGGATCGGCGGCTTCTGCGTTTCCATGGTGCGGATCTGCACCGGCGAGGTGTGCGTGCGCAGAACCTTGCGTTCGCCGTTGGCGTCCGGATTGAAGAAGAAGGTGTCGTGCATTTCGCGCGCCGGATGGCCTTCGGGGAAATTCAGCGCGGTGAAATTGTAGTAGTCGGTCTCGACATCCGGGCCTTCGGCGATGGCGAAGCCAAGATCGCCGAAGATCGCCGCGATCTCGTCGATGACCTGGCTAATCGGGTGGATGCGGCCGCGCTCGGCCGGCGACTGGCGCACCGGCAGCGTCACGTCCAGCTTTTCAGCGATGAGACGCGCGGTGATGGCAACATCTCGCAAATCGGCGCGGCGCTCACGGATTGCGTCGAGTATTTTGTTTTTTAGGCTGTTTAGCTGCGAACCAAAAGTTTGCCGTTGCTCGTCACTCATGCTCCCGAGCGTCTTCAACTGCTCAGAGATGATGCCCTTCTTGCCTAGTGCGCTGATACGAACGGCCTCAAGCGCCTGCTCGTCAGCGGTCGCTGCAATGTCGGCAAGAAGGGTAGTTTCGAGCGTATCCAGATCGGTGTTTGCTTCGCTCACGGTCAAACTCGCTTGCAGGGACATTCACCATTTTGGCGAATAGTCATCTTTTTGTTGAATCTTGGCTCAAAGAAAAACCCGCGCCAGCCCTGCCGGCGCGGGTTTCCCAAATCATAAAATCGAAAGCTTGGGAAGCGCGGCGGCCTTAGGCGACTGCGCTTTCAAAAGCGTTCGGGGTGGTGTTCTTCAGATATTCAAGCGCGACCTTGGCCTTGTCGACGAGCAGGACGAATGCCTGCGGCTCGTGGATAGCCATGTCGGACAGGACCTTGCGGTCGATCTCGATGCCGGCCTTGTTGAGACCGTCGATGAAGCGGCCATAGGTCAGGCCGTGCTCGCGAACGGCAGCGTTGATGCGCTGAACCCACAGGGCGCGGAAATTGCGCTTGCGGTTCTTGCGGTCGCGATAAGCATACTGCAGCGACTTCTCGACTGCCTGCTTGGCGATGCGGATGGTGTTCTTGCGACGGCCGTAGAAACCCTTGGCGGCTTTCAGGACCTTCTTATGCTTGGCGTGCGAGGTGACGCCTCTCTTTACACGTGCCATGTCATGATCTCCTTAAAAACGCTTGGCCGGGCTCAAAGGCCGTTCGGCAGAAAATTCTTGATGACCTTCTTGGCATCTGGCTCAGCGAGAACCATGGTGCCGCGGGCATCGCGAATGAACTTGTTGCTGCGCTTGATCATGCCGTGGCGCTTGCCGGCGGCAGCCGACAGAACTTTACCGGTCGCAGTGATCTTGAACCGCTTCTTGGCGGCTGATTTGGTCTTCATCTTGGGCATTTTGCTACTCCGTTCTTTGGCGCAAAATCACGCCTTATGTCGCTTCGGGCAGACCAATGCCCGAAAAGCATTAGAAACCGCCACGGCATGCCCTGCCGGACGGTTCTTGGACGCGGCCTTATAGCGATGCGCGGTCGAAAGCGCAACCGGTGAATCGCTGCCGGTGGCTTAAGGTCAATAAAGCCGCAGGAAGACCGGCAAATAACCGGCATTCTGGAGATATTCCACGAACTCGAAAAACGGATAGGCAGCCAGAAATAACAGGCCGTCCGTAAAAGTGCGGTAGAGGATCTGTGGTCGCACCGAAAGCAGTTCGCTTTCCTTGAAAAGGCTGAAGCGCGGGAAGAAGCGCGGCACCTCGCGCATATAGCGCTCGTAGGGTTCGCCGAAGGCCTGCTTCAGGTAAGCCTCTTCAACGAGGGTGACCGAATGAAACGCCAGGTAGGTGATGACCGCGAAAGCGACCGCCACCGTAATGCTGCCGGTCATCGCGCCGATGCCCGCCGCGCCGATCGCGCTGAAGACATAGAGCGGATTGCGGGTGACCGAGTAAGGACCGCCCCTGACGATCTCCGAACCTTTGCGCCCGCCGATATACATCGTGCACCAGGTGCGGCCGAGAATGGCCGTCAGGATCGCGGCACCGCCGAACATCTCGACATATTCGTGCAGGTCGTCGTCTGACACCATGGCCGACTGGACGAACAACAGAGCTGCAAAAATCACCACGACGAGTATCGCAAGGACGATGCGTCGGCGCTGCTGGTAACGGCTCAATTCGGCGGACGGGGACATGGCGGCTCTCGGAAAAGCAAAGAAGGGCGCGGCGTGCAAAGACGACGCCGTGCCCTTTCCAATCGGATCATGGCCAATTCAAGATGCGCGCTGTCCGCCATCAGGCGGACAGCGCTTGAAAGGTCAGCGCGGCGCCAGAACCATCATCATCTGGCGGCCTTCGAGTTTCGGCTCGGCCTCGACCTTGGCGATCGTGGCGACCTCTTCCCGAACCTTGTTCAGAAGCTGCATGCCGAGTTCCATGTGGGCCATTTCGCGGCCACGGAAACGCAGCGTCAGCTTGACCTTGTCGCCTTCCTCGAAGAAACGGCGAACCGCCCGCATCTTCACCTCGTAATCGTGGGTGTCGATGTTGGGGCGCATCTTGATCTCCTTGATCTCGATGATCTTCTGATGCTTGCGCGCCTCGGCCGCCTTCTTCTGGTTGGCGTATTTCAGTTTGCCGAGGTCGAGAATCTTGACGACCGGCGGCTGTGCGTTGGGGGATATCTCGACGAGATCGAGGCCTGCCTCTTCGGCGGCCAGCAGAGCATCGTTGATTGAAACGTCACCGCGATTGCTGCCATCTACATCGATGAGCTGAACCCGGGGCACCCGGATGTCGCGATTGGAGCGCGGGCCGTCTTTGGTGGGCGCCGCTGCTTTGAAGGGTCTGCGAATGGTCGTTGTCTCCTCGAACCGTTGACGTTCATTTCGTGGGTTGCGCCTATGTCGGTACGGCGCGGAGCAAGTCAATAGCACAGCAAACAGAATAAATCACCTGACTTGATATTGGCTCATCAAGCACGGCACCGACTGTGCTTTGTGGGCCTTTCCGCCGGATTCGACCTGTGTCAAAAGAGCGTCACCCGACAGGAAAGAAGACATGACCGAAACGCCACCGGACTTTCTTGACGTAGACGGCACCGCGATCGCCTTCCGTCATCTCGCTGGCAAGGAGCCCGGAATCGTCTGGCTGGGCGGCTTCCGCTCCGACATGCTCGGCACCAAGGCCGAGACGCTGAGCGACTGGGCCGAAGGTCACGGCCGCGCCTTCCTGCGGCACGATTACTCCGGCCACGGTGAGTCCGGCGGCGCCTTCGCAGACGGCACGATCTCCAAATGGCTTGCCGAGAGCCTCGCCGTGTTCCGGAAGTTTACGCATGGCCGGCAAATCCTCGTCGGGTCGTCCATGGGCGCGTGGATCGCGCTGCGGATGGTCGAGGAATTGCTCAAGGCAGGCGAAGGCGATCGCATTGGCGGGCTGGTGCTGCTGGCGCCGGCGCCCGACTTCGTCTCCGAACTGATGGAACCGCAGCTCAGCGAGGCGCAACGCCGCGATCTCAGGGAAAAAGGGTTTTTCGAGGAGCCGTCCGAATATTCGCCGGAACCCAATGTCTACACGCGGGCGCTGTTCGAAGATGGGCGAAAAAACCTGGTAATGACCGGGCCGATCGACACGCATTGTCCGATCCACATCCTGCAGGGCCTGGCCGACCCGGACGTGCCGCACAGCCACGCTTTAAAGCTAGTCTCGTGCCTGCCTGCCGACGACGTGACGCTGTCGCTCATACCGGAGGGCGACCACCGCCTGTCGCGACCGCAGGACCTCGACATGCTTTTGCGCGCAGTCGAAGCCATCAGCACGCAGGTGGGATGATGCGGCTTTCCATTCCGATATCGGCTTTCGTCGCGGCAATCGTCGGTTTTGGCGGCACGCTGGCGCTGATCATCGCTGCCGCCGATGCGGTCGGCGCATCGCGCGAGCAGACGGCAAGCTGGGTCACCGCGATCTGCCTGGCCATGGCGTTCGAAACAGCCTGGCTGAGCTGGCAAACCAAAATGCCGGTCATCTCGGCATGGTCGACGCCGGGGGCAGCGCTGATCGCTGCAAGTTCCGGGTTCAACATGAATGATGCCGTCGGTGCTTTCATCGTCACGGCGGCTCTTCTGATCATCACCGGCCTGTTCAAGCCGCTGACGCGGCTCATCGCGAAAATCCCCGCCTCGGTCGCCTCGGGAATGCTCGGCGGCATTGTCGTCACTTTCGCGATCAATGCGGTGAAGACGGTTCCGGTCGACCCCATCCTCATCCTGCCGCTGATCGCGGCGTTCTTCATCATCCGGGTGTTCAATCCGGCGCTTTCGGTGCTGGCGGTGCTGGTTGGCGGCGGTGCGATCGCCTTTTTGACCGGCCGCGTCGGCGGGCTGCCCACGCCCGAGCTTTCAACGCTGACATTGATCAGCCCGTCCTTCTCGCCAGCCGTCATCGTCGGGCTGGCGATACCGCTCTATCTCGTGACGATGGCCTCGCAGAACCTCTCCGGCCTCGCCGTGCTGCGCGCTGCCGGTTACGATCCGAACCCCGGGCCGCTGATTTCCGTGACAGGATTATTCTCGCTGCTGACGGCCCCCTTCGGCGCGCTGACCACCAATCTGGCGGCAATCTCCGCAGCAATCTGCACCGGGCCGGACGTTCATCCCGATCCGGCCGAGCGCTGGAAGACCGGACCGTTCTACGCGCTCGCCTATCTCGTCTTCGCCATCTTCGGAGCTTCGCTGGTGGCGATCTTCGCCGTGCTGCCGCAGAGCCTGATCGTGCTGGTCGCCGGTCTTGCACTGATGGCGCCGCTTGCCAATGCGCTGTCGATCGCGCTGAAGGATGAGGGCGAACGGATGGCGGCAACGACCGCCTTTGCGGTGACCGCTTCAGGGCTGACGCTTTTCGGCATCGGCGCCGCATTCTGGGGTCTGGTTGCCGGAATGATCGTGCTCGCGCTCGATTTTCTCAAAAAACGCTGACGCATAACCCAAAAAGTCGGAATCAATTCCTCGGAAAGAATTATTCGTAGATTCAAAGTATTACAGCATCCATTGGGCGTTCAACTCCCCTTCGGCGCTGTAATTTTTCCAAAAGCTTGTCCGGTTTTCAACAAAACCGTCTTGAATAGCCATTTTTCCGTTCCCATTTCGAATTGAAGCAGCCGGATCGGCTGCCTCCAACTGAAGGAACCGGAGAAACATGAACACGACTGCACTGATCCGTCCGGCATGGACGCCGGCGACCATCGCGTTGATGGTGATCGGCTTCATGGTGTTCTGGCCGCTTGGCCTCGCCATGCTTGCCTACATCATCTGGGGCGATCGGCTTGAAGGCTTCAAGCGCGACGTAAACCGCGCAACCGACGGCATCTTCGCCGGCTGCCGCCGCGGCTCCGACAAGGCTGCCCGCTGGGGCAAGGGCTCCTACACGCCCACCGGCAACGTCGCCTTCGACGACTGGCGCGAGAAGGAACTCGAGCGCCTTGCCGAAGAGCGCCGCAAGCTCGACGAGACGCTGGCCCAGTTCGACGACTATGCCCGCGAACTGCGCCGCGCCAAGGACCAGGAAGAATTCGACCGCTTCATGGCCAACCGCAACAAGTCGACCGCGCCGACGACCACCAAGCGCGGCGGCAAGTCCGGCCTGCTCGACGAAGCGTAAGGCTCTCTCCTGACAAGAAGTTCAAACGGCGTCGCATTCGCGGCGCCGTTTTCCTTTATACCTCTGCCGCTCCTCCCGACCAAAATTCCGCCCGAAAGACCTGTGCTTTTCAGGTAGAATTCCTTCCATCGCGAATCACGTACCGTCACCTGATGCCCTTCGGTTTCCTGAAAAAATTGCAGGCCCGCCCCGTAGCTTCGGTGCTTGAGCGGGAGCATGTCGTCGCCGGCCGCACGCTGCCGCTACGCATCGTCGAGAACGATCGCGCGCGGCGGCTGACTCTGCGCATCGATTCAGGCGGCCGCGGCCTGCGCATCACCGTACCGCCGGGCCTGGCACGCGGCGAGGTCGACCGCTTCCTGCACCGGCATCAGGGCTGGCTGGAACAGCGTCTGGCCAAAGTGCCAGATCGCCCGCAGGTGCGGCCGGGTATAAAAATCCCCGTCCGCGGCGTGCCGCATCTGATCGTGCATGAGCCGGGCAAGCGCGGCACGGTAGTGGTTTCGCATGACGATAGCGGCCCGACGCTGGTCGTGCATGGCGACCGGCTTCATCTGCCGCGGCGCATCGCCGATTTCCTCAAGCGCGAGGCCAAGCGCGACATCGAGCAATTGGTGGCGAAGCACGCGACGGCGGCGGGCCGCAAGGCCAAGGCGATCCGCTTTCGCGACACGTCGAGCCGCTGGGGCTCCTGCACGTCCGACGGAACACTCTCCTTTTCATGGCGCATCATGATGGCGCCGGCGCCGGTGATAAACTATCTCGTCGCGCACGAAGTGGCGCATCTGCGCGAGATGAACCACGGCCCGAAATTCTGGAAGCTCTGCGAGGAGCTTTGCCCCGATACCGAGCGCTGCAAGGCCTGGCTGAAGCGCAATGGCGGCGCACTTCAGGCGATCATGTTCGAGTGAGCGAATACGAATATGAGGGGCGATCGGCCCGTCAGGCCGTTACGTCAGCGTTGTTCGCTGCCTTCAGCCACTCTTCCATAAAATCGAGAAACGCCTGAACACGCGGGGCGTGAAAGCGGCCCTTCGGCATCAGCACCCAGAGCGAGATCGTATCCGAGCGATTTGTGTCAGTCAGGATTTCAAGCAGCCGACCCTCGCGGACAGCCTGTCCCACCACAAAATCGGCCAGGCGAACGATACCTTGGCCCGCAATAGCCATATCAAACAGCATGCCGACATTGTCGCAGGAAAAGGTTCCTTTTGGCTGGAACCGCACGAGGCCGCTTTCGGCCGCGAGCGGCCAGGTCGTGGGCGACTGGCTCAACAACGCAATACAGTTATGTTTCTCCAGGTCGGCAGCCGAAAGCGGCGTCCCTGCCCTTTCCAGATAGGATGGAGCGGCGCAAATAAGCCGACGCCCTTCCGCCAACTTGCGAACGACCAGATCGGACCCCGCTGACGGGCTGCCCCGAATGACGATGTCAACCTGCTCGGCAACAGGATCGATGAGGCGGTCAGTCAGAGTGAGGTCCACCGAAACCTCGGGATAGCGATGCAGGAACGCCGGAACTGCATGCAGCAAGGTTTGTCGGGCAAAACCGGTGCTGGAGTTGATGCGCAAGCGACCTTTCGGCTGGCTACGGGCGGAGGAGACATCAGTCTCGGTGCGGCCAATAAGTTCGAGGATTTCGCGCGCCCGCTCAAGATAGAGCGAGCCTTCCGATGTCGGAGCCAACCTTCTCGTCGTGCGCGTCAGGAGCCGCACGCCGAGCCGGTCTTCGAGACGCGAGATCAACTTCGATAGGGCTGATGGCGTGACGCGCAAATCCTCAGCCGCCTTGGCGAAGGAACCGAGGTCCACGATGCGCACGAAGGCATTCATATCGTCTGATACGGCCATATTCATGATTTCCAGTCATGAGTGAAGTCACTATGTAACTGATTATCTAGCGTTCTGGAAATGATATCCGAACTGCATGACTTCTCCCCTGGAGACCGCCATGCGTCGCGATACTGAAATACTGCAACCTCCCGGCCCGGAACCGTTGGCAGCAATCGACTATGACCACATTCGAGCAATCGCCGTGATAGAGCGTCGCAAGGCCATCTACGCTTTTCCGAGCGTCGTTTACGGCTGGACCAAGTCAGTATTTCAAAGGCTATTCTCGACTCTTCGATCTTTTCGTGGCAATTCCCCCGGCCATGGCGCTCGACATCAAAATCTGTGGCCTGAAGACCGATGAGGCCCTTGCTGCCGCCCTTGCCGGCGCCGCGAGCCATGTCGGCTTTATTTTCTTCCAGAAGAGCCCGCGAAACATCGATCCGATCGAAGCCGGACGGCTGCGTGAAACCGCGCGCGGGCGTGCCAAGGCGGTCGCGGTGACCGTCGATGCGGACGACGAGACGCTCGACCATATCGTCGCTTCGATGTCGCCCGACATGCTGCAGCTTCACGGCCACGAGACGGTCGAGCGCGTGGCCGAGGTCAAGGCGCGCTATGGCCTGCCGGTGATGAAGGCTTTTGCCATTCGCGAGGCAGCCGATCTCGACGCAATTGCTCCTTACGTCAGCGTTGCCGACCGCTTCCTGTTCGATGCCAAGCCCCCAGTGGGATCGGAGCTGCCGGGCGGCAACGGGGTTTCCTTCGACTGGCGCCTGCTTGCGGGCCTCGAGGGCCAGATCGACTACATGCTTTCCGGCGGCCTCAACGCCGCCAATATCGGCGAGGCCCTGCGTCTTACGAACCCGCCCGGCATCGACATATCGTCCGGCGTGGAAAGCACTCCCGGCGTCAAGGATGTGGCGCTGATCGACGGTTTCTTTCGGGCCGTGCAGGCGGCGACAGATAATCGCGCCGCCTGACGATGTGCAGAGAGCAGTTTACATTTAGCCCCCGAAAGGCTTAAGGCTCGGCAAGATCGCGCAAGGGCAGGAAAAAGGCTGTCCTGCCGTCGCCCGGACCAACAGGATAGTGCAATGAACAAGCCGGCAGAGCCCAATTCCTTCCGCACCGGACCCGACGAACAGGGCATGTTCGGCATTTTCGGTGGCCGTTTCGTCGCCGAGACGTTGATGCCGCTCATCCTCGACCTGGAACGGCACTGGAACGAGGCCAAGAACGATCCCGCTTTCAAGGCTGAACTTGAGAACCTCTCGACCCATTATGCCGGGCGGCCGTCAAAACTCTATTTCGCCGAAGGCCTGACCAAGCATCTTCGTGACGTTTCCTCGGCGAAGGGCCTCGGGGGCGGCGCAAAGATTTATTTCAAGCGTGAAGACCTGAACCACACCGGCAGCCACAAGATCAACAACTGCCTCGGCCAGATCCTGCTTGCCAAGCGCATGGGCAAGACGCGCATCATCGCCGAGACCGGCGCCGGCCAGCACGGTGTTGCCTCCGCGACCGTGGCGGCACGTTTCGGCTTTCCCTGCATCGTCTACATGGGCGCCACCGACGTCGAGCGCCAAAGCCCCAACGTGTTCCGCATGAAGCTGCTCGGCGCCAAAGTGCGGCCGGTCAGCGCCGGCCATGGCACGCTGAAGGACGCCATGAACGAGGCGCTGCGCGACTGGGTGACCAATGTCCACGACACCTATTACCTGATCGGCACGGCAGCCGGCCCGCATCCCTATCCGGAACTGGTGCGCGATTTCCAGTCGGTGATCGGCACGGAAGCCCGCGCCCAGATCCTCGAGCAGGAAGGCCGCCTGCCCGACGTGATCGTCGCTGCCGTCGGCGGTGGCTCCAACGCCATCGGCCTGTTCCATCCTTTCCTCGACGACCGCAACGTCAAGATCGTCGGCATCGAAGCCGGTGGACGCGGCCTTGACGGCATCGAGCATTGCGCCTCGATGAATGCCGGCAGGCCGGGCGTGCTGCATGGCAACCGCACCTATCTCCTGCAGAACGACGACGGCCAGATACTCGACGGCCATTCGATCTCGGCCGGCCTCGACTATCCCGGCGTCGGGCCGGAGCATAGCTGGCTGCGCGACAGCGGCCGCGTCGAATATGTGCCGATCCTCGACAACGAGGCGCTGGAGGCATTCCAGCTCACCACCCGCGTCGAAGGCATCATCCCGGCGCTGGAATCTGCGCATGCGATTGCCCATGCGGTGAAGGTCGCGCCGACGATGGGCAAGGACCAGGTCATGATCGTCAATCTTTCGGGCCGTGGCGACAAGGACGTCCACACCGTCGCCAAGATGCTCGGAATGGAGATCTGACCATGAGCACCCGCATCGAACGCCGCTTCGACAAACTCAAGGCCGAAGGCCGTCCCGCGCTCGTCACCTATTTCATGGGCGGCGACCCGGACTACGAAACGTCGCTGTCCATCATGAAGGCGCTGCCCAAGGCCGGCAGCGACGTGATCGAGCTTGGCATGCCGTTTTCCGATCCGATGGCCGATGGCCCGGCGATCCAGGCCGCCGGCCTGCGTGCCCTGAAGGCCGGCCAGACGCTGAACAAGACGCTGCAGATGGCGCGCGAGTTTCGCGCCACCGACAATGAAACGCCGATCGTGCTGATGGGCTATTACAATCCGATCTACATCCACGGTGTCGACCGTTTCCTTGCCGATGCCATCGATGCCGGCATAGACGGGCTGATCGTGGTCGACCTGCCGCCGGAAATGGATGAAGAGCTGTGCGTGCCGGCGATCAAGGCCGGCATCAACTTCATCCGGCTGGCAACGCCGACCACCGACGACAAGCGCCTGCCCAAGGTTTTGGAAAACACCTCCGGCTTCGTCTACTACGTGTCGATGACCGGCATCACCGGCTCGGCGCTGGCCGACACGTCCAAGGTCGCCGAGGCAGTCACCCGCATCAAGGGCCATACCAGCCTGCCGGTCTGTGTCGGCTTCGGCGTGAAGACCGCCGAGCAGGCGCGAGTCATCGGCGCGTCTGCGGATGGCGTCGTTGTCGGCACGGCGATCGTCAACGCGGTCGCCAATGTCATCGGCCCGAAGGGCGAGATGACGGCCAACCCGGCTGAAGCGGTTGCCACGCTGGTCAACGGCCTGGCGCAAGGCGTTCGTTCCGCCCGCCTTGCTGCTGCCCAATAAAGTACCCATGTCTTTGACATCACAGGAATGGATGCCATGAACTGGATCACCAATTACGTCCGCCCGAAGATCAACTCGATGCTTGGCCGGCGCGAAATGCCGGAAAATCTCTGGATCAAGGATCCGGAGAGCGGCGAGATGGTCTTTCACAAGGACCTCGAGAGCAACCAGTTCGTCATCCCGTCATCCGGCCATCACATGAAGATTTCGGCGCGCGAGCGGCTGAAATTCTTCTTCGACAATGGCGCCTTCGAGACGCTTGAAAACCCGAAGGTGATGACCGACCCGCTGAAATTCCGCGACGAGAAGCGCTATGTAGACCGGCTCAAGGACGCCAAGGCCAAGACCGGCCTGGAAGACGCGATCCTGAACGCGCTCGGCACGATCGAGGGCCTACCCGTGGTCGCTACCGTGCAGGATTTCGCCTTCATGGGCGGCTCGCTCGGCATGGCTGCCGGCGACGCGATCATCCATGCTTTCGAGACGGCGGTCGAAAAGCGCCGCCCGATGATCCTGTTTGCTGCCTCCGGCGGCGCGCGCATGCAGGAAGGCATCCTGTCGCTGATGCAACTGCCGCGTACGACGGTCGCGCTCGACCGCCTCAAAGAGGCGGGCCTGCCCTATATCGTCGTCCTGACCAATCCGACGACCGGCGGCGTGACCGCTTCCTACGCGATGCTGGGCGATGTCCACATTGCCGAGCCGGGCGCGCTGATCGGCTTTGCCGGGCCGCGCGTCATCGAGCAGACCATCCGCGAAAAACTGCCGGACGGCTTCCAGCGCGCCGAATATCTGATGGACCACGGCATGGTCGACATGGTCGTCTCGCGGCTGGAGCTGAAATCGACCATCGCCCGCCTGCTTAAAATCCTGATGAAGACGCCGGACGCTGCCAAACCGGAAAAGTCGGAAATCGTGCCGGCACCCGTCGTCGTGACGACTGAGGCGCGTCCTCAGGCCTGATAGAGTCGAAGGCGGGGGTCCAAAAAATTCCCGCCCACGACTTCTGCTCCCGGAGGAGCCTTCATGTCCACTCTGCTCGCCGATCGCGAAATCGAGCGCCTGATGACGCTGCACCCGAAAGGTTTCGATCTTTCGCTGGACCGGGTCTCGCGCCTGCTCGGCCGTCTCGGCAATCCTCAGGACAGACTGCCGCCGGTGATCCATATCGCCGGCACCAACGGCAAGGGCTCGGCCGCCGCCTTCTCGCGCGCTTTGCTCGAGGCGGCGGGCTACCGCGTGCATGTCCATACCTCGCCGCATCTGGTCAACTGGCACGAGCGCTATAGGCTGGCGGCAGATGGCGGCGGCAAATTCGTTTCCGACGATGTGCTGGCCGACACCATCACGCGCGTTGCCGAGGCCAATCGCGGCGAGACCATTACCGTCTTCGAAATCCTGACGGCGGTAACGTTCCTGCTGTTTGCCGAACATCCGGCCGATGCGGCGATCATCGAGGTAGGCCTTGGCGGCCGCTTCGACGCGACGAATGTCATACGCAAACCGGCCGTCTCCCTGATCATGCCGGTGTCGCTCGATCACGAAGCCTATCTCGGCGACCGGGTGGAACTTATCGCTGCCGAAAAGGCCGGCATCATCAAGCCGGGCTGCCCGGTGGTCGTCGGCGCGCAGGAGAACGCGACCGCGCAGGACGTGATCGTGGAGACGGCGGATCGCCTGGGCTGTCCGGTTCAGGTCTATGGCCAGGAGTTCCTGGCCGCCGAAGAGCATGGCCGTTTGATCTACCAGGACCAGACCGGCCTGATGGATCTTTCGCCGCCGCGCCTGCCCGGCCGCCATCAATACGCCAACGCGGCAGCCGCAATCGCAGCGGTCAAGACGGCCGGTTTCGAGATCAGCGAAGCAGCGGCGAACAAGGCGATGACTACCGTGTCCTGGCCCGGCCGCATGCAACGCCTTACGCAGGGCGCGCTTGTCGACCTGGCACCCATCGGGGCGGATATCTGGCTCGACGGCGGTCACAATCCGGGCGCCGGCGTGGTCATCGCCGAAGCGCTGGCCGAGCAGGAGGAAAAGCTTGCGCGGCCGCTGTTTCTCATCTGCGGCATGATCAACACCAAGGACCAGACCGGCTATTTCCGCGCCTTCCACGGTATCGCCCGTCACGTCTACACGGTGCCGGTCAGCCTCAGCGAAGCGGGCGTGCCGAATGGCGAACTCGCCGCGCGCGCCAACGAGGCCGGACTTTCAGCAGAGCCGGTCAGTTCCGTTGCCAACGCGCTGATGCTGCTGCGCGATACCTGGGGCGAAAAGGAAGCACCTCCACGCATCCTGATCGGCGGCTCGCTTTATCTCGCGGGGGCTGTTCTTGCAGAGAATGGCACGCCGCCGGTGTGAAGCCTGCATTTCCCTCCCCCTTGAGGTGAGGGTGGCGGCGAAGCCGCCGGGTGGGGTCGTTGCGGCAGCGCTCGACGTTTCTTTGCGCCGAGCGCGATCGCAACCGCCGCACTCCGTCCAACACCCCCCTCTGGCCTGCCGGCCATCTCCCCCGCAAGGAGGGAGATCAGCCGGCCGCTTGGCTTTCGCCAATCCTCAACGTTGCAGAACTGGCGGCCAGGCTGATGATAGCTAATCTCCCTCCTTGCGGGGGAGATGGCCGGCAGGCCAGAGGGGGGTGCTCCAGAGAGCACACACTTTTCCATCGCCACGCCCGCATTTCCGCGTCTGGCCATTGTCAAAGAACTGGGAAGACGGGCGGTCGTTGGATCGCTCGTTTATTGTATTTATCTGCGGTCCTTCGACCGCCCGTTCAGTGCTCTTGTCCCGCTCAGTCGCCTCCACATTCGCGTGGCCAGCCGCCGCCAAGACCCGGACTTAGGGGCTCATCACCCAGCAGCGCTACCGTCGCGCCACCAGCCCGGACACCGCCGCCCTCCACGCTCATCCGGTTCATGACCCGTGTTCCCGCTGAGGACGATGGAGGAATTATGCGGGAGGCGGAAAGGATGGGGATAAATCGGGTGTGAAAAAATATGTGGTATGAATGAAAACAATGGGATGGATGGAAATTGGCTAAGAATCTTTCCACACTTTCCGCCAGTTTCACCTTCGACTGTTCTGCACCGCAGAACATTTCATCGAGGTTCCGGCATGGATCCCCGGGTTCCTACACCTCACTTCGTTCGGCTCCGGCCCCGAGGATGACGAACTGCAGGTTAGGCCTTCGCTAATCGTCAACGCTGGTTCCACAGCCACATCTGAAGCTTTGAAACAACGTTTGCGATTAGCGGTGGCGCTCCTCCCCTCGTCATTCTCGACCTCGTGAGCGAGGAACGAGCGGAGAATGTCGGGAATCCATGCCTCGGCATCGACGGCATGAGAAACCGTGCAGGATGCGGTTCGCGTGAAGCACACGATGCCGGAAAGTTGGGCCGAAGGTCCGATCCAGTTTCAGGAGCCAACAGACGGGAGATCACCAGTCTGACGCCTACTTCAGCTCGATCTCAATGAAGGCGTATTCGCCGTCATTGGCGTTGATGACGTCGTGCTCGACGCCTTCGGAGCGGAAATAGGGGACGCCCTGTTTCATCTCGGCAAAGGATTCGCCATCCTTGGTGAGCAGTTTCACCTTGCCGTCCATCAGCGGCACGACGACGTAGTCGTGGCCATGGCGGTGCCAGCCCGTATTGGCGCCCGGCGCAAAGCGCCATTCGGTGACGATGACGCGCTCATTGTCGACGAAGACAGTTGGCTTGGCGGATCCTGACATTTTTTCTGCTCCTCTGTTCGCCTGAAGCGATCAGGGGATGAAAAAGAGCCCTGCGAGAAGAGCCAGCTGGAAAATTCCGACAGCCAACAAAAAGCCCGGCACGATGGCCGGGCTTCTCGAATTCCGTGGTTCCAGACGATCAGGCGACGTTGCCGCCGATCCAGTGCGAAAGTGCGGTCTTGGGCAGCGCGCCGACCTTGATGTCGGCCACTTCACCGCCCTTGAAGATCATCAGGGTCGGGATGGAGCGCACGCCGAACTGGGCAGCGATTTCCGGATTCTCGTCGATATTGAGCTTGGTGATCTTCACCTTGCCGGCGAGTTCGGTCGAAATTTCCTCGAGCGACGGGCCGATCATCTTGCAGGGGCCGCACCATTCCGCCCAGAAATCGACGACGACGGGACCCGAAGCGTCCAGCACGTCAGACTGAAAATTGCTCTTGTCGACCTTGACTGTGGCCATGATGAAATCCTTTCCGGGTTCGATGTCGCGCTATATGTGGTGTCGGCCTTGCAGGCGTTCAAGCAGACCTTGTGTCACGCCTGTGTGAGTCGGACAAGGGCATCGTCCAGCGCGGTTTCGGGAATCCGCATCAGGTTGGGCGCCTCCGTAAACAGAAGGGCCGCCGAAACCTTGTGGCGCGGATAAAGCGGCTGGAGCAGCGCCCGGTAGAGCGCGAGCTGCGTGACATAGGACAGCGGAACATCGCCAAACGCGGCGGGGGCCGGCCGGTTGGTCTTGTAGTCGACGATGAAGACCTCGTCGGCGGTGACCGCCAGCCGGTCGATCTTGCCCGAGACCGATCGCGGCCTGCCGCGAACCGTGACGCTGCCCATGATCGACACTTCGGCGCGTGAGCCTTCCCCGAACAAGGGGGCGAAATCCGGTGATGCCAGAATGGCTTCCACCGAGGCGAGTGCCGCGTGGCGTTCTCGCTCGGGCCAGCCTGCCGCGATGCGCTCGAGATAGCGCAATGCTGCGGCGTTCCTTTCCGTTTCGGGAACATTCGGCAGCATCTGGAGCAGCTTGTGCAGCGCCAGGCCACGGGCAATGGCGAAACCCGGTTCGATCTCGGGATCGAGCACCGGCGAGCGGTCCGACACGACCGGTTCCTTCGTTTCCTCGATCAGCGCCGAGGCACCAGACGGGGACAGAGGTCGCGGCAGCCGCTCCACCGGTGGCAGCGGCTTCAGCAGATGCTGCGGCATCGGCGCGGATGACTGCGCCGGGGTTTCGGGCGCCTCGGCGGCGGCCTGCGCGGTCGTGAATGGCGTGACGCGAAAACGGTGCACTGTATCGTCGGCGACCGGGTGCTTGCGTTCCTCGCTGTGCTCGATGCCGACCAGCGCCCGGGTGACAAGCGCGTGCCAGGTCGCGGCGTTCTGCGCGCGCTTGCCGTGATAGCCGCAGACGATCAGGCGGTCTTCGGCTCGCGTCATGCCGACATAGAGCAGCCGGCGATATTCGTCGTCGGCGCGCTCCTTCGCCTCGCCGCCCGCAGCCTGCGAAAACAGGTTGGCGACATCGCTGCCCGAGCGCCAGAGAAAGGCTTTTGTCTCCCGCAGTTCCTCGCCCTTTGGCTGGAACGGCATCAGCCGCGGCAGATGCTGGTCGCTGAAGGGGGCCGCCCCGCCATCCACCAGGAACACCACCGGCGCTTCAAGCCCCTTCGCGGCGTGGACAGTCATGATGCGGACTTCGTCGCGGGTCTGGTCCATCTCGCGCTTGATCTCGGGACCCGCACTTTCCAGCGTCGCAAGGAAAGATTCGAGACCGGGCAGGCCTGTCCGTTCCTCGGCGAGGCAAAAATTCAGGAACTCATCGAGGATATCGCCGGCGTCCTGGCCGAGGCGAGCGACCATCTTCTTACGCATGCCGTCGCGGCCGAGAATGCCGGAATAGAACTCGAATACCGGCCGGAAGGCCGATTGCGTCGACCATTCGGTCAGGCGTTTTACCGTCTCGGCCAGTGGCGGAGAATTTTCGGCCTGTTGCCGGAGCGATGCGTATAGAGACAGCCCGCCGGCACGGGCGGCGGCAAGATCGAAAAGCGTGTCTTCGCCGAGCTGGAAGATCGGGCTTTTCAGCACCGCTGCCAGCGACAGGTCATCCTCCGGCTGGATCATGAAACGGCCAAGCGCCATCAGGTCCTTGACCGCGATATGGCCGGGCAGGCTCAGGCGATCGGCACCGGCAACCGCGATGCCCCGATTCTTCAGGCTGCGGGCCAGCGCGTGGACGAAACGGTCGCGCTTGCGCACCAGAACGATGACATCGCCGGCGCTGAGTTTTTTCCCGGTGCCTTCGATGATTTCGCCCGAGCGAATCCAGTTCTGGATGGTCGCGGCGACATTTTCGGCAACGCGCACCGCAGGCGCGTGGGCGTGATCGACGGCCTGCGTCCAGTCATCCGGTTCTTCCGCCGCATCGGCGCCGACCGAAGGCCAGACCTCTACATAGCCCGGCGCCCCGGCGCGGATGGCATTGTGCTGGACCGGGCCTGGATCGAGCGTGATGCCGCGCTTCGCCTCGTCGCTGGCAAAAACCCTGTCGACCGCCTGTAGCACGTCATCGGTGGAGCGGAAGGACAGCGTCAGCTTGACCGGCTCGAAACTGCGGTTGGCGGCGCGGATCTTCTGCGAAAATTCCTGGCCGCTGCGGGCGAAGGACTCCGGTGCCGCACCCTGGAACGAATAGATCGACTGCTTTTCGTCGCCGACGGCAAAGACGGTGCGGTGGACATTGTCGCGCGCGCCGAAGCCGGCAAAGAATTCCTCGGCCAGCCGCTTCACCACCTCCCACTGGTCGGGACTGGTGTCCTGCGCCTCGTCGAGCAATATGTGGTCGATGCCCTTGTCGAGCTTGTATTGCACCCATGGGCCGGCATCCTGCCTGGCCAGCAGGCGCACGGTGCGGGTGATGAGATCGTTGAAATCGAGGAAGCCGCGCCCGGTCTTCAGCCGCTCGTAGCGGGCGATCAGCCAGTCGGCGATGGTGAGTGCGGCGCGCGTGCCTTCCAGCATGCGGAAGGTGGCAAGGCGGTCGGATATTTCGATGATCGCGGCTGCAGCGGCGGCATAGCGCTCGGCAAGGTCCGGCATGCGATCGTGCAGGGCTTTCTTGAATGTCTTGACCGGGTCATAGGGATCGCCATCCGACTTCAAAAAGCCTTTCGCCAGCAATTTCAGCCGGGCGACCGGGTCGGGTTCTGCGAAAGCCAGGATCACATCCGGGATGATGCTGTCGAGCGCACGGCGAGCATCGACGGCGGCAGCCTGATTGGCGAACTCGGTAAAATAATCGGCTGAAAAGCCCGGCAGCGGCCAGATCGAGGCGGCGATGTCTTCCGCCGTGTCCTCCGGGGAGAAGCCGAATTCGGCAAACAGCATGGCATAGGGCACGGTGTCGTGTGCGGCGGCATCGATGAAGTCGCGCAAACCGTCGCGCTTGCGCACGATTTCGCCGAGCAGCGCGTCGAGCCCGGCCTCGCCACCGCGCTCCAGCACCATGGCGAAGGCTTCGCCGAGTTCGGGATTGTCGGATGCGACCGCGCCCGTCACCATTTCGCGCCGTGCGGTGGCAAACAGCGTTTCTTCCATCAGCGGGTCGAGCATCTGGAAGTGTGCTGCGATGTTGGCTTCCAGCGGAAACTGGTGCAGCACGGATTCGCAGAAGGCGTGGATGGTCTGGATCTTCAGGCCGCCCGGCGTTTCCAGCGCCTGCGCGAAAAGCCGCCGCGCCCGGCGCAGCTTTTCCGCGTTGGGCGCCTTGTTGTCGATCTTTTGGATCTCCGTCCGTAGTTCTTCGTCGCCGAGCATGGTCCATTTCGACAGATTGCCGAAGACGCGGTTCGACATATTGGCGGCAGCGGCGCGCGTATAGGTCAGGCAGAGGATTTTGGATGGGTCCGTGCCTTCCAGCAGAAGGCGGATGACGCGCTGGGACAGCACATGCGTCTTGCCCGAGCCGGCATTGGCCGACACCCAGGCGGAATTCTGCGGGTCGGAGGCTCGCGCCTGCCGGTCGGAGGTCTCAGTGGGGACGGGATAGACCTTTTTCATGCGTCGTCGCCGCCATCGTCGGCGCTGTCACCGCCGGCGGACCATTCGAGGACGCGGGCGAGATGGTCGTAGTCGCCGTCCGTCTCGCCTTCGCGGAAGGGCAGCGCGCGCGACAGATATCCCGTTTCGAGCCTGCCATAATGCTTGAGCAGTTCCTCGAGCCGGTGCCAGGCTTCCTCGGAGAGATCGCCCGCCGTGCGTGGCTTGCGGTTGTATTCCAGGATCGATTCCTCGAATACCTCGCCATTGGGCTTGAAGCGGACGAAGGCGAGCTGCGATGGCTCCAGCTGACCGAGTTCGCGGAATGCGCCGCGTTTCAACAGCGCGCCTTCCAGAGCCAATTGGGGCGCAAGCAGCGTGTGGGCCTGCGCCTTGGACGGCGACGAGCCGGTCTTGTAGTCGAGAATATCGGCCATGCCGGCGGGCAGCACATCGACGCGGTCGGCATAGCCCGAAAGGGTTACGCCCGAAGCGCCGACGACGGTCTTTTCGGCGCGCTCCTCGGCATGACGGGTGTTTACCGACGGCGCGCGCGTGCGCTCCCAGGCGATGATGTGTTCGGCGAGTTTTTCGAAGCGCGGCCACCAGATCGCATGAACGTCAGCCGGCAAGGCGGCCTCCGCGAAACAGGTGCGGCCGGCATCGAGAAGAACGTCGAGCGCGGAACCATCGCGCGGATCGACACCCGAGGCCGAGAAGCGATGCATGATGGCATGGAACAACGTGCCGCGCTCCGCCGCACCGGGATCGCGCACCAGCGGGTCGAGCGGCATCAGGCCGAGGATGCGGCGGGCGTAGATCGCATAGGGATCGCGGCGCAGCGTTTCGATCTCGGTGACGGAGAAATGGTGCGGCCGCGCCTCAAGCGGCGGCTTGGGCTGCGGGCGCTCGGCAAAGGGAATTTGCGGCCCGCCATCCAGCGCCCGCGCCCAGCCTAGCAGTTCATTGCCCCGCGCGCGCATGGCCTGCGCCTGCTCAGCGCCGGCAAAGGTCAGGATGCGCTGAAGCCAGCGCGACGGAACCGCCGGTGCGTCACCCGATCGGGCGGAGCGGGCAAGAATGACCTTGCCGGCACCCATCGCCATTTCGAAATCATGCGCCGACTGGCCGATCCGGCGCTCCGGCGGTTCGAGGTCGATGCCGGTCTTCATGATGCGCGACATGAAACGGTCGGCCTGGGCCTTGCGCGGCCAGACGCCTTCGTTGAGGCCCCCGACCACCAGCGTGTCGACGGACAGAAGGCGGGCTTCCAGAGCGCCCCAGATCGAGACGCGGCTATCGCTGCCATAGGCCGGCTTGACGACCTCCGGCGCGACCAGTGCATCCATGATGTCGGGCCATTCCTCGGCCGGGAAGGAGAAGGGCGCGCTTGCAGCGACGAGCCCGCGCAGGAGTTCGGCCAGCTTTTCACCGGCGTCACCCGCGTAAAGCTCGGTGAGGCTGCCATCCGCGCTTCGCCCGAGTGCTTCCATCGCCGTGACCGTCACGCGGATGATGGCGGCAAGCTCCACCGTCTGGTCGTTGCGGAAGGCAACCAGAGGCACAAGCGCGTCGTGAAGCCGCGCGAGCATCGCCCGCGCTTCATCGATGCGCCTGACCGTCACGCGGGCGAACCAGAACGGTTTGCGGCCCTCGTCGGCCAGCGCTTCAAGCCGCTTTTCGAAAAGCGCGCCGAGGCTGGCGACATCCGGCCGGCCGGTACCGCCGCGCAGCGCCACCAGCTCGATCGTCTCCGCAGCATGGCGCACCGCGGCACGCTCGAGGCCGAGTGAGAGCAACGGGTGCTTGAGCAACGACAGTACCGCAACCGGATCGCCGGGATTGAACGCCGCCTGCAACACCAGACGCAGGAAAGCCCCGGGCGGCGTGTTGGAAAGCGGCGTACCGCCGGAATCGTCGGCCTGGATGCCGAAACGCAACAGCTCGGCCGAGACGCGGCGCGCAAGGTTGCGGTCACCGGTCACCAGCGCTGCGGTGCTGTCCGGCGCTTCGATCGCGCGGCGCAATGCAATGGCGATAGCGACGGCTTCGTCCCGCTCGCTGGCGGCTTCCAGCAGCGTCACATCGGCAAATGCGCCGGCCAGCTCCGCGTCCGATATTCTTTGCCGATGGTCCGCCCAATCGTCGGTGGTCTCGGCCGGCAGCAGCGCTTGCCCGACAAATTCAGCGCGCTGGGCAAGATCAGGTTTGACGCTGCCTATCTCGTCGACATCGGCACGCAGAACGGCAAGTTTTCGCAGCAGCTTGGCGAGGCCGTATTGCGGATGGCCGAGCACGGACGGTTGCGGCGCATCGCCCGCAATCACCGACCAGGAGCGTTCGTCCATACGCTTATCGAGACCGGGCAGGACGACCGCTCCGCGCGGCAGGCGGGCGATTGCCGACAGCAGTTCGGCGGTCGCCGGAATGGAGCCGGTGGAGCCGGCGGCGATGATCGGCCCCTGCGGCGGATCGAGCCGCAACCGCTCTGCCTCGAGCCGGATCAGCGCGCTGCGATGGGCGGCAGGGTTCGACAGGTCGCGCTCCGCAAGCACTGCCGGCCAGCTGGTCATGACGATTTCGAGGAAATCCAGCGTCACCTGCCACCAGTTGGCGAGGTCGCCGGAAACCAGATCGCGCAGCCGGGACCATTCGGAGCCTTCGGTTTCGATCTCGTCCATCAGGCCGGCCAGATCGCGCGCCAGCCAGACGGCGTCTGCCGACGAGGCCGGCACGACGATTTCCTCCTCGAACAGGCTGGCGACATGGGCGGGCAGGCGCCGCTTCCAGCTTCGGACCAGGGGCGCAAGAAGCAGCAGGCGATCGATCGACGCGATGGGCGGTGCCAGATCGAGGCTGGCAGAGCCTTCCGGGTTGAACAACGCCTCGTCCTCGTCGAATTCGCCAAGCGGGCGAATGGTCGGCAGGATGGCCGCGCGGCCGCCGGAGCTGTCGACGAAAACGCCGCGCAGCTCGCGCGCGGCACGCCGCGTCGGCACGTAGATCGTGACGTCGGCAAGCGCCAGCGGGTCGCCGTCGAAACGAAAACCGGGGATCAGCCGGCCGGCAAGCAACTCATCGGCGAGCGTCGGCAGAAAGGCGGCACCGGGCGGGATCGACAAGACCCGCGGCGTCGAGCGTGCGCTCATGCGTCCTGCGCCAGCGCAGCGGCCACGACCGCTTCAGCCGGCGCAATGGCATCCGGCGTGCCGACCGTGATCCACTGGCCTTCCATTTTCATGCCGAACAGGCGGCCGTCCGAGATGGCGCGGTCGAAATAGAGGTTGAGCGAATGCGGCGTCGGCGCAGCACCCTCGAAAATGCGCGGATGCACGATGGCAGCACCGGCGTAGATCATGCCCGTGGGGTCACCTGCTGCGCGCGCCAAAGTGCCGTCGGGCGCGGCAAGGAAATCCGTGCCGCCGCTGTGTCCCGTCGCCGAGTCGAGATCCGAAAGCATCAGGAGAATATCCATTCTCGATGCGTCCCAGGCAAGGGCAAGCCGTTTCAGGTTTGGCTGGTCGCGATCGATCCAGAAGGTGTCGGCGTTCAGGATGTAGAAGGGTCTTTCCCCGAGTTCCGGCAGTGCCTTGACGATGCCGCCGGCCGAGTTGAGCAGGCTTTCGCTTTCGTCCGAGATGACGATCGCCGGCTCCTTGCGATCCGCGACATGGGCGACGATCTGCTCGGGCAGATAGTGGACATTGACCACCGCCTTGGTCACGCCGGCGGCTGCAAGACTGTCGAGGCCCCAGTCGAGCAGTGTCTTTCCGGCAATGCGCACCAACGGCTTGGGCAGCGTTTCGGTGATCGGCAGCATGCGCTTGCCGAGGCCGGCGGCCAGCACCATGGCAATTTTCGGAGCGGTCAAATCGATGCGTCCTCAGTGAGGCCGTGACGGTGATAGAAATCGCGCAGTTCGGCAAGTGCCGGATGCGCAAGCGCGCGGCGCAGATAGTCGCGGATGCGCGGCAGATGCTTCAGATAGTCCGGCTTGCCGTCGCGGCGATCGAGGCGGACGAAGATGCCGAGGATTTTTGAATTCCGCTGCGCGGCCATGATCGCATAGGCTTCCGTAAAAGCATCGGCGTCGAAACCGCCTGCCTTCGAGCGCGCAGCGATATAGGCTTCGAGCGTGCTTGCTTCGATATCGACCGGCACCGTTACGCGGGCATCCATGGCGAGCGAGGCGACATCGTATGCGGCGGGACCGATCAGCGCGTCCTGGAAATCGATGATGCCGAGCCGGTCATGGCCGGTTCGATCGCCGCGCCAGATGATGTTGGGCGAATGGAAATCGCGCAGCATCAGCGTCTTTTCCGCCTTGTCGACGCGATCGAAAAGATCGTTCCAGACCTGCCGGAAGCCGGCGCGGAGCGCATCGTCGGGCTGCTTTCCGGCAACCGCAGCAAAATACCAGTCGAGCAGCAGTTCGACCTCGATCATCTTCGCGCCGCGGTCGAAGGGCGGCACGGTGTGCATGACGCCGGGTTCGATCTCGATGCGATCGGACCAACTCTTGCCGTGCATCATCGCGAGCAGTTCGGCGGCGGCGGCATAGCGCCCGGCCACCGGCTTGCCCGCCTCCAGAAATCCTTCCGCGCCGAGATGTTCGATCAGCAGGAAACCGGCTTCGAGATCCTGTGCGTGGATTTCCGGAACTGTGACACCGCCATCCCGCAAGGCGCGGTCTATAGCTACGAAAGCCGAGACCGACTGCGCCGTGTGGGCGATCTCGGCATAGGGCTTTCCGTCGCGCACCGGCGGCCCCAGCACCAGCCGCGGCGAGTTCATCAGCACACGCGCGGGCTCGTCGCCAAGCGTCACGATTTCGTAGGATCGCGCGGAGGCGTCGCCGACGAAATGGCTGCGGGTAGCCTCGCCCCAACCGGCGGTGTGCAAAAAATCGCGCGTGGCAAAGGAGCGCCCGATGCGCTCGGCAAGCGCGCCGGACGCTGAAATCCTAACGGTGCGGCCTTCGCCGTCCTCAACCAGTTCAACCCGGGCGGCGGAAGGCGGCAATCTCTCTCCGGCCTTTTCCGGCCATTCGACCAACGCCGCGCCCTGTTCCAGCGCATCTTCAAAGCCGAGTTCGTCAAGCTCGTCGGCGGATGACAGCCGGTAAAGGTCGAAATGGTGGACCGGCACGCGCGTGTCGTAAGACTGGACGAGCGTGAATGTCGGGCTCGGCACTTCAAGATCAGGGTCGCCTGCAAGAGCGCGGATCAGGCTGCGCGCCAGCGTCGTCTTGCCTGCGCCGAGATCGCCGTACAGCGCAAGGACATCGCCCTTGCGCAGTGTCAGCGCCAGGTCTTCGCCCAGCCGGACGGTCGCCTGCTCGTCCGGCAGAAAACGCTCGAACTCCATGGCCATGGAGACCGCTACTCCGCCGCTTCGCGGACGCCGGTGGGCGTGGTGGGGAACAGGCAGATCACGGTGGTGCCGCGATCCTTGCCGGTGTCGATCCGGACCGTGCCGCCGTGAAGCTCGACGAAGCTTTTTACGATCGAAAGGCCGAGCCCGGCACCGCGGCGCCGGCCGCCATTGACCCTCGGCTCGAAGCGCCGGAATACCGTGTCCAGAATCTCCGGTGCCATGCCGGGACCATCATCGTGCACGGCGAACTCGACGCCGTTCGCCGTCTGCCGGCAGGAGAGCGAAATGGTGCTTGCCTCGGGCGCGTAGTTGGCGGCGTTGCTGAGCAGGTTGTAGAGTATCTGGCGGATGCGGGTTTCGTCGCCGTGGAAGCTTTTTGGCGCCTGCGCGGCGTCGATCTCCAGCTTGATCGCATGCTCGTCGAGACGCTCGGCGACCAGCTCGGCGGCGGCGGCGATCGTCTGGTCGACGCGCACTTCGGCAATCTCCAGCTCCATGATGCCGGCATCGACCGTTGCAAGGTCGAGGATGTCGTTGACGATCGTCAGAAGCACCGACGAGGACGAGCCGATATGGCCGAGATATTCGCGCTGGCGCGGCGCCAGCGGGCCGGTGGCCGGCAGCGACAGCAGCTCGGCAAAGCCGATGATGTTGGTGAGCGGCGAACGCAGCTCGTAGGAAACATGCTGGACGAAATCGTTCTTGAGCTGGTCGGCCTTTTCCAGCGCCTCGTTCTTGTCCTTCAGAGCGCGCTCGACATTGACGCTGTCGGTGACGTCGACAAAGGTGATCATCACCTGGCCGTTCGGCAGATGAATGACGGCATAGCGCAGGACGGTGCCGTTCCTGAGTTCCGTCTGGCCGCTGCCGTCGCGGCGCTCGTCGTCGAAACCGGTAACGGCTGCTACGAAGGTCGGCCATGGACTGTTTTCCGCCAGCGCATCGCATTGCGCGCGGATCGCCGAGATATGGGTCTTGGCCTCGACGGTTTCGGCAGGCAGGCCCCATAGGTTGACGAAAGCCGGATTGGACAGGCGTATGCGGCCGTCAGGCCCGAACACCGCAACGCCCTCGGCAAGATTGTCCAGCGTTTCGCCCTGCACCCGCACGGCGGTGTGGTAGCGGCTTTCGAGGTCCATGCGCTCGGTCAGGTTCTCGAACACCCAGGTGACCCCACCCTTGGGTTGCGGATTGGCAATGACGCGGATGGTGCGGGAGTCCGGCAGATGCCACCAGTGTTCCTGTGAATCGACGGAGCGATAGGCGCCAAGCAGGTTTTCCTTCCAGCGCCGCCATTCCGGCTGCTCGGCGATCTTGCCGTCGCTGCGCAGCCTGTCGAGCAGGAGGGCATTGTCGGGCGCGCTCTCGAGAAACGCGACGTCCAGATCCCAGAGCTTCTGGAAGGCCTGGTTGAAGAAGCGCAGCTTCTCCTGCGGGTCGAAGATCGCCACTGCCGTGGTGAGCTGGTCGAGCGTGTCGGCATGGCTGCGAACCGTGCGCTCATATTCCTCGCGGATGGTCTCGACACCGCTCATGTCGAGCGCGATGCCGGCCGAGCCGTCGCCGCCGGCAAAGTCCGTGACCGAAAAGACCCGGCGGTCGCCCCGGACGACGGTGGAAAGCGTCTGTTCGAACACCGGATGGGCAAGATGCTGCTGCACGATCGATTCACGCGCCGGCGTTCCTAGGAATTCCTTGCCTTCGCGGGTTGCGGCTTCGGCATTCAACGCCTCGACCGCTTCTGCATAGGCGCGGTTGACCCATTTCAGGCGACCGTCAGCGGCGCGAATCCAGAACGGCATCTTCAAGGCGTCGATGAGGCCGAGCATGTTGTCGTAGTCGGCGGCGAGGCGCTGGTTTTCCAGCTTCAGGCGTGCCTGGTTCCGCTGCGATTCAGAAAGCGCGACAAACCGGACGAGGAAATGCGACGGGCTCTTGCGGCCCTGGACTTCCAGCGGCGCGGAGGTCTGCGATTCGACGACGAGGTCGAAGGAAGTGCCCTTTTCGCGCAACGCGGCGACCGCGTGATCGAGAGCGGCGGCAGAGCGCGGCATCAGCCAGCGGCCGAAGGCCAGGAACGCCGCGCGCTCTTCTGGCGCCCCGGCTTCCGCCGGCAATGAGCCGACCAGTTCGGGTTTCTGTTTCTCACTCGCCCACACCACGACGCGCTGGTCGCGCAGGTTGAGCAAGGCGTCGGAGCGCTGCAACGACGCGTTCAGATCGGCAACGCGGGCGCGCAGGTCGACATTTTCTGCCGATATCCGGGCACGCTCGCGGATCAGGACGATGGCCGATACGAGGGCCGCACCCATGACGCCGGCAAAGACGGCGAGTTGCATGACCTCGACCGCGCTGACCGAAAGACCTGCCTTTCGCGCCACCACATCCGCCTGAGCCAGGGCAACGTCGACCGAGGACAGTCCGAACATGGAAGTCGCAGCCAGAAAGCGACGGGCCATCGGCCACCGCCGCACGCCAGCCGGCCAGAGTCCTGCCACTGAAGCAGTCTTGCTCGAATCCTCGTGGCCGCCGGTAACGGCCCGTCCCGCGCGAAGCGGGTTATCCCCCGGCATGTCTTGTTCCTCTCCGCCGCCTGAATGCAAGACCGCCTTGATACGCCCTCGGATCCCCGCCCCCGGGCCCCAAGACGTCGCGAATCACAACAACATACAAGCTGGGCGAATCGCCGTGAAGAAGCTCGCGCGGCAAAAATAAAGCCGGGCGAAAAGTCAATCGCCCGGCTTCAACATCTAGTAGTTTGGTTAATTCAAATCAGTACCGGTAGTGTTCCGGCTTGAACGGACCTTGCTGGGTCACGCCGATATAGGCAGCCTGTTCGCCGCTAAGCTCGGTGAGTTTCGCGCCAAGCTTGTCGAGATGCAGGCGCGCTACCTTTTCATCGAGATGCTTGGGCAGGACATAGACCTGGTTCTGGTAGGTGCCGGGCTTCGTCCAGAGCTCGATCTGGGCGAGAACCTGGTTGGTGAAGGACGCCGACATGACGAAGCTCGGATGGCCGGTGGCGTTGCCGAGGTTGAGCAGGCGGCCTTCCGACAGAAGGATCATGCGCTTGCCATCCGGGAAGGAGATCATGTCGACCTGCGGCTTGACGTTGGTCCACTTCAGATTGCGCAGTGCCGCGACCTGAATTTCGTTGTCGAAATGGCCGATATTGCCGACGATGACCATGTCCTTCATCGCCCGCATATGGTCGAGGGTGATGACGTCCTTGTTGCCGGTGGTGGTGATGACGATGTCGGCGGTGGGCGCCGCATCTTCAAGCGTCACAACCTCGAATCCGTCCATTGCGGCCTGCAGGGCGCAGATCGGGTCGACCTCGGTGACCTTGACGCGGGCGCCGGCGCCGCTGAGCGATGCAGCCGAACCCTTGCCGACGTCGCCATAGCCGCAGACGACCGCGACCTTGCCGGCCATCATCACGTCGGTGCCGCGGCGAATGCCGTCGACCAGCGATTCCTTGCAGCCATATTTGTTGTCGAACTTCGACTTGGTGACGCTGTCATTGACGTTGATTGCCGGGAAGGGCAGCAGGCCCTTCTTCTGCAGCTGATAGAGCCGGTTGACGCCGGTGGTGGTCTCTTCGGTGACGCCGCGGATCGCTTCGCGCTGCTTGGTGAAGAAGCCGGGCGACTGCGCCATGCGCTTCTTGATCTGGGCGAACAGGATTTCTTCTTCTTCACTGCCGGGGTTCGACAGCACGTCCTCGCCTGCCTCGGCGCGCGCGCCGATCAGGATGTACATGGTGGCGTCGCCGCCATCATCGAGGATCATGTTGGAGGTGCCGCCATCGGCCCACTGGAAGATCTTGTCGGTGTACTGCCAGTATTCCTCCAGCGTCTCACCCTTGATGGCGAAAACCGGAATGCCGGCCTCGGCGATCGCGGCGGCGGCATGATCCTGCGTCGAGAAGATGTTGCAGGAAGCCCAGCGGATGTCGGCGCCGAGCACCTTCAGCGTCTCGATCAGGACTGCGGTCTGGATCGTCATGTGCAGCGAACCGGTGATGCGCGCGCCCTTCAGCGGCTGTTTTTCACCGAACTCCTCGCGGCAGGCCATCAGGCCCGGCATTTCGGTTTCGGCGATCTCGATTTCCTTGCGGCCCCAGCCGGCAAGCGAAAGGTCGGCAACGATGTAGTCTTTGCTACCAGACATTGCAGTGCTCCAGTGAATACGGTTTGCAGGCGCACCCGCAGACTTATTCACAACGGGCGCAATTATGCGGCGTGACTAGCAGATCGCGGTCAAATCGACAATGGGATATAAAGAAATCTTTATTCGTGCATGTCTCTCAAGGAGTATGCGGTTCAGATTTCCTCACCGAAACGCCCCGAGATGAGCGCTTCGAGCGCATCCATCACCTGCTGCGCCTCCGGGCCGCTGGCGGTGACGCGGATCGAACAGCCGGGGCTGGCCGCAAGCATCATCAGGCCCATGATCGAGGTGCCGCCGACAGAAGTGCCATCCTTTTCGACGCGGACATCGGCCTGGAAGCCACCGGCCACCTGCACGAACTTCGCCGAGGCGCGGGCATGCAGGCCGCGCTGGTTGACGATCTGGAATTCCCTGCTGATCAGGCCATCCTTGGCAGAAAAGGGCAGGCCGCTCATTTGCTGCTCAACAACTGGCTGGCGACATTGATGTATTTGCGGCCGGCCATCTGCGCCTCGTCGAGGGCGAGCGCCATATTATCGCCCTTGCGCACGCTGGTGAGCTTGATCAGCATCGGCAGGTTCATGCCGGCAATGATCTCGACGCGGCCGGATTCCATCACCGAAATGGCCAGATTGGACGGCGTTCCGCCAAACATGTCGGTCAACACCACGACGCCGGAACCGGTATCGGTCCGGGCAACGGCATCGACGATGTCGCGGCGACGCTGCTCCATGTCGTCATCGGCTCCGATGGCAACCGTCTCGAAATGTTCCTGCGGCCCGACGACGTGCTCGACGGCGTTGCGGAACTCCTCGGCCAGTTGACCGTGCGTCACGAGCACGAGTCCGATCATTCTGCTTAGGCTCCCGTCATGGCCCGTTCACGAGCGCATTGTATTCTGGCCGCTAATCCGGACATGGCCGGACGGCGGAGCGCTATCTTGTCGACGCGGCGGGCGTTGACAAGTCCTAAAACGCTCGGAATTGGGCCATTTTGCCGCATCGCACCACGAACATGCACTCAAGTCACAAAAAAGGCGGCAAGGAAAGCCGGGCGGAGAGCGCAAGAGCAGCACCAGTGGCGTTGCGTTCGGCCAGGAACAGGCAAGGAAGCCGGCAGCCAGCGATTTCCTCGAACCTGTCTTCCGGAAGACGCTCGGTATCAGCAGGCGAAACGAGCCGCACCAGAAGATCGATGACAGCGCATTCCTCGAAGCCGACAGGCCTCGGACCCTGCCCGAAAACCTCGACGAGCCCGCCGATCGTCGGTGGCGCCTTGCACAACAGGTGTCCGCCGCGCGCCGAGATCAGCACCTGGTCGTCGCCGACAAGCCGGGCCAAGCGGCTGCTTGCCTGAAACTGCGCAATGAGCGTGAGCGCCAGCGTGCTCTTGCCCGAGCCTGACGCGCCCAGGATCAGAACGCCGCGATCGCCAAGGACAAGTGCCGTACCGTGCAGGTTGGTAGCGACCACAATCAGCCTTCGACCGGAAGCGTCATCACGAAGCGCGCGCCCATGGTGTCGCCCGGCTTCGAGCCGGGAATATTTTCCGCACTCAATGTGCCGCCATGCGCCTCGACGATCTGCCGGCTGATCGACAGGCCGAGCCCGGAGTTCTGCCCAAAAGCCTCGCTCGAAGGACGGTCCGTATAGAACCGCTCGAAGATGCGGTCGATATTGTCGGCGCGTATGCCGGGACCGTTGTCGTCGATCGTGACGATGTTGAACTTGCCGGCTCGCTCCAGCGAGATGATGATCTGGCCGGTCTCCTCTGGAACGAAGGAACGGGCATTCTCGATCAGATTGGTGATGACCTGGCCGATGCGAAGGTCGTGGCCGAGCGTGAAATAGCCTTTGACGCCCTGCGGCAGCTTCGCCGGCCTGAATTCTATGCCGACCTTGCGCTTGTGACGGCCGGCATCCTGGGAGACAGCGACGAGATCGGAAATGAACTTCTTCAGGTCGATCCTGGCTGAATCCTCGCGCACCAGTTCGGCGTCGAGACGCGAGGCATCCGAAATGTCGGTGATGAGCCGATCGAGACGCCGCACGTCATGCTGGATGACTTCCATGAGGCGGCCGCGCGAGGCCTCATTCTTGGCCAGCGGCAGGGTTTCGACGGCGCTGCGCAGTGATGTCAGCGGGTTCTTCAGTTCATGCGACACGTCGGCGGCAAAGCTCTCGATCGCCTCGATGCGGGCGTAGAGCGCGTTGGTCATGTCGCGCACCGCGACGGAGAGATTGCCTATCTCGTCCTGGCGGTCGGAGAAATCAGGGATTTCCTCGCGATTCTTGACGCCGCGGCGCACACGCACGGCAGCCGCCGAAAGCCGGCGCAGCGGGTTGGCGATCGTCGAGGCAAGCAGCATCGAAAGGATCGCCGTCACCAGCGCAGCGATGCCAAACACGCGCAGGATGGCTTTGCGCTCGGCGGCAACGATCTTGTCGATGTCGCCGCCTTCGGTCGACAGCATCAGAACGCCCATGACCGCGCGGAAGCGCTGGATGGGAACCGCGACTGAGACGATCTGCTCGCCCTGCTCGCTGACCCTGACGATGGTCGACGGGCTGCCGGTCAGGGCGCTCATCACTTCGGGGAAAGACGCGCCATTGCCGCCGGGCTGCTCGCGATAGACCGGCAGGTCGCCGTTGCGGAACAGGTCGAAGACGAACTTCTGCACGCGTTCGAGGAAATCCGGCTCCTCTTCCTGCACCGGCGGAAGGTCGTAGCGCAGGATCTGCCCGCGCGAATAGAGATGCCGGGAGTCGAGCAGAAGATTGGCATCGCGGTCGTAGATGCGCGCGCGCGTCCGGGTCGGCGAAATCAGCCGCCTGAGAACCGGCGCCACGCGCTCCGGGTTGATCGGGAAATCCAGGCTGTCGAGCTGGTCCGACCCCGGCCCGAGGCTTTCGCCGGCCTGAAGCTCGAGCAGCTTTTCCGGGTCGATCCTGATCGTGTCCGTTTCGATCGTTGCGGAGGAGGCAATCGCGCCTGCGATGATCTCGCCCTGTGTCATCAGGCTTTCGACGCGGGCGTCGATCAGTCCGTCGCGAAAGGTGTTGAGATACATGATGCCGATGACGAGGACCGCCAGACCGGCAAGATTGAGGAAAAGGATGCGTCGCGTAAGGCTGGAAAAGACATGATGGCCGAGAAAGCGGCGCAGCGGCACAGTCACACGCCGCAACAGCGAGGACGCCATCTTGCCCGGCCCGCGTGTGGCCGTTGCCGGTTTCTTGAGTTCGACCTCAATGGCCATGCAGTCACAAATCCCAGATCATGGAGCCTTACCGGTTCTCACGAACCGGGACGGGGCGCTCCACACTGCGAGCCTGATCCGAACCCGGTTCCCGCCTTCCCGGATCATGGCCCGACGGTTCGCGGGCTGTTATGCCTCGCGGAACCGGTAGCCGACGCCGTACAAGGTTTCGATCATTTCGAAATCGTCATCGACAGCCTTGAACTTCTTGCGAAGGCGCTTGATGTGGCTATCGATGGTGCGGTCGTCAACATAAACCTGCTCATCATAGGCCGAATCCATCAAGGCATCACGGCTTTTCACCACGCCGGGGCGCTGCGCCAGCGAATGCAGGATGAGGAATTCGGTGACGGTGAGCGTTACCGGCTCGCCCTTCCAGGTGCAGGTGTGGCGCTCCTGGTCCATGACGAGCTGGCCGCGCTCGAGCGAACGGGCCTGCTGGCTCGGCGTCTTGGCGGCCGCATCCCGGGCGCTGGCGCGGCGCAGCACCGCCTTGACGCGTTCGACCAGCAGACGCTGCGAAAACGGTTTGCGGATGAAATCGTCGGCGCCCATCTTGAGGCCGAACAATTCGTCGATCTCGTCGTCCTTCGACGTGAGGAAGATGACCGGAAGATCGGTTTTCTGGCGCAAGCGGCGCAGAAGCTCCATGCCATCCATGCGCGGCATCTTGATGTCGAGGATGGCAAGATTGGGTGGACGTGCGGCGAGCCCTTCGAGCGCTGATGCGCCATCGGTGTAGGTCTCGACGCGATATCCCTCGGATTCCAGCGCGATCGAAACCGAAGTCAGAATGTTGCGGTCGTCATCGACAAGCGCGATTGTTGCCATATCAAGCGGCTCCCTCATGTGCGGAGTGTCCCTTCTTGCGTCGGAAGGGGCTATTGGCGGACAAATTGGGTACAAAATGTGGCACCGTCGCCGCTCCTTGTCGCATGGACCCTGACCGCATACTCCCTCTTGGCGACCCGGCTTCGCCTGAATGCCAGATTAAAAATTGCATGCTTATTGTGCAACCCTAGCATCTTTCGTTGGATATAAACGATTTAAAATATTTTCAAAATTTTTAAATCGATTAAAGATTTGAAATTACTTACCTTTTCTGTTTCTGACCACAATTGCCCTCCATGAGAGGAGGAATATGACGGCGGGTCATGTGCCCGAACATTGGCGCCCTTGTTATGGATGGAGAGCTGCGCATGAGCGAGACCGGCAAACGAAACCCGAATTACGGGATCGACAAATCCGGCCTGAAAACTTCGGGCACCGTGCATTATAATTTCGGTGCCGCAGCGCTTTATGAGGAATCGATTCGGCGCGGCGAAGCCAAGTTGACCGCGCATGGAGCCCTCGTGGCGGAAACCGGCCAGCACACCGGACGCTCGGCCAAGGACAAGTTCGTGGTGCGCGACGCAGCCACCGAACCGCATATCTGGTGGGACAATAACAAGCCGATGTCGCCCGAGCATTTCGAGCTGCTGCTGTCGGATTTCATTGCCCATGCGGCTGACAAGGATCTGTTCGTGCAGGACCTGATCGGCGGCGCTGACGCGACGCAGAAACTGCCGACGCGGGTCGTCACCGAATATGCCTGGCATTCGCTGTTCATCCGCAACCTACTGATCCGCCCGGCAGCGAGCGAACTCGACGCGTTCACGCCGAAGATGACGATCATCGACCTGCCGTCCTTCCGCGCCGATCCGGCACGGTACGGCTGCCGCACGGAAACCGTGATCGCGGTCGACCTGACGCGCATGATCGTGCTGATCGGCGGCACCTCCTATGCCGGCGAGATGAAGAAGTCGGTCTTCACGGCGCTGAATTATCACCTCCCGGTCAAGGGTGTCATGCCGATGCATTGCTCGGCCAATGAAGGGCCTGACGGTGACGCAGCCGTCTTCTTCGGCCTGTCCGGCACCGGCAAGACGACGCTTTCGGCCGATCCCGCGCGCACGCTGGTCGGCGACGACGAGCATGGCTGGGGACCGGAAGGCATCTTCAATTTCGAAGGCGGCTGCTACGCCAAGACGATCCGGCTTTCGGCGGAAGCCGAGCCCGAGATTTTTGCGACGACGCAGCGCTTCGGCACCGTGCTGGAGAATGTGATTCTCGACGAGGCTCGCGTTCCCGATTTCGACGACGGGCGGCTGACCGAAAACACGCGCTGCGCCTATCCGCTGGATTTCATTCCCAATGCCAGCGCCAGCGGCCGCGCCGGCCATCCCAAGAACATCATCATGCTGACCGCCGATGCCTTCGGCGTCATGCCGCCCATCGCCAAGCTGACGCCGGCGCAGGCCATGTACCACTTCCTGTCCGGCTACACGGCAAAGGTCGCGGGCACCGAAAAGGGCGTGACCGAGCCAGAAGCGACCTTCTCGACCTGCTTCGGCGCTCCCTTCATGCCGCGCCATCCTTCGGAATACGGCAATCTGCTGCGTGAACTGATCGCCGCGCACGGCGTCGACTGCTGGCTGGTCAATACCGGCTGGACCGGCGGCGCCTATGGCACCGGCAAGCGCATGCCGATCAAGGCGACGCGCGCGCTGCTGGCCGCGGCCCTCGACGGCTCGCTGAACGGCGCGGAATTCCGCACCGACGCGAATTTCGGCTTCGAGGTTCCCGTGACGGTTCCAGGCGTCGACAGCGCGATCCTCGATCCGCGCTCGACCTGGGCCGACAAGCAGGCTTACGACCAGCAGGCGAAGAAGCTGGTCAACATGTTCATCGACAATTTCGGCAAGTTCGAAACCCATGTCGATGCCAGCGTTCTGGGAGCCGCGCCGCGTATATTGGACGCCGCCGAATAGGCTTGCCTAATATGAACGCAAAAGGCCCGGCTCTGCCGGGCCTTTTCTTTTTGCGCGGCGCACGTCATCAGTAGCGTCATGAGCGCGGACGAGAAGATCATCATCACCGAAGAAGCCGTCATCCACCCCGATGACCTCGAGGAGAATTTTATTCGCTCCTCCGGTCCCGGCGGCCAGAACGTCAACAAGGTGGCAACCGCCGTGCAACTGCGCTTCGACGCGAGGAACGCGCTGGGGCTGAGCGAGCGCGTGCGTGAACGCACGATAAAACTGGCCGGCCAGCGCGCGACCAAGGACGGCGTCATCGTCATCGAAGCCGGCCGTTTCCGCACACAGGAGCAGAACCGGATGGATGCTCGCGCGCGGCTGACGGAACTCGTCGCCAAGGCGGCCGAGCCGCCGCCAAAGCCGCGCAGAAAAACAAAGCCTACGAAGGGTGCGGTTGAAAGACGGCTGAAAACCAAGGCCGGCCGCTCCACCGTCAAGAAGCTGCGCGGCAGGGTCGATAACGACTAGTATAGCCAACGCCGACAGGTGCGAATTTCAATCACCGCTTTCAATTTCTGGCGGCAGATGCAAAATTCGCGTGGCGGATCAATGCGGAAGCAAGGAGATACTGACCATGGGTATGTTCGATTTTGTGAAGAATGTCGGCAAGAAACTGGGGTTTGGCGGCGACGACGAGAAGGTGGCGACGGCTGAGGAGCTGAAAAAGGAACTCGATTCCCACAAGCTCGGCACCGACAAGGTTCAGGTCGAAATCCAGGGCGACAAGGCCGTTCTCAAGGGTGTCGTCGCGGATCAATCGATCTTCGAGAAGGCCATCATTGCGGTTGGCAACACGCTCGGCGTTTCCAAGGTCGAGGCCGGGGAACTGAAGGTCGTCGCGCCCGAGAGCGGGCTGAAGCTCGACGGCAATGTCGACATGAACGCCGTGGTGGCGGCTGCGACGCCAGCCAAGGAGCCCGTTTTCTACACCGTGAAAAAGGGCGACAATCTCTGGAAGATCGCCGAATCCCAGTACGGCAAGGGTAAGGGCGCGAAGAACACGCTGATCTTCGAAGCCAACAAGCCGATGCTGACCCACCCCGACAAGATCTATCCCGGCCAGGTGCTGCGCATTCCCGAGATCGCGAAGGCCTGACGGCATCTCCGACACTCGAAATTCGAACGGCGGCCTTGTGCCGCCGTTTCCATTTTCCAGAAGGCTTGTCGCCAGCGCCGCTTACAGCTTCCTCAGCGCCACTTCCTCGACCAGATGATCCTCGCCCTTGCGCAGGATCAGGTCGGCGCGGGGACGGGTCGGGAGGATGTTTTCCCTGAGGTTCTTCAGGTTGATATTACCCCACAAGCCCTCGGCGATCGCCTTGGCGGCATCCTCGGACAGTTGCGAATAGCGATGAAAGAAGGATTCGGGATTGCGGAAGGCCGTTTCCCTCAGCCGCATGAAACGCTTGATATACCAGCTGTGGATCAGCTCTTCCTCGGCATCGATATAGATCGAAAAATCAAAGAAATCCGAGACGAAGGGGACGAAGTTGCCGTCCTTGGGCAGCTCGCGCGGCTGCAGCACATTCAGCCCTTCGAAGATTAATATATCAGGCCGATCGATGGTGACGAACGCACCCGGCATCACGTCATAGGTCAGGTGCGAGTAGAGCGGCGCGCGAACGTCGCGCTGGCCCGACTTGATCGCCGAGAGGAAACGCAACAGCGCGCCGACATCATAGCTGTCAGGAAAGCCCTTGCGCTCCATCAGGTTCTCGCGGCGCAGCACCTCGTTGGGGAGAAGAAAGCCGTCGGTGGTCACCAGATCGACCTTCGGGCTCGACGGCCAGCGACCGAGAAGCTCCTTCAGGATACGGGCCGTAGTGGACTTGCCGACCGCGACCGACCCGGCCATGCCGATGATGAAGGGCGTCTTGGCGACCTGATCGCCGCTGAAAAACGCCTGGCGCTGGCGAAACAGAAGCTGGCTCGCCTCGACATGGGCGTAGAGCAGCCGCGACATCGACAGATAGATGCGGCGGACCTCGTCGAGATCGATCGGATCGTAAAGCGAGCCCAGCCGCTTGACCTCGTCCGCCGTCAGGGTCATCGGCGTGTCGGCACGAAACTCGGCCCATCGCTCGGCCGAAAAAAACCGGTACGGGGAATATTTTACGGTCGGAGCGAGTTGATCCATCGCTTACCTCAGGCCAAGCACTTGTTTTTACGCATTTCCCGGCGGAAAACCGCTGCACGTTTTCCGGGAATTGCTCTAGCTGCGTGATGCCTTCTCGGCAATCCCGGACTGGCCGGTCCTTTTTTCGAGCTCCGCAAGCACGTCCGACAGCGGCACGCCGGCAACCGCCAGCACGACCAGCCAATGATAGAGAAGATCGGCGCTTTCGGAAACGAGGTCCTTTTTATCGCCCTTCACGGCGGCAATGACCGTTTCAACGGCTTCCTCGCCAAGCTTCTTGGCGGCGCGCTCCATGCCCTGGCTAAAGAGCTTGGCGGTCCATGAAGACGGATCGCCGGAACGGGCGCGTTCAGCGACGATGCGTTCGAGATCATCCAGGGAAAAACCGGTCATTCGCATCTCGGCGAGAGAGGTCACGCGGCAGCATCCAGCCGCATCGGCAGGCCTGCTTTTGCCATGTAGTCCTTGGCCTGCGCAATGGTGTAGGTGCCAAAATGGAAAATGGAAGCTGCCAGAACGGCAGTGGCATGGCCATCGCGAATGCCTGCAACCATGTGCTCGAGCGTGCCGACGCCGCCCGAGGCGATCACCGGCGCGCGCACCGCATCGGCCACCGCGCGCGTAAGCGAGATATCGTAGCCGGCCTTGGTGCCGTCGCGATCCATGGAGGTCAGCAGAATTTCGCCGGCGCCGAGATCGACGACCTTTCGTGCGAACTCGATTGCGTCGATGCCGGTCTTCTCGCGGCCGCCATGGGTGAAGATTTCCCAGCGGTCGTTCTCGCCCGGCTGCGAGACCTTCTTTGCATCGATGGCAACGACGATGCACTGGTTGCCAAACTTGTCGGCGGCTTCGGCGACGAAATCCGGGTTCTTCACGGCTGCCGTGTTGATCGACACCTTGTCGGCGCCGGCCAGCAGCAGCTTTCGTATATCAGCCACCTGGCGCACGCCGCCGCCGACCGTTAGTGGCATGAAGCATTGCTCCGCCGTGCGGGCAATGACGTCGAAGATGGTTTCGCGGTTGTCCGACGACGCCGTGATGTCGAGAAAACAAAGCTCGTCGGCACCTGCCGCATCATAGGCCTTGGCCGCCTCGACCGGATCGCCGGCGTCGATCAGGTCGACGAAGTTGACGCCCTTGACGACGCGGCCGTCCTTGACGTCGAGACAGGGGATGACGCGGGCCTTCAGAGTCATATCTGTTCCTCGAACAATCCCGGTTCCGGCTTCAGTTCGCCGCGCAAAATCGCCAGCGCTTCCGCCGGGTCGATGCGGCCATCGTAGAGCGCGCGGCCGGAAATCGCGCCTTCGAGTTTTTTTGCGTCGGGCATGGTCATGCGCACGATGTCGGCAATCGAGGCGAGGCCGCCCGAAGCTATGACCGGTATGGAGACCGCCTCGGCAAGGTCTATGGTCGCATCCCAATTGATGCCGGTGAGAATGCCATCGCGGTCGATGTCGGTGTAGATGACGGCTGACACGCCGGCGCCTTCGAACTTTTTTGCCAGCTCAACGACGCCCAGCGTCGAAGCCTCTGCCCAGCCCTCGACCGCGACCTTGCCGCCCTTGGCGTCGATGCCGACGGCGATCTTGCCTGGAAATTTCCTGCAGGCTTCGATGACCAGGCCGGGATCGCGCACCGCGACTGTGCCGAGGATGACGCGGGCAAGCCCCTTGGAAAGCCAGCTCTCGATATGATCGAGCGTGCGGATGCCGCCGCCGAGTTGGACCGGATTTTTCGTCGCCTTCAGGATCGCCTCGACGGCTGCGCCATTGACGCTCTCGCCGGCGAATGCGCCATTGAGGTCGACGACATGCAGCCACTCAAAACCCTGATCCTCGAAGGCTTTTGCCTGGGCGGCGGGATCGGCGTTGTAGACGGTGGCTTGGTCCATGTCGCCGAGCTTCAGGCGAACGCACTGGCCGTCTTTCAGGTCGATGGCGGGAAAAAGGATCATGGCTTCCATTTCAGAAAATTGGTGATCAAAGCGAGGCCGAGCGCCTGGCTCTTTTCGGGATGGAATTGCGTGCCGGCGAGATTGTCGCGCACGACCGCAGCGGTCACCGGGCCGCCATAGTCGGCAACAGCCAGCACCTGGTCCGGCTTGCTCGCATTGAGATGGTAGGAATGGACGAAATAGGCGTGCAGACCGCCCTCTCCCGTGCGAATTCCGTCGAACAGCGGATGCGAATGTTTCACGTGAATCGTGTTCCAGCCGATCTGCGGAATCTTCAAAGCCGGGTCGGACGGGGTGATTTCCTTCACATCGCCGGCAATCCAGCCGAAGCCGTGGGTGATCGTCTTTTCAAGACCCCGCTCGGACATCAGCTGCATGCCGACGCAGATGCCGAGGAATGGCCTCCCCTGTTTGATCGCGACCTCGTCGATGGCATCGGCCATGCCCGGCACCGCATCGAGCCCAGCGCGGCAATCGGCATAGGCGCCGACGCCCGGCAGCACGATACGGTCGGCGGTACGGACGCGTTCGGCATCGGCCGTCAGGTCGATCTCGGCAGCAATGCCCGCCTCGCGCGCGGCGCGTTCGAAAGCCTTGGTGGCCGAGCGGAGATTGCCCGACCCGTAATCGATGATGGCTACACGCATGTCAGGCTTTTCCGGGGTATTGAACAAGGCCGAGCGACGGTGCGGGCCGAGCGAGGGCGTGGGGTTAGGCAACGGCGACGGGCCGGACAATCTCCTCGGCCTCGGCGGCCTCGGTGCCCACAGCCTGTGTGAGATAGCGTATCTCGGCGTCAGATATATCATCCGCCTCGACCACACCCCATTCGCGCCAGCCGCGGCGGCGAAGGGCGGCTATGCGCAGCGCCGCTCCTTCCAGGCCGACATAGATGGAAACGAGCAGCGACAGCAGCGAGCCGGTCACGCCGAAGCCTGCGACTTCGCCAAGGGCCGCCAACGCCAGAGCGGCGGCAAAGGCGAATGCGGCTTCGATCCAGAGACGGTGCCAGAGCAGCCAGAGCGGGGGCACGAGAAAGGCAAAAACCGCAAACCTGTCGCGGACGAAGACGGCCTTGTCCGATGCCTCGCCGCGCCCCTTAATCGGCGGCTCCATGACGACATAAGTGCTCATCGGCGTCAGCCTTTCAGCGAACCTTTGGTGGAGGGAACCGCGTCCGGCTGGCGCGGGTCGCGCTCCAGAGCCGTCCGCAGTGCACGCGCCACCGCCTTGAAGCAGGTTTCGGCGATGTGGTGGTTGTTGGCACCGTAATGGTTGGTGACGTGCAGCGTGATGCCGGCATTCTGGGACAGGGCCTGGAAGAACTCGCGCACCAGTTCGGTGTCGAAAGTGCCGATCTTGGGTGCCGAGAACTTCACGTCCCAGACCAAAAACGGCCGGCCGGAGACGTCGATAGCAGCCCGCGTCAGCGTCTCGTCCATGGCAAGGTCGATCGACGCGTAACGCATGATGCCGCGACGCTCGCCGAGCGCCTTCGTCAGCGCCTGGCCGATGACGATGCCGGTGTCTTCCACGGTGTGGTGGTCGTCGATGTGCAGGTCGCCCTTGGCCTTCACCGTCATGTCGATCAGCGAATGGCGCGAAAGCTGGTCGAGCATATGGTCGAAGAAGCCGACGCCCGTCGACATATCGGAACGGCCGGTGCCGTCGATATCGAGGGAAACGGCAATCTCCGTTTCGCGGGTGTTGCGGCTGACTTCAGCGGCGCGCTTGCTCATGGAGCGGTTCCTTGCATTTAAGAAAACGTGAGCCTTCTAACAGCATGCTGCCGCGATTTCCAGTTGGCACGACGCGGGTGTTGCGGCGCGTGTCGTGGGGATTTGCAATCATGCGGCCTATGCATACATATGGCGAAACAAACCTCGTACCGCGCCGATTGCCTTAAAGGGATGGCGCGCAATCGGAGCTGACTATGTCGAATGAATTGACGATGCACGCCACCACGATCGTGACCGTGCGCAAGGGCGGCAAGGTGGTGATCGCCGGCGACGGCCAGGTGAGCCTCGGCCAGACCATCATGAAGGGCAATGCCAAGAAGGTGCGCCGGCTCGGCAAAGGCAATGTCATTGCCGGTTTCGCCGGCGCCACGGCTGACGCCTTCACCCTGCTCGAACGCCTCGAAGCCAAGCTCGAACAATATCCCGACCAGCTGACGCGCGCCTGCGTTGAGCTCGCCAAGGACTGGCGCACCGACCGCTATCTGCGCCGGCTGGAGGCGATGATGCTGGTTGCCGACAAGAATGTCTCGCTGGCGCTGACCGGAACCGGCGACGTGCTGGAGCCGGAACACGGCGTGATGGCGATCGGCTCGGGCGGCAATTACGCGCTGGCCGCGGCCCGCGCGCTGATGGACACCGACAAGGACGCCGAGGAGATCGCCTGCAAGGCGATGGAGATCGCCGCCGACATCTGCGTCTACACCAACCACAGCTTCGTCATCGAAACGCTCGATGCCGCCTGAGGCGCAGCGCCGCTACAGCTTCCGGCCGGTGGTCGAGGCAGATCTGCCGATGATCGCCGGCTGGCTGCGGCAACCGCATGTCGCCGAGTGGTGGGACGATGCTGAAGACGAGATCGCCTCGATCCGCGAGCACATCGACAGCATATCGGTCGAACCGCTGATTGTTGAGCTGAACGGCAAGCCGATCGGCTATCTGCAAAGCTACGATCCGCATCTCGAGGACGACCATCCCTATCAGGACCAGCCATTCGGCACGCTTGGGCTCGATCTTTCGATCGGCAGGCCGGAGCTCGTCGGCATGGGTCATGGCTCGGCACTTTTGCGGCAGTTCGTGGAAGAGCTGTTCGAGGAAGGCACGCCGCGCGTGATCATCGACCCTGACCCGGCCAACACAAGAGCGATCCGCGCCTATGAGAAGGCAGGTTTTCGCGCCTTCGACACACGGACCTCGATCTATGGTCCGGCCCTGATGATGGCGATCGACGCCGATGACTGGAACGAGGACGCATGACCGCTTCGGCAGGGCAGAAAAAAGACGCTTTTCACCTGTCCTGGCAGGCTGGCGTCACGATCGCAGCAGCGCTGATCATCGCTCAGGCGGTGATCCTCTATATGATGGGCCGCGTGCCGATCTGCGAATGCGGCTATGTGAAACTCTGGCACGGTGTCGTGCAGAGTTCCGAGAATTCGCAGCATATCAGCGACTGGTACACCTTCTCTCACATCATCCACGGCTTCCTGTTTTATGCGCTTGCCTGGCTGGTGCTGCCCGGACGCTCGATCTGGATAAGGCTGGCGCTGGCCATTGTCGTGGAAGGCGCCTGGGAGCTCCTGGAAAACAGCGACTTCATCATCAACCGCTACCGGGAAGGCACGATCTCGCTCGACTATTACGGCGACAGCATCATCAATTCAGTATCGGATACGCTGGCGATGGTGCTGGGCTTTGTCATGGCGCGGCGCCTGCCCGTATGGAGCATCGTGGTTCTGGCGCTGATCTTCGAAATCGGGGTCGGTTATCTCATCCGGGACAATCTGACACTCAACGTAATCATGCTGGTCCATCCTTTCGAGGTGATCAAGCAGTGGCAGGCGGGGGCCATCTAGACCTATGAACACGCTTTCCAAATCGCCGGACATTTTCATCTCGAACGCAGCGCTGCTCGCGGCGATAGAACGCGGCCTTGTGACGGCCGAACAGGCGCAAGGGCTGCGCGATCTGGAAAAGACCAGAACCGCCGCCCTCGACGTCGAGCCGCAGGATGACGAAAAGTTCCGTTTCATCAGCGGGTTCAGCGATATCTTCGTGACGATCGGCCTCGGCCTGTTCCTCGGCGCTCTGGGCTACTTCTCCATCGAATTCATCGGCGGCGTCGGCATGTGCGTCGTCATCGCGGTGGCGAACTGGCTGCTCGCAGAATATTTCACCCGCAAGCGGCGCATGGCGCTGCCGAGCATAGTGCTGCTTCTGGCTTTCGCGGCAGCGGTGTTTGGGGCCGTCGCCTTGGCCCTGGATCCGAGGCTGGGCTTCGGTTCAGCGTTTGCCGACGATACCGGCTGGCCAATCGTCGTGGCCGGGCTCGTCACTGCCGGCGCCACTGCGCTGCACTACTGGCGTTTTCGTGTGCCGATCACCGTGGCAGCCGGGGTCGCGGCTCTGGTTGCCGCCGCTGTCGGGCTTGTTTTCATCGCTGCTCCCGATCTCATTGCACAGATCGCCAAGCCGTTGCTGCTCGTCTGCGGGCTTGCGGTGTTCGCGCTCGCCATGCGCTTCGACCTGAGCGATCCGCAACGCCAGACCCGGCGCACTGACATCGCCTTCTGGCTGCATATGCTGGCAGCACCGCTGATCGTCCATCCGCTCGTCAGCGGCCTGGTCGGCCAAGGCGGTCCCGAGGCCATTTCGGCCTGGAGCATCCTTGCGATCTTCATCGGCCTCGCATTCGTCGCCGTGCTGGTCGACAGGCGCGCCATTCTCGTCTCGGGCCTGTCCTATGCCGGCTTTGCCTTCGGTTCGCTGGTCGTCAAGGCGGGACTGTCGGACAGCGTCGTGCCACTGACCATGCTGGTGCTCGGTGCGCTGGTGCTCCTGCTAAGCGCCGGTTGGCATACGCTGCGCCGCACTCTTCTGTCCCGGCTGCCGGACGCCCTTGCGGGCCGGCTTCCGGCTCATACATAAGCAAAAACAAAACCGAGTATCCAATATGTCAAATTTTTCCCCCCGCGAGATCGTTTCCGAACTCGATCGTTTCATCATCGGCCAGAAGGACGCCAAGCGCGCCGTGGCCATCGCATTGCGCAATCGCTGGCGCCGCCAGCAGCTCGAAGGCAACATGCGTGAAGAGGTGATGCCCAAGAACATCTTGATGATCGGGCCGACCGGCGTCGGCAAGACCGAGATTTCGCGCCGTCTCGCAAGGCTGGCCGGCGCGCCCTTCATCAAGGTCGAGGCAACCAAGTTCACCGAAGTCGGCTATGTCGGCCGCGATGTCGAGCAGATCATCCGTGACCTCGTCGAGACCGCGATCGGCATCGTGCGTGAAAAGATGCGCGAAGACGTCAAGGCCCGCGCGCATCTCAATGCCGAGGAGCGCGTGCTTGAGGCGCTGGTCGGCAAGACGGCCAGCCCGGCCACCCGCGACAGCTTCCGCAAGAAGCTGCGCGACGGCGAGCTCGACGACAAGGAGATCGAAGTCGAGGTTGCCGACACCGGAACCGGCGGCATGCCGGGCTTCGAGATTCCGGGCATGCCCGGCGCCAATATCGGCGTGATGAACATCAACGACATGCTGTCCAAGGCCATGGGTCAGACGCGGACCAAGACGCGCAAGACCACGGTCAAGGAGTCCTACGAGCTGCTGATCGCCGATGAGTCCGACAAGCTGCTCGACCAGGACGAGGTCGTGCGCAAGGCGCTGGAATCGGCCGAGAATGACGGCATCGTCTTCCTCGACGAGATCGACAAGATCGCGGCCAGGAGCGACATTTCCGGCGGTCCGTCCCGCGAAGGCGTGCAGCGCGACCTGCTGCCGCTTGTCGAGGGCACGACGGTTTCGACCAAATATGGGCCGGTGAAGACCGACCATATCCTGTTCATCGCGTCGGGCGCGTTCCATGTTTCCAAGCCATCCGACCTCCTGCCGGAGCTTCAGGGCCGCCTGCCGATCCGTGTCGAGCTGCGGGCGCTGGAAAAGGATGATTTCCGGCGCATCCTGACCGAGACGGAGGCCAGCCTGATCAAGCAGTATATCGCGCTGATGGGCACCGAAGGCGTGACGCTCGAATTCACCGACGATGCGATTGATGCGCTGGCCGGAATTGCGGTCGACCTCAACGCCAGCGTCGAGAATATCGGCGCGCGGCGCCTGCAGACCGTGATGGAGCGCGTGCTGGACGAAATCTCCTACACCGCTCCCGATCAGTCGGGCACCTCGGTGAAGATCGACGCCGCCTATGTCGAGAAGCATGTCGGCGATCTGTCGCGGAACACGGATTTGTCGCGATTCATCCTTTAAGGATCGGTCCAAAGGTCCCACACAATGGAAAAGCGCTCGACTCGGTCGAGCGCTTTTTCTAATTTGCCGGACTGATGGCTATCGAAGGTTGCGGAAACGCATGAAAATCTCGTCTATTCTAGCGTTTCCGGTTCTGGCCTGCCTAGCCTTGCCAGCCCAAGCGCAAACGCTTGTGCCGCCGGGAAACCGCAACGCCGAACAGCCGACGGTGCCGGGCGCCTCGTCCAAGCGCACCAAGGCCGGCAAGACCAGCTTCGACGCCAAGTACCGCAAGGTCTATGCGCTGTTCAAGAATGACGCAGCACTTCGCGCGAAGATCCGCGAGGTCGCATCCGCCTACAGGATCGACCCGATGCACATCGTCGGTGCCTTGGTCGGCGAGCATACCTACAATGTCGACGCCTATGACCGCCTGCAGACCTATTATGTGAAGGCGGCGGCCTATCTCAACAACGGCATCAGCTTCACCTACAAGGGCGAAGACGTCACCGACTTTATCCAGCGGCCCGAATTTGCCGGCTGCGCCAGCAAGACCGACAGCTACGATCTGTGGGAATGCCGCGAGAACGTCTGGAACCGCCAGTTCCGCGGCAAGACGGTGGGTGGCAAGAGCTATCCCAACGACCGTTTCAGCGCCACCTTCTTCCAGCCATTCTATGCCGGCCAGACTTTTGGTCTCGGCCAACTCAATCCGCTGACCGCACTTCAGGTGAGCGATCTCGTCCACCGTGTCTCCGGGCTACCGAAGCTCGATGCCGCGCGGCCGAGCCAGGTCTATGAAACGATCATGGACCCGGATTTGACTTTGCCTTACGTCGCCGCCGTCGTGAAAACGTCGATCGACGCCTATCGCAATATTGCCGGCTTCGACATTTCGAAGAATCCGGGAATAACCGCGACCTTGTACAATATCGGCAACCCGGAAGCGCGCGCCTATGCGCTGAAAGCGGAAAACCAGAAGCGCCAGAGCGAAGGCCAGGAAGCCAAGTTTCCAGAAGAAAATTATTACGGCTGGCTGGTCAACGACAAGCTGCCGGAATTGCAGGCGCTTTTCTGAGCCTAACTGACCCCGGTGTCAGCGGCGCCGCCCGCGAGCGGCCTTCAGTTGCGCGGTGAGGTTCAGGATATCCTCTTCGCCGATCCGGTTTATGGAGCGGGCCAGCAGGTTGGCGAGTTCGGTCGCAGCCGGGGAAAGCCCTGACGTATCGATCACCACGCGCGGATGCGACGTTTCGGCCAGACGCTGCAGATCCTCGGCGTCATCCCAGATGATGTTGAAATAGCCGATGATCTTCTGGATCAGAGCCCAGGTCGGGGTTCCGCGCCTGCCATGCTCGAGTGCGGAGAGATAGGCGGCACTCACGCCGAGGGCTGCGGCCATTTCCTTCTGGCTGACGCCTCTTTCGTCGCGCAGCGCACGCAGCCTTTCACCAAGCGGCGTCATGATTTCGGCACCGCATGGCGGCGCAGCCTTATGTAGAGCGCGCCCGAGCCGCCGTGGTTGCGGGCGGCATGGTCGTGACTGCTGACGAACATACGAAAAGGCGGTGTCATCAGCCAGGCCGGTACGGCGCGGCGTAGCACGCCCTCGCCCCCGGAAGACGAACCCTTGCCGGTGATGACCAGAACGTAGCGCACGCCGCCGGCATAGGCGCGGGTCAGGAAGGAAAGCAGCAGCGAATAGGCCTGATCCTGCGTCAGGCCGTGTAGATCGACCCTGCCTTCGATTGGCAGACGGCCCTTGGCGATCTTGTCGTGGGTCGGAGCATCGAAGGAATGTGTGACCGTCTGGCGCGGCTTGGAGGGGGCTGGAGCCACCGGCGTGGCGACCGGTTTGTCCATGGCCATCGCCTGTTCCATGGTCATCGGCTCCGGTGACGGTTCTTGCACGCCCACTTTGCCCTTCAGCGGCTTGGCCGAGCGCGCGACCAGGTTCCAGAGGACGCGGTCCTCGTCGCTGAGTTTTTTGCCGCGCCCGCTCAAGATGCTGCCCCATCAATCAAACCGCGTGGGATGAGGGCGAAGAAATCAGCACGGTTGCGCACCACGCCGGCGATTTCACCCGCATCGAAGCCCGAGCCGGCGAAGAGATCGCCACGCGCCGCACCGACGATGGCCGAACCGGTGTCCTGGGCGATCATCAGCCGGCAGAAGGGTTTTTTTTCAAAGGCCGTCAGCGTCGGTGCATTGATGAAGAACGGCGTGCCGAATGTGTGGAGCAGCCGGTCGACGGCAACGGAGCGGCCCGGCGTCAGCGGCACTTTTGCCGCGGCTATCGGACCGAGCTCCGGCTCATCAACTGGTGCGTCGCGGAAGAAGATGTAGGACCGGTTCTGCCAGAGGATTTCGCTGACCCGGTGCGGGTTGGCGGCCAGCCACGCCCGGATCGACTGCATGGTGACCTGTTCGAGCGGGATTTCGCCGAGATCGGCCAGTTTTTTCCCCGGTCCCGAAAATCTCTGACCGGATTTTGCCGCGTAGGTGACCCGGCGCAGCGCTCCGTTGGTCATGTTAAGCCGGGCGGCACCCTGGACGTGGATAAAGAAGGCGTCGACCGGGTCGGCAACCCAGGCGATTTCCAGCCCGCGGCCTGCCAGCGCACCTTGCTCGATTGCGGGACGATCGAAATATTCGACAAGGCCCGTTGGCGTCTCACGGCCGAAGGCGAGATGAGGGTCCATGCCAGCGGGCCGGTTTTCGTCGTCGATATCGACAAGATCGTCGGGCCGGGCCAGCAGCGAAACCTTGAATTTTTCGGTTCGGCTAGCAGACGCTTCCACTTCCGGTTCGTAGAAGCCGGTGACGAAACCGGCTTCCGAGTCATCCGGCACGATCAGGGCCGGAACGAAATGATGCTCGAAAAAAGCCCTGGCATTTCCAGAGCTTTCGGCTCGGGCTGCGGCATAGGCATCTTCGAAGGCCGAAAAGTCGATGCCCAACGAACCCGTTCGATAGGGTTTTTTCAGGACGTGGAATGCCGAGCGGCGAAAGGCGGTGTAAGCGTCCGCCTGAGTGTCATCTGCCCAGCCGGGCAGCTCGTCGAAGGAGACGATGCGGAAAACAGGCGACAAAGGCACCGGCCCGGCTCCCGCAAAAGGCTCAGTCTTCTTCTTCGGTGGCGACGAGCTTCCAGTTCGGGTCACGCGAGCGGGTGTCACGGGCGAAGGTCCAGACGTCCTTGACCTCGGCCACAGTCTCGGGATCGCCGTCGATCACCTCGCCGGCCTTGTCGCGCGTGGCCGAAATCAGCTCGCTGACGATGCGTAGCGTGATATGCGCCTCGCCATTCTTCATCTCGGCCGAGACGATATCGGCCTTGTCGATGCCGACGAAGGACGACTGGATCTTTTCCGAGCGCCCTTCGCGGTCGGAAATCGCGGCGACAAAGCCATCATAGACTTCGCGCGAAAGCAGGTTTTTCAACGTCTTGCGGTCGCCATCGGCATAGGCCATCACGATCATCTCATAGGCCATCTTGGCGCCATCGACGAAGGTTTTCGGCTCAAAGGTCTGGTCGCCGTCCTTGATCGCGCGCAAGCCCTTGTTCAGGTCCGTGCCGGGCTTGGCGAAGGCGTCGATTGCCACATAGGCTTCGTCATTGTCTGCGGAAACCCGTTTGCGCGGCAGGGAAACGACATTTTCAGGTTTCGCCGAGGCGTCCTTGTCGCTGCGGGTCCGCCCGGCCGTATAGGGGTCGAAGGGCGGACGCTCATTGCCTGTGCGGCGGCCGAGCACATTGCGCAGCTGAAAGAAGATCACGACAGCCGCGATCAGAAAAAATATCGTGCCGAAATCGAAAAATTCCATGTCTTTCGCCACTAGTCCTTTGTCTTCGGCCGGCAACACCGCCGTTTCGCCGCATTCCGCGCTTCAATCCATGCATATAGAACGCATGTCGCCATCATTCAAATCAAAGGCATGCATACCTATCTATCGTATAATGTGCCAGCATCCGGTGCTGGGCATTTTGATGCAACCTTAATATTGGCGGGCACGTGCGGGTTTCCCTCATTCCTTTGTTTCTTCTTCTGCTCCCCCTGATCGAAATCGCCGGTTTCGTGGTCGTCGGGCGCCAGATCGGCGTTCTGCCCACTCTGGGGCTTACCATCGCCACCGGAATCGCCGGCGGCATGCTGATGCGCTATCAGGGTTTCAGCGTTCTGGCGCGTATTCGCGCCGAAATCGAGGCCGGGCGCGACCCCAGCCGTACCCTCGCCCATGGCGTGATGATCCTGGTTGCCGGCCTTCTGCTGCTCATTCCGGGCTTCGTGACGGATATCGTCGGTATATTGCTGTTTGTTCCGCCGATCCGTGACCTCGGCTGGCGCTTTCTCAATCGTCGGGTTAATTTTTCGACGGATTTCGGCAGAATGGGTGGTTTCCCTCGGGACGGCAGGCGCGAGAAGACCATCGATCTCGACGAAGACGATTACACCAAAGGCCCCGATCCACGCTCGCCGTGGCGGCAGATCGGCGACGATTGATCCGCCAAACAGCCTGAAACCGGCAAAAACTTGTGTTGGCAAGAACACCATGCTAGCCAACGCACGATTTCAATCCGGGCCGCCGGGCGGCTGAAGCAAAGAGGATCATGGCTCATGGCCAAGAACGACAATGACGCCGCGGGCGCTGTGAGCAACGGAAACGGCAACAACGGCGTGCAGCCTTCGCTGAACGTGCTTGCCCAGTATGTGAAGGACCTTTCCTTCGAAAGCCCCGGCGCGCCGAATTCGCTGCGCGGCCGCGACAAGGCTCCCGGCATCGCCATCAATGTCAACGTCAACGCCAATCCGCTTTCGGACAAGGAATTCGACGTCAACCTGTCGCTGACGGCCAAGGCTGCCTTCGACAAGGACGTGCTGTTCAATGTCGAGCTCGTCTATGGCGGCGTCTTCAAGATCGAAGGTTTCCCGCAGGAGCACATGCTGCCGCTCCTGTTCATCGAATGCCCGCGCCTGCTGTTCCCGTTTGCCCGCCAGATCATCGCCGACGCAACGCGCAATGGCGGCTTCCCGCCGCTGATGCTCGACCCGATCGATTTCGCGCAGATGTTCCAGCAGAAGATGGCCGAGGACCAGGCTGCCGCCAAAGTCCAGGTCAGCTGATTTCTTCAGCGAAACCAATTGAAAAACCCGGCCTTGCGCCGGGTTTTTTCGTTTTCAGCTCTGTTTTTCAATTCTCTTGGAAATTTTGCCAGATGGCTTTTTCGCCGAGATCGGCGATCAGCCGCATATGCGCGGCACGTTCGGCGTCCGTCAGGCGGGGCGGCAAAGGTTCGGGACGCGGCGCGATAGAAATCTCGATCTGAATTTCGGTCGTGGCGTCCGACCTTGTTTCCATGCCCGCGTCCAGAACAAGGGCTGTCTGCTTGCCGCCGATGAGCTCGATATAGACTTCAGCCAGAAGCTGCGAATCGAGCAAGGCGCCGTGAAACGTGCGGTGGCTGTTGTTGATGCCGTAGCGCCGGCAGAGTGCGTCGAGCGAATTCGGTCCCATCGGGTGCTTGCGCCGCGCCAATGCCAGCGAGTCGATGACACGGTCCGAACCGATCGCCGGTTGGCCGAGGCGGGCAAACTCGGCATTGATGAAGCCCATGTCGAAATTGGCGTTGTGGGCGACCAGCTTGGCGCCTTCGATAAATTCCATGAACTTTTCAGCAATTTCCGGAAAAGCCGGCTCGTTGGCCAATCTTTCATTACTGATGCCGTGGACAGCCAGCGCCTCGGCGTGAACGGCGCGTCCTTGCGGATTGATGAAGACGTGAAAGGTCTTGCCGGTCGGGAAGCGGTTGATGAGCTCGACACCGCCGATTTCAATGATGCGGTCCTCGCGGGAATCGAGGCCCGTGGTTTCCGTATCGAAAATGATCTCGCGCATTCGAATCACCACTCCTTGACCAAGCATGGCCCCGACCGAAAATCCCGGCAAGGTCAGGCTGCTGGCTGTCCCGGCATTTCCTTGGTTAGCGTGGCGATAATTTCTTCGACCGATTTTTTCGCGACTTCCAGGCCCTGGCCTGTGTCGATGATGAAATCGGCCAAGCTGCGTTTCTCGGCATCCGGCACCTGTTTTGCCAGAATGCTGGCGAATTTTTCCTCGGTCATGCCGGGCCGGGCAAGCACGCGTTGCCGCTGTATATCCGGCGGTGCGGTCACCACCGCTACCTTGTCGACACGATTGCGGCCGCCGGTCTCGAACAGCAGTGGAATATCGAGCACCGCCAGCGGCACTCCGGCCGCGCGGTGCCTAGCCAGAAAGGCGTCGGCATCGGCGCGCACCAGTGGATGGATGATCGTCTCGATCTTCTTCAGCGCTTCCGCGTCACCCAGAACCTGACGCGCGAGCAGCGTGCGGTCGACAACGCCGTCCTTTACCGTTCCGGGAAACGCCGCCTCTACCAGGGGTGCGGCCTTTCCGGCATAAAGGCGATGGACGGTTTCGTCGGAGTCATGCACCGGAACGCCGGCATCGGCGAACATCCTTGCGGTGGTCGACTTGCCCATGCCGATCGACCCGGTCAATCCCAGCACGATCATTTGGCACCCAGATCCGAAACGATGAGGCCGCGCAGTTCCGGCGTGACCGTTGGCCTGACGCCGAACCAGCGCTCAAAACCCGGAACCGCCTGATGCAGCAACATGCCGAGGCCGTCGACGGTTTTCAGTCCGCGAGCCCGCGCGGCAGCAAGCAAGGGCGTTTCCAGAGGCACATAGACGATGTCGGTGACTATGGCATGGTCCGGCAGCCGGGACGGATCGACCGGGATTTCGGCATTGCCATGCATGCCGAGCGCTGTCGTGTTGACCAGAAGCCCGGCATCGGCGAGCAGTTCATCGACCGCCGCAAAGGGGTGGGCCGAGACGGCCTTGCCGAAATGATCTGCCAGTTCGACCGCGCGTTCGACCGTTCGATTGACGACGCGGATATCGCGAATTCCGCTTTGCTTCAGCGCGTGAATGACCGCGCGGGATGCTCCGCCGGCGCCCAGCACCACTGCGGTTCCGGCTTTCGCCCAACCTGGCGCATAGTCATCGAGATTGGCGGCAAAGCCATGCGCATCCGTATTGGTACCGCAAAGCAGACCGTCCTCGAACCACAGCGTGTTGACCGCTCCGATCTCTTCCGCGGCGTTGTCTCGCCGGCCGACAAGGCGAAACGCTGCTTCCTTGTGCGGGATGGTGACATTGCCGCCGGCAAAGCCGCTTTCTTTCAGTTCGCCCAAGAAGCTTTCGAATTTCTGCGAGGACACGTCGATAGCATCGTAGGAACCGGCGATCCCGTATTGCCTAAGCCAATAGCCATGGATTTTTGGCGAACGCGAATGGGCGATCGGATGACCGCACACGAACGCTTTAACAGTGCGATCAGCCATCGATCGCTCCGAGTTCGCGAAGCTTCGCCAGAAGCGGCAGCAGCGGCAGGCCGACAATGGTGAAATAGTCGCCGTCGATCTTTTCGAAGAGCTGGATGCCTTCGCCTTCGATCTGATAGGCACCGACGCTTGCCAGCGCCTTGTCGCCGACGCTCGCCAGGTGGCGGCCGATAAAGGCGGGATCGAGCTTGCGCATGGTCAGCCGCGCGATGCTGACGTCACGCCATAGCGTTTCGCCATCGCGCACCAGCACGACGGCGCTGTTGAGCTGATGCGTCTTGCCGGAAAGATCGAGCAGATGGCGGCGCGCGTCTTCCTTGTCGCGGGGTTTATGGAAAACACGGTCGCCCAGCGAAAGCGTCTGGTCACAGCCGATCACGAGTGCCCCGGGGTGGCTTTCGCTGACATTGATCGCCTTGGCTTCTGCCAGGATCGACGCGACGTCTTCGGGCGTCGCACCTGTTCCTTCGAGCGGCGCCTCAAGCGCCCTCTCGTCGACATCGGCCGGAATTGCGGTGAATTCGATGCCGGCATTGGCCAGAAGCGCCTTCCGGAACGGGCTTGCCGAAGCCAGTATGATTTTCGCTGCCATGCAAACCTCGGTCGAAGTGAAGGTCGCGCTTCGACTAGCGCGTCTTGCCGCGCAGGGCAACGATTGCGGCCGCCGTTTCCTCGATGGAACGGCGGCTGACATCGATCATCGGCCAGTTGTGGCGCGTGCAGATCTGCCGTGCATAGGCGAGTTCTTCGGTAATTGACGCCCGATCGACATAGTCTTGCGAATCGTAGCCGGTGGTCGTGCCGAGCACCCGATTCTGACGGACCTGCGAGACCCTCTCGGCAGTGGCAACCAGGCCGACGATGAGCGGTTTCTTGGCTTCAGCCAGGTTCTCCGGCAGCGGCACGCCGAGAACAATCGGAATGTTGGCAGTCTTTATGCCGCGATTGGCCAGATAGATGCTGGTCGGCGTTTTGGACGTCCGCGATATGCCTATAAGGACGACGTCAGCCTCATCGACGTCGCCGGGCAGCTGGCCGTCATCATGTTCCATGGTGAAATTGAGCGCATCGATGCGGCGGAAATATTCGGCGTCCAGCACATGCTGCGCGCCGACGCGCCGGCCGGCCGGCGTGCCAAGATAGGATTGGAAAACGGCAAGCACCGGCTCCAGCACGGAAACGCAAGGCAGGCCCATTTCGGCGCAGCGCGCATCGATCTGGCCGGCAAGGTTCTGGTCGACAAGCGTGTAGAGCACGATGCCGGGCTCCTCCTCGATATCCTCGAACACCTTCATCAGTTGCTTGTCGGTGCGGATGAGCGGGTAGATGTGCTCGATCGCCCTTGCGTCCTTGTATTGCGCCGACGCCGCGCGCCCCGCTGCCAGCAGCGTCTCGCCGGTAGCGTCCGAAATCAGGTGGAGATGGAAGAAGCTCTGGGGTTTATTCACAAGGCGCGCCCGGTTCTGTGGTCAAATGTGGATAAGCAGGGCGTTTGCCCCTCTCGGCCAGAGCGGACTGTATCAGAAGCCAGCTTGTCCACAATTCGCCCTGCTGTCTGTTTCGTTTTCGCGGCAAGGAGGGTTATGGGGATAAGTCGAACAAGCCTCAAAGGATTGTCGGTGCCCTGAAATTTTCAGCCTATCAAGGCTTTGTAATTCCTAGCTGAAATCTATTCGTCCCCAGAGTTTTCCAATTTACATCGAAATTGGCGCGACAATATGCTTTCTGGTTGCGGAGGCCCGTTCGGGGATAAGTCGCAATTCCCGATTCCAACAGAGTCTAAGAATCAGAAGACTCTTTTCATAGAATTTATATTTATAGAAAGAGCTGGGAGGATAACGCTCTATGCCTGCGCAACGCGTCATGCTGGACGTCCTGAAAGGCGAGACAGCTTCTCCGCCTCCGCTCTGGATGATGCGGCAGGCTGGCCGATATCTTCCCGAGTACAGGGAGCTCAGGAAGAAGGCCGGAAGCTTCCTCGATCTCTGCTACAATCCGGACTTCGCAGTGGAAGTGACATTGCAGCCGATCCGCCGTTTTGGCTTTGATGCGTCGATCCTGTTCTCCGACATCCTCGTCGTGCCTCATGCGCTTGGCCGCGACCTTCGCTTCGAGGAAGGACGAGGACCGCTGATGACGCCGATCACGGCATCCGAGATCGCAAACCTTGACGGATCGAATTTCCATGACCATCTGAAGCCGGTCTACGAGACGGTAAAACATCTTCGCACCGAACTCCCTGAACAAACCACATTGATCGGCTTTTGCGGCGCGCCGTGGACGCTTGCGACCTATATGATCGCCGGCCATGGAACACCCGATCAGGCACCGAGCCGGCTTTTCGCCTATCGAGAGCCGGAGGCAATGACACGCTTGCTGTCGATCCTCTCGGACTATTCGGCCAGGTACCTCATCAAACAGATCGAAGCCGGCGTGGACGTCGTCCAGATATTCGACAGTTGGTCAGGCGTTCTCGATGAAGCCTGTTTCGAAGCGTTCTGCATCAGGCCGGTTGCGGAAATCGTGGAGAAGGTACGCGCGGTCTATCCCGATGTTCCGATCATCGGATTCCCGAAGGGTGCCGGCCACCGCTATTCCACATACCGCGAAAAGACGGGCGTCACAGGTCTCGGACTGGATTGGACGGTTCCGCTGTCCCAGGCGCAGTCCCTACAGGCCGGTGGGGCTGTGCAGGGCAACCTCGATCCATTGCGGCTCGTAGCCGGCGGGCGGGCCCTCTCCGAGGGCGTGGACGCTATCCTGAAGGCATTGGGCACTGGGCCGCTGATCTTCAACCTTGGCCATGGTATTACGCCGGAAACGCCTATCGAACATGTCGAGGCAATGATCCGGCAAGTCAGGAGCTTTTCAGGGCAATGAGTGCTGAAAGCGAAAAAGTTTCGCCGAGCGGTGGGCAGGTGATGAAGCGGGCGGGGATAGCGATCGGCATCTTCGCCGTTCTGACGGGATTGCTGTTCTATTTCGCCCCGGAAAATCTCTATCTCTGGGCCAAGGCCGTGCACGTGATTGCCGTCATCTCGTGGATGGCCGGGATGCTCTACCTGCCGCGGCTGTTCGTCTATCACGTCGACGCCGAACCTGGTTCCGTCCAGTCGGAAACCTTCAAGGTAATGGAGCGGCGTCTGCTGCGCGCGATCATCAATCCGGCGATGATCATTACCTGGGTATTCGGCCTGTGGCTTGCCTGGAAAGGCTTTGGCTTCTCGGGTGGCTGGCTGCATGCCAAGATCGCTGCGGTTGTCGCCCTGTCGGGCGTGCATGGCTATCTCGCTGGTGCGGTTCGCCGTTTCGCCGAGGACCGAAACACCAAACCGGCGCGCCATTGGCGGATGATCAACGAGATTCCGACGGTCTTGATGATAATTATCGTCATTCTCGTCATCGTGAAGCCATTCTGACCGCTTCGATCCCATGAAATCGTACCTTGCTCTTTGCCGGACAGCCGGATAAAAGACAGGTCTTCCTTCCCGCCATGCGCCGTCCCCACTTTCACCTTGACCGCGCCCGGCGCCCATCGCATTCGCCGATATTTTTCCCCTTTATCCAATTCAGAGTCCGTCTATGCAGGAAATGAAACTCCAGGAGTTCAAGAACAAGAAACCGACCGATCTCATTGCGTTCGCCGAAACGCTCGAGGTCGAGAACGCCAGCGTCATGCGCAAGCAGGAGCTGATGTTCGCCATTCTTAAGAAGCTCGCGGCGCAGGACATCGAGATCATCGGTGACGGCGTCGTGGAAGTGCTGCAGGACGGTTTTGGTTTCCTTCGCTCCGCAAATGCCAACTATCTGCCGGGCCCGGACGATATCTACATCTCACCTTCGCAGATCCGGCGGTTTTCGCTGAAGACCGGCGATACGGTCGAGGGTCCGATCCGCAGCCCCAAGGAAGGCGAACGCTATTTCGCGCTTCTCAAGGTCAACACGATCAATTTCGACGATCCGGAAAAGATCCGGCACAAGATTCATTTCGACAATCTGACGCCGCTCTACCCGACGGCGCGCCTGAAGATGGAAGTCGAGAACCCGACCACCAAGGATATCTCGCCGCGCGTCATCGATCTCGTGGCGCCGCTCGGCAAGGGCCAGCGCGCCCTGATCGTCGCGCAGCCGCGCACCGGTAAGACCGTGCTGCTTCAGAACATCGCCCACTCCATCACCACCAATCATCCGGAATGCTATCTGATCGTTCTCCTGATCGACGAGCGGCCGGAAGAAGTGACCGACATGCAGCGTTCGGTGAAGGGCGAGGTCGTTTCCTCGACATTCGACGAGCCGGCGGTGCGTCACGTTCAGGTCGCCGAAATGGTCATCGAAAAGGCAAAGCGCCTGGTCGAGCATGGCCGCGACGTGGTCATCCTTCTCGATTCGATCACGCGCCTTGGCCGCGCCTACAACACCGTCGTGCCGTCATCCGGCAAGGTTCTGACCGGCGGTGTCGACGCCAACGCCCTGCAGCGCCCCAAGCGCTTCTTCGGTGCTGCGCGTAACATCGAGGAAGGCGGCTCGCTGACGATTATCGCAACCGCGCTGATCGATACCGGCAGCCGCATGGACGAAGTCATCTTCGAAGAGTTCAAAGGTACGGGCAACTCGGAAATCGTGCTCGACCGCAAGGTCGCCGACAAGCGCATCTACCCGGCGATGGATATCCTCAAGTCCGGTACGCGCAAGGAAGACCTGCTGGTCGCCAAGCAGGATCTCCAGAAGATATTCGTCCTGCGCCGCATTCTGGCGCCGATGGGAACGACCGACGCGATCGAATTCCTCATCGACAAGCTCAAGCAGACCAAGACGAACACCGATTTCTTCGACTCGATGAATACCTGATCGGCTTCATCGTTTCGGACGCAAGGCCCGCGCTAGTTCATCAGGGTCGGTAATAATCGGAAGACAGACGGGGCCGGTGCATAGAAATGCGCCGGCCTTTGTCGTTGGCGGATAGGCACCGCCAGGCAGGCTTGGCAGGCTGTCTTCGGCGCCGACGGGAATGACGAGGTCGACGCGCCTGGGATCCGGCCATCGATTCGCCACCGGAATAAATTTCGGATCAGTCAGATCATCGATGATGACGAGCTTGATCGGGCTGATCACCAGCGCGCAGGCATTGACGATTCCGGCCTGGCCATATTGCTGGCGTGAAGCGCGGCCGGCTGCATGTTCTGCAGCGCGCCAGGCCTTTTCCTGGAGTTGTACGTCACCGCCGGCATCCGCCACCCTGATCATCGCCTCGATGATCTGGCCGGTTGCCGAGGGGATTGCCTCGTCGATGTCACCGCGGATTCTGATCGGGACATCGGTGCTGTCCGATGCCGTCAGGTAATAGCCGTTGCCGGCGCTGTCGGCATACCATCGGTCCAGCTGATCGAGAAAAGACCTTGCCCGTTCGATGTAAGCGACCTCACCGGTTGCCTCAAACAGCGAAACCGCTGCATTGGCCATGGCGGCATAGTCGCTCGACAGCGCAGGATAGAGTTTGCGTTCGCCAAGTATGGAATGTGGCAGTCGGCCATCAGCGTCCGCGTGCCCTGCTATGAACCCGAAGGCTCTCGCAGCTGCCGCGATCCAGTCCGGGCGAGACAAAGCGCGGCCCGCCTCGGCAAGCCCTGTAATGGCAAGGCCGTTCCAATCGGCCAGCACCTTGTTGTCACGGCCGGGACGAATGCGTCGTTCCCGTGAAGTCAAAAGCCCGAGTTTGATCGCATCGACTTCCGCGCGGTGTGCAATGGCATCGTGGCTTTGCGCCGGGGTTTGACAGATGATCGGCTTGCCTTCCCAGTTTGACGGGGAGGCAAGAGTGAAGTTATTGAAAAACAAAGATGAATCGTTTCTGAGCGTGCTTTCGATCTCGGTTCTGTCCCAGGTGTAGAAAAGCCCTTCCTCACCTTCGCTATCCGCATCCAGGCTCGACGCAAAACCACCGCCCTCGACGGTCATTTCGCGCAGGAGCCAGGCAACGGTTTCTTCGATTCGTATCCGGAACAATTCATTTCCGGTTTCGGCAAAGGCCCAGTTGGCCATGCGCAGCAATTGAGCATTGTCGTAGAGCATCTTCTCGAAATGCGGCACCAGCCAGTCGCCGTCTGTCGAATAGCGCGCCAGCCCGCCGCCGACATGATCGTAGATGCCGCCACGCAGCATGTGTTCCAGGCTGGAGACAACCGCGTCGCGGTGCATTTCATTTCCGTTCCGCAGCCAGCTTAGCCATAGCGTCTGTATGAAGGGCGCATTGGGAAACTTCGGCGCGCCGCGTAGCCCACCGGCTTGATGGTCGATCATGCCGTAGATGCCGTCGGCGAGCGTTGTCAGGGGAGTGCCGTCGATTGAGGAGGATGCGTGGTTGGCTGCAAGCCTCGCCTCGACGTGATCCGTCAGTTTGTTGGCGCTTTCGGTAAGGCTTTGCTGTTTCTCGCGCCAGGCCTTGTCCACGGCCTCAAGAACCTGGATGAAACCAGGCCGGCCATAGCGCGGCTCCTTCGGGAAGTATGTGCCGCCCCAGAACGGCTTGGCGTCTGGCGTCAGGAAGATGGTGAGCGGCCAGCCGCCCTGCTCGCCCATAGCGGTAAGAGCCGCCATATAGATCTGGTCGATGTCGGGCCGTTCCTCGCGATCAACCTTGATATTGACGAACAGCCGGTTCATGACGGCGGCGACATCTTCGCTTTCGAAGCTCTCGTGCGCCATCACGTGACACCAGTGACAGGCGGCGTAGCCGACCGAAAGCAGGATAGGCCTCTGCAATCGTTTGGCTTCGTCCAAGGATTGTGGCGACCAGGCCCGCCAATGTACGGGATTGCCGCTGTGCTGACAAAGGTACGGGCTGGTTTCGTTCGATAACAGGTTTTCAGCAGGAAGATTCACGGAACCACAATTCGATGCGAGAGGATTTTTTGAAGCCTACGGCGCATAAGGAAGGCAGGCAATGATATTCCAGGACTCGATCGTTGCGCTTTCCAGTGGCCATCTGCCGTCGGGAATAGCCATTATCCGAATTACCGGCCCAAAGACTCGATTCGCCCTCGAAACGATCAACGGAAGCGTGCCGAAACCGCGCTTTGCGCATTATGGAAAATTCCGGTCGCGGGATGGATCGGTACTCGACAGCGGGATTTCCCTTTTCTTTCCCGGGCCGAAGAGCTTCACAGGCGAGGATTCTGCCGAATTTCACGTCCACGGCGGACGCGCAGTGGTCTCGGCCATGATGCAAGCGATAGGAGAACTCGACGGATTTCGACAGGCGGAGCCGGGCGAATTCACGCGGCGCGCCTTTCTCAACGGTAAAGTCGATCTTGTCGAGGCAGAAGCCCTGGCCGATCTGGTCTCCGCAGAGACTGAAGCGCAACGGCGATTTGCGGTACTGAACAGCGAGGGACGCCAGAGCGAACTCTATCAGGCCTGGCGCACGCGCTTGATCCATGATCGAGCGATGATCGAAGCGGAGATGGATTTCTCCGACGAAAGCGACGTACCGGGCTCGGTTTCGTCGGCCGTTTGGGCCGATATCGATTTGATGATCGAAGAGATCGAGCTACATCTGCAGGGTTTTCGGAAGGCCGAAATCATCAGGGATGGCTATGACGTGGTCATAGTCGGGGCACCGAACGCTGGAAAATCAAGCCTTCTTAATGCTTTGGCGCGACGGGACGTGGCGATCGTCACCGATGAACCCGGGACGACGCGCGACCTTGTGGAGGTCGCGCTCGAACTGGACGGCGTTAAAGTCCGGCTTACCGACACGGCCGGTATTCGCGAGACGTCCGGAAAAGTCGAGTTGATTGGCATTGAGAAGGCTCGGCAAAAGATATCCGCTGCAGACGCCGTGCTTTATCTGGAGGATCTTGGTGATCCCAAGCGGCTTGGGGCTGATGAGATACCCCCCGGCTCGATTCGTATTGGTACGAAGGCGGATCTCTCGAAGGATCATATTGAAGGAAATGCGTACGACATTCTCGTCTCGACCGAGACTGGTGAAGGGATCGTCGCGTTGCTTGCGCTTCTTTCCGATCGCGCAGTCGTCGAGATTGGCCCCGCCGGCGATATACTGCCATCCAGGCAAAGGCATGTGGAATTGTTGCGCGCCACGGCGGATTTCCTGCGAAGCTGCAGCAGCCTGCCAGCCGCAGATCTGGAACTTCGCTCTGAGTACCTCCGTTTGGCGTCAGATCGCCTGGGCAGAATTTCAGGCGCTGTGGATCCCGAGGATCTGCTGGATGTGATATTCTCGCAATTCTGTATAGGGAAGTGACTCACGTGAAACATATGCCGCTGCGTGACTCACGTGAAACACGCCTCGGTAGACGAACCCTGTTTCACGTGAAACATTATTGCGCGCCTGCGTCTTTCCCTTGACAGATTGGTCGAATGCAAACATGGGTTTCCGCATTCTGGAGCAGTGCAATGGACAATAGCTACGACGTGATCGTTGTTGGCGGTGGACACGCCGGCTGTGAAGCCGCGAGCGCATCGGCGCGCGCCGGTGCGAAGACAGCATTGGTCACGCTTTGCGCTGACACCATCGGCGTCATGTCCTGCAATCCGGCGATTGGTGGTCTTGGCAAGGGGCATCTGGTTCGGGAAATTGATGCGCTCGATGGGCTGATGGGACGCGTGGCCGATGCGGCCGGTATCCAATTCAGGCTTCTCAACCGAAAGAAAGGTCCGGCGGTTCGCGGCCCCAGGACGCAGGCTGATCGCAAACTTTATCGGCTGGCCATGCAGTCGGCGATTCAGGAGCAGCCCAATCTTTCGGTTATCGAAGGCGAGGTTTTTGACTTTGATATGGATGATGGCGGCATTAAAGCCGTGCAGTTGGCGGATGGCCGTAAGCTTCGCTGCAGCGCAGTCGTACTCACGACAGGCACATTCTTGCGCGGCTTAATCCATATCGGTGAGCGAAAGTTTCCTGCCGGTCGCATGAATGAGCAGGCGTCGGTTGGCTTGTCGGCAACCATGACCCGGGCAGGTTTCCGCCTGGGGCGACTGAAAACTGGTACTCCTCCCCGGCTGGATGGACGGACGATCGATTGGTCTGGCCTCGACATGCAGGCTGCGGATGACCAGCCGGTGCCGTTCTCCCTGATGACGGACAAGATCGTCAATCGCCAGATCGATTGCGGGATTACGCGCACGACAGCACAGTCTCATGACGTCATTCGAAAGAATCTCGGTCGATCCGCAATGTATTCGGGATCCATAGAAGGGATCGGTCCGCGTTACTGCCCATCCATCGAGGATAAGATCGTCAAGTTTGGCGATCGCGAGGGCCATCAGATATTTCTAGAGCCGGAAGGCCTGGACGACGATACCATTTATCCCAATGGCATTTCGACCTCTTTGCCTGAGGATGTGCAGCTGGAGTTGCTGAAGACAATCCCGGGTCTTGAAGAGGCTGTGATGCTTCAGCCTGGCTATGCCATCGAGTATGACCATGTCGACCCGCGCGAGCTGGAACAGACGCTTGAGACAAAGCGTGTACGTTGTCTGTTTCTGGCTGGTCAGATCAACGGTACCACAGGCTATGAAGAAGCTGCGGCCCAGGGTTTGGTTGCGGGATTGAATGCCGCACGCAGAGCCGCGGGCGACGGCGAGGTCATATTCAGCCGTACCGAGGCCTATATTGGCGTGATGATCGACGATCTCACTAGTCGCGGTATCAGCGAACCCTACCGAATGTTTACGTCGCGGGCGGAGTTCAGGCTTTCGCTGCGTGCTGACAATGCCGATGAGCGCCTGACGCCAAAAGGTTTGCAATTGGGGATTGTCAGTGACGGTAGGGCTCAACGTTTCGGAGTCGTCTCTGATGCTCTCTCCCGAGCACGTAATCTTGCGCAATCCATCGAGATTACGCCAAACGAGGCACGCCGGCATGGTCTGGCTGTCAACATGGACGGTGTCCGCAGGTCGGCCTATGATCTTCTTTCATACCCCGACATGACGCTTGATCGCCTGGCGGAGGTTTGGCCGGAGCTCAGGGAAGTCGACTCCGGCGCAGCCGAGGCGCTTGAGATAGAAGCGCGATATGCAGTTTATCTGGATCGCCAGTGTAGCGACGCAATACAAATCCGCCGCGAAGAGGAACGGTTGATTCCTTCCGATCTCGGATTCGATAGCGTGCCCGGCCTTTCGAACGAGCTTAAGCAGAAACTGCGCGAACGGCGTCCGCGCTCTGTCGCGGACGCCCAACGCATTGATGGAATGACTCCCGCAGCGCTGGCTATAATCGTTTCTCACATTCGCCACGCGGAAAGCAGCGCGCTAAAGAAGGGTGCCGCGTGAATTCTGGAGCATTTGAAGAACTTCTTCGCGTGGCAGGCCCTGTTTCACGTGAAACCTCTCAGCGCTTGTTGTCCTTCGAGACGCAGTTCCGGAGATGGGCGCAGCGAATAAATCTGGTGGCGCCGTCCACGCTGAATGATGTCTGGAACAGGCATGTTTTGGACAGCGCGCAACTTGCACGTCTTGATTCGGATGCGAAAAACTGGGTTGATCTGGGGTCTGGAGGCGGCTTTCCAGGCCTTGTTATGGGATTTTTGCTTATGGACAGAGACGGTGCCAGCATCGATCTCGTGGAAAGCAACCGCAAGAAAACCTCGTTCCTGCAGGCAATTGTCGGTGAATTCGGCCTGCCGGCGCGTATCCATGCCAAGCGAATCGAAGACACTTATGATAAGATTCGCGATGTCGAGGTGGTCACAGCCAGGGCGCTTGCCCCTTTGCATGTGCTTCTGGGTTTCGCAGAGCCTTGGCTTGCAAACGGTGCAAAGGCGCTTTTTCACAAAGGGCGGGATTACCGCACGGAGATCGAAGAAAGCGCTAAACTGTGGGTGTTCGACCTGATAGAACATCAAAGTGTAGTCGATCCGCAGAGCGTCGTTCTTGAAATACGGAATCTGCGCCGGGTTTAAATGAAATTGGGCGATAGGTTCATTCCAGAAATGATCATGATGACCGGACCCCGCATAATCACGATAGCAAACCAGAAAGGCGGCGTCGGCAAGACGACCACCGCAATCAATCTGGCGACCGCGCTTGCCGCGATCGGCGAGCAGGTTCTCATTGTAGACCTCGACCCTCAGGGTAATGCCAGCACCGGGTTGGGTATCGATCGCCGCGAACGAAGCGTATCGTCCTATGATGTGCTGACAGGCGCGATGACGCTGGACGAGGCTGCGGTCCAGACTGCGGTGCCTGGGTTATCGATCGTTCCCTCGACACTGGACCTTCTCGGTGTGGAAATGGAAATCGCCGGTGCGCCGGACCGCGTGTTGCGCTTGCGCAATGCGGTTCGCGCTTCTGCAGAGCGCACAAACAAATTCTCCTATGTCCTGATCGACTGCCCGCCGTCGCTGAACCTGCTGACGCTGAACTCGATGGCAGCGGCCGATTCGGTACTTGTGCCGCTGCAATGCGAGTTCTTTGCGCTGGAGGGTCTCAGCCAGCTGCTGGAAACGGTCGAGCAGGTCCGTCAGTCGATCAACCCCTCGCTGACGATCCAGGGTATTGTGCTGACGATGTATGACGGCCGCAACAATCTCGCCAATCAGGTGGTTGAGGATGTGCGCGCGCATATGGGTGAGAAAGTCTATGAGACGGTTATTCCCCGCAATGTTCGCGTTTCGGAGGCGCCGTCGCATGGCAAGCCGGCAATTCTCTACGACCTGAAATGCTCCGGCAGTCAGGCCTATCTGCAACTCGCTTCCGAAGTCATTCGCCAGGAACGCAAATTGCGTGCGGCGTGAAACGATTCGATATCGAAATAATCTGGAAAAGTGATGAGTGAAGATCTTTCGAAGAAACGGCTTGGACGCGGACTGGCTGCCCTCATAGGCGAAATCGACAAGCCCGCGACGCCGGCGCAGCAGCCGGTATTTTCGGACAGGCACGTGCCGATCGAATTCGTGACGCCAAATCCGAAGAACCCACGGCGTCATTTCGGTGAAGCCGAACTCACGGATCTTGCGCAGTCCATTCGCGAACATGGCGTCGTCCAGCCGGTGGTCGTGCGACCAGCCGTTGGCCAGCAGGGCCGCTATGAGATCATTGCCGGCGAACGCCGCTGGCGCGCAGCGCAGCGGGCCGGGCTGACCGAAATTCCGGTGATCGTGCGCGATGTCAACGACCGCACGGCGCTTGAGCTGGCGATCATCGAGAACGTGCAGCGCACCGATCTCAACCCGGTCGAGGAAGCGCTTGGCTATCAGCAGCTGATCGACGACCACAGCTACACGCAGGCTGATCTCGGCCAGGTCATAGGCAAGAGCCGCAGCCATGTCGCCAATACGCTGCGGCTGCTGAAGCTGCCGGATGTGATCCGCGACATGCTGGTTGACGGCGCCTTGTCGGCGGGCCATGCCCGCGCCCTGGTGAGCGCTGCCGATCCTGCCGGTCTTGCCAAGCGGATTGTCGAGGAAGGGCTGTCGGTTCGCCAGGCTGAGGCTCTGGCACAGTTGCCGGCTGAAACCCTGCATGAGGCGAAGGCTTCTATCCCAGTCGAGAAGGATGCCGATACGCTTGCGCTGGAAAAGCTTCTTTCCGACGTGACGGGCATGAAGGTCGGCATTCAGCACAAGAACAAGGGCGGCGAGGTGCGGATTGCGTATCGGACGCTCGAGCAGCTCGACGATCTTTGTCGCAGGCTAAAACACTGATCTTATTGGTTTTTGTTATATATTAGCCGGCTAACCACGAGTTCTCGTACGCTGGGAAAGGCGTGCGCTTTCAACTGCGATGCCCAGCAGCGCCTGACGCGCAATGGCAGTAGAAAGATCGGGCCGGCGGCGGGTCTGCAAGACCGCCTCCTGTAGCCGGGCAAGCGCGCGCGAAAGCGCTTCGCCGCTCCAGCGTTCCACAGCATTCTCTACGATCTTGCGCCGGGAAAAGAAGATCGGCGGGCGAGCATTGGCGACGATCGCTGCCGCGTTGCGCGCGCCGTTGCTCATTGCTCCGCGCATCAGATGGATTGCCTGAAACTGCCGCATGGCAGCAGCCAGAAGCAGGAACGACTGGCTGCCGGTCAGGGCATGGCGCGTGAAGACGGCATCGAACTCCTCGATCTTGCCTTCGAGGATGGCATCGACGGCGTCGTCGAAGGACAGGCCGGAGACGTCGCCGATCATGGCCTTGACGTCCTCCAGCTCGATCTGCTTGCGGCCCATGGCATAGAGAGCGAGCTTCTGGACCTCGCCACGCGAAGCGAGCCTGTCGCCGCCGAGATTTCGGCGGAGGGCCTGCCGGGCCTCGAGGGTCAGGGACAGCCCTGCCTTCTGCATTTCCTCGTCGATAACGGCGTCGATGCCCTTGGCTTCGTCGGCATAGCAGGGCAGCGCCATGGCCCATTCGCAGGCCTCGACAGTCGTGCGCAGGGCCGCATTCTTCTTCAGCTCGCCGGCCTCGATCAGGATGATGGCATCGCGCGGCGGCTCGGCGCACAATGCCTTCACATCGTCCGCCAGGCCCTTCTGGCCGGTGGCGTTGCGCACCCACAAGAGCCGCCGCGACGAGAACATCGGCACGGTGAGTGCTTCATCGAGCAGGCGTCCCTCATCCTTGTCTACTTCCGATCCGTCGAGGCGGACCACGGAAAACGGATCGTCGAGCGGTAGTTCGGTTCGCGCGGCATAGGCACGCGCACGTTCCGCGACGAGCCCGCGATCGGGACCGTAAAGCAGGACGATGGCCGTCTGCGGATTGGGCCGCGCCAGCCAGGAATCGACTTCGTGTGCTTTCTTCTGTGCCATCCTGTCCGGTTATCACGTTGGCGGCCGCTGATGAACTGGGAATCCGAGTTGAGCCTGACCGTGCGGCTCCGGTTTCAGCCGCGGCGCAGGAGTTTTGGCGTCGCCGCGACCAGAGCCTTGCCGATTACCGACTTCGGATTGGCCACGACTTCGGCGGCAGGCCCGGTCTCGATGATCCTGCCAGCATCCATGATGGCCACGCGATGGGCGATCGAGCGGACGACGCCCAGATCATGCGAGATGAAGAGGTAGGCGATGTTTTCCGCTCGTTGCAGGTCGAGGAGCAGTTCGAGAATTTGTCCGCGAACAGAGACATCGAGCGCGGACACGGCCTCGTCGAGAACAATCAAGGTCGGCTTGGTCGCCAGCGCCCGTGCGATCGCCACGCGCTGACGCTGTCCGCCGGAGATTTCGTGGATGGCACGGTCGCGCAGGTTCGGGCTTAGTCCAACGCGTTCGAGCAGTGAGGCGACGATCTTGGGACGGTCGGTGCGGCCGACGAGATCATGAATGCGCAATGGGTCGTCCAGCACCCGCGTGACCGTCGCGCGTGGATTGAAGGCGGCAAGCGGGTCCTGGAAGACCATCTGCAGCTTTGCCCGTCTGGCACGAAGCCGAGCGCCGTGCTGGGCAAGAAAATCCTCGCCTTCGAAATGGATGTTGCCGGCATCGGGTTCGATCAGCCTCAAAATGGTGCGGGCCACCGTCGACTTGCCGCTGCCGGACGGGCCGACCAGCGCCAGTGTCTCGCCCTGCCCGATTTCAAAGCTTACATTGTCCAGCGCGACGACAGTCTTGCCACCGCGGCTGAAGCGCTTGTGCAAACCAGAGGCGACGAGGAGCGGCGCCGTCATGAAAGCTTTCCCGCTTCGGCTTTTCTCCACAACGGTTCAGCATTGAGGCCCATATGAGCGTCCAGAAGCTGGCGCGTGTATGCCTCCGCCGGTGCCGTGACGATCCTGTCGGTGCCACCTATTTCGACCAGGCGCCCATAGCGAAAGACTGCGATGCGATCGGCGATTTCCGACGCGAGCGCGATGTCGTGGCTGATGAAGAGCAGCGACATGCCGTCTTGTGTAACAAGCTCTTGGATCAGTTTGACGATCTCCGCCTGAACGATGGTGTCGAGCGCGCTGGTTGACTCGTCGGCGATCAGCAAAGCAGGTCTGGCGGCTATTGCTTCGGCGATCGCCACGCGCTGTCTTTGTCCGCCGGAGAGCTGATGCGGAAAGGCGGACAGAGCGGAAGCAGGATCGGGCAGGTGCACACGGTGGAGAAGTTCTTCCGCATGCTTGTATGATTGACGCCAGCTCAAGCAGAGATGGGTATAAGCGACCTCGGCGATCTGCTCGCCGATGGTCAGCACCGGATTGAGACTGGAGGCCGGGTCCTGGAAGACAAAACCGATATCGCGCCCGTTTTGCGGCTGCCGTCCAAGTCCGGGCCAGTCGATGCGCCCTGCAATCTTTGCTGATGCTGGAAGCAACCCCGCGATGGCGAGCGCCAGTGTGCTCTTGCCCGAGCCACTTTCGCCGATAATCGCCAGCCTCTCACCAGTACGGATTTCCAGTGAGATGTCGCGCAGCGCTTCGACCTCGGTCCCATTACTGCGGTAGCTTACCCCGAGCTCTTGCAGGAACACGCGCGGCGTCATGAACGGCCTCGCCGAACGGCAGTGGTTTCCACCGCGCCCTCGCCTGCGAGATAGACGCCTAAAACGGTCAGCACCAGAGCGATGCCGGGTATGATCGACAGGAAGGGTGCCGAGCGCAGCACGGTGCGCCCCTCGGCGATCATGCCACCCCAGGTGACGCGGTTGGGGTCGCCGAGGCCGAGAAAGGAAAGCGCTGCCTCCGTCAGGATTGCAGCTGCGACAATGACCGACGACAATGCCAGAACCGGCGGAAGCGCGTTGGGCAGGATTTCGCGAAAGGCGATCTCGAGTGGATGCATGCCGATAACCCTGGCACTCGCGACATAGTCGCGTTCGCGGATCGAAAGCACTTCGGCCCGGGCAATGCGCGCGGGGCCCGTCCAGGTGCCGAGCGCGATGGCCAGCACGACGACGAAAAGTGAGGGGCCAACCACGCTGACGAACGCCAGCGCCAGCAGAAAGCCGGGTACGGTCTGGAAGGCATCGGTGATGCGCATCAAAATCTCATCGACCAAGCCACCAGCGAAGCCAGCCAAGGTTCCGACGATCATTCCCACGATGATTGCCGTAGCTGCCGAGGCAAGCCCGACGGCGAGCGAAGTTCGCGCACCGTGAAAGAGACCGGAGAGCACGTCGCGGCCAAGCCGGTCGGTGCCAAGCGGCAGCGACCAGTCCAGAAATGGACGCAGCAGCGCCGGTCCGGCGATCGAGAGCGGGTCGCGTGGAAAGAGCAGTGGTGCAATGAGCGCCATGACGACGAGCACGCCCAGGATCACAGTGCCAATCACGGCCTCGGGTGAACGCAGGAGCCGGCGAAAAGAGTTCACGCGGCCTCCTCGCTCGCGCCGACACGGGGATCGAGCACGGCATAGAAAATGTCGACGGCAAGATTGATGACGATGACCAGGACCGCGCAGACGAGAATGATACCGAGCAGCAGCGGCGTATCCCGCGAGCTGACCGCTTCCTGCGCCAGCCTGCCCAAACCCGGAACGGAAAAGACGCTTTCGATGACGACACTGCCGCCGAGCATCGCCGCCGATTGCAGCCCGAGCATGGTGACGAGCGGCAGAAGCGCGTTGCGAGCAACATGACGAAGAACGATGCGGCGGCGGCTGAGGCCCTTGGCGCGGGCGGCGAGCACAAAATCCATGCGCCAGACCTCGGCCATGCCGGCGCGCATGATGCGCAGATAGAGCGCAAGATAGATGACGCCGAGCGCCGCAACGGGCAAAGCAAGATGCTGTGCGATGTCGAGCGTTCGGGCAAATCCGGTCTTGCCCGACGCGATGGTCTCGATGCCGCTGCTTGGAAACCAGCGCAGTTGCACCGAAAAGATCACGGTTAGCACCAGGCCGAGCCAGAAGCCCGGGACTGCATAGAGCGCGAGGGAACCGATCGACAGGAAGCGGTCGCGAAAGCTGCCCGGCCGGGCACCTGCAACGATGCCAAGCGCGGAACCAAGCCCGAAGGAAAGTGCTGTGGCGCTGCCCATCAGAAGCAGCGTGTTGGGCAGCCGCTCAAAGATCACATCGCGAATGGGGCGTGAGAAGGTGACGGAGTAGCCGAGGTCGAGATGGGCGAGCGACCAGAGATAGGCGGCAAGCCGCGTGCCTGCGGACTGATCGAGGCCCCAGCTTTGACGCAGGCTCTCAATAAGACCGGCGTCACCGCCGGTCGTGCCGATATAGGCATCAACCGCATCGCCTGGGGCCGCTTCAAGAAGCAGGAAGGTGCCGACAATGACGACCAGCAGCACCGGAATGCTGCCGATCAACCGCCTTCGCAGCAGGATGAATGCACGTCTCACGCTCTGTCACGGACCTTCGAATAGAGAACGTCCGATGATGTCACGTTTCGAGAACAGTGTCCGCCCAGTTCGACACCGCCCAGCGCGGATTGTTCGAGACATTCTTGACCGTGTTTCGGGCGACCGTGATGAAGCCCCATTCGGCCACGTTGATCAGCGGCAAGTCTTCCGCGACCTTCTTCTGGAACTCACGATAGAGCGCTATGCGGGCCTCAGGGTCGAGTGTTTCTGAAGCTTTTGAGATCAGCGCGTCCAGATCGGCATTGGCATATCCGCCCTGGTTGGAGAACGGCACGCCGTCGGGAATGCCGCTTTGGACGAGGATGGTGGTGGAAATCGCAGGATCGCCGCGGAAGACCGGCGGCGCGACGGCAAGGTCGAATGTATGGTCGGTATAGACGGCCTTCTGGTGCGCTGCTGCGTCGTTGTTGACCAACTCGGCATTGATGCCGATTTCGGCGAGCGCCTGGCGCAGATAGTCGCCGAACTGTTTTGTCTCATTGAAGTAGGGAGCCGGCAGCAGCTTCAGTGCGAACCGCGTGCCGTCTGTGCCGCGTTTGTAGCCGGCCTCGTCGAGCAGCGCGTTGGCCTTTGCGACGTCGAAAGCGTAGGTCGGCACATCCTTGGTGTAGAACTGCGGATCGTTCTGCGGCACCGGCCCGGTGGCGGCCTTGGCGTAGCCGAGGAAGATCGTCTTGACGACGAAATCCTTGTCTATGGCATGGGCAATCGCCTGCCTTACCTTCACGTCCGCGAGTTCCTTGCGGCGATGGTTGATCTCGACGACGAGCTGATAGGTCAGGGCTTCATAGCCTTTGGAGATCACCTCGATGCCCGGCACCTTCGAGATCCGCTCCAGATCGGCAAGCGGCACGGCGGAGAAGGCGGCGAGATGGATTTCCTCGGCCTCCAATGCGCCGGCAGCAGCGGCGCGGTCGGGCAGGACGCGATAGACGATCTCGTCGAGATGCGGCTCGCCCTCGCCCCAATATTTGTCATTGCGCTCAAGCCGGTAATATTCGCCCGGTTTGTGCTCGGCGAATTTGAAGGGGCCGGTGCCGATCAATGCGGTGTTGGCCGGATTGTCGGCGATCTCGCCTTTCTCATAGACATGCTTCGGCACGACGCTGGTCAGAGCCGGAAGCGCGTTGCGGATGAGCTGGAACGGCGTCGGCTTGGCGAAGCGGAAGACGGCTGTGTGTTCGTCTGGCGTGTCGACGGCTTCCAGATCCTTGAAGACGACGCGGCCAAGGTTCTGCAGCGGTTTCCAGATCTGCAGGGCCGAGAAGGCGACATCAGCGGAGGTGAACGGCTTGCCGTCATGCCAGGTGACGTTTTCGCGGAGCTTGAAGGTTACTGTCAGGCCGTCGCTTGAGCCCTCCCAACTGATGGCGAGGCGTGGATCAAGCCCGTCCTTGCCGTCGAAGGAGGCTTCGGCCAGCGGCTCGACAACTTTGCTGGCGACGAAGAACACGCCGTTGGAGGCGACAATCGCGGGATTGAGATTGCGCGGCTCAGAATCTGCGGCGACGATCAGCCGTCCGCCTTTCTTCGCTTCCTGCGCCCGAAGAACGACGGGCAGTGCAGTAGAGGCAAGCAGGAAAGCCGAGCCGGCAAGTACGCCGCGCCGGGAAATCGTGAAATCTGACATGGCGTTCTCCGTTCTTTTCAACAGCGGATAACCGGATCATCTACCCAGGTTCGAAAACACCTGGCCTTCGATGTCCGCCAACAACAAGATTAGTCGAGTATTCCGATTATCGATATGGAGACGCATTAAGCCAGACACGGAATTGCCACGGCCAGCCTTGATCCCGGAATTTCCATCCGGAAATCAAGGGCAGGTGGCATCGTTGTCCAGGTTGTGCAGGGTTTCGGTCAGCGCGGCCGCGAAACTGGCTTTCGGAAGTCGTGAAAACGCGCGGCCGCTTCAGTCCTGTTGTGAGCGCCGAGCTTCCTGATGATGTTGTGAAGATGAATCTTCACCGTATGCTCCGACAGCCCGAGCGCTGCGGCGATCGCCTTGTTCTGCAGGCCGCGCGAGACCATCTCCAATATCTCGATCTCGCGGCTTGTCAGATCTGACAAGTCATCTTCCGAGGTGTTTCTTGCAGCTGATGATACCGAGCTGTTTACTGGGCGAGCGGTCGAGTTCCGCACGAACTTGTCGGCATAGGAATGGAACAGGCCGGTCGGGAAATATTCACCGCCGCGAAGCATCAACCTGATGACGGACAGCCACACATCGAGCTTCAGATCCATCGGCAGGACGCCGCGAATGAGCTTCGACTCAAAAATCTCGGGAAAGGTGGATGAAGGGTTGTGACTGTCGATCTCCATCACGGCGGTCAGGGCCAATGGATGGAGCCGGGAGATGTCCGTGGCTGCATCCTCAGCCGCCTTCACGTGCTCAGGATCAATCAGGATAAGCGACACCGGATGCGCAAACTTGGCGCACGCTGCTTGTATATGCTCGACCCGTTCTATTACGAGCCAGGGCAATTCCCGCTCAATGGCATAGAGCAGGCAATCGGCCACCGATCCGGGTATCGTTACGAAGAGAAGGGTACGACGCAATCCTTGCTCAGCCTCGACGCGTGCGACGCTAGTAACTATGGAACCGTCTTCTGTGTCCATTTTCAACAGTTGGGTCATTTGAGACATCTGCAGTAACACCAGCGCATCCTGAGCCTCTAAGTAAGTTTCCGTTCAGGTGACTGATCAAACCGTATAGCGAAACGGTAATCTAAGAAATATAGACCGGACGGACTAGGACAGACATCGTTGTTTTTGTGCTGAAATTTGGCTTTAACCGATAGTGCTAAAGCGGTATCTGGAAATACCCAAAACCGATGGACGTCTACTCTTCTAATCAATTTGGCATCTGAAACCGGCGCTTGGCTGTGTTCGGGGGAAATTGCGCGGGATAGCCATCACTCCCTCGGTTGGTGGGGCTGTCATGTGTAGATGGCAGCCAGAGGCTATCCCAATGAACTAGCCAATACGGTCACTGCCATCTGTTTCGTCATGGTCATACTCTCAACGGTCGCTACGCCGTCGCGGACTACGGTATCGGCCGGCAAATCCTGACTGTTCGAGACTCCCGGCAAGCAGGGACAGCAATCGAGGCGTTTCGAGCGCCGCAAAAGGGCTTCCGGCGACCTCTATCGCCCTGACTAGCTCAAACGGGGTAGTGAGCGCCGGCACTATCCGAAGCGCCTCCACCAATCGTCTTATCCGGTACCTCTCATTCAGACCAAACTGGCTAGGCTGTGCTGCGGGAAAATACTTAGGATCGATAGCAGACGCTCCAGGCCTCCCCCTTTCTCGACGTGATGTATCAAGATGTATGAGGCCGGCCACCGAGGCTTCCTCTTCTCAACTTCGCGAGAACTCCGCACATTGAACCCTGCTGAACAAGCCTCGTCGATCTGGCGAGGCCGGTCGTTGAGCGGAAACCAGAGATCAAGTTTCAGCCAGCGGGTTGGAGTCATTAATGGCTGTGCACTGCAAGATTCAATTGAGGCGCTTCCGCCGGGTGCTTGCGCTCGGCGTTGCTGCTGTGGTGGGCCTGACAAATCTGGCCGGCGCCGAAAACGGCGAACTGGCGCCTCAGACAAAACTGCGTCTCACGGTGGTGCAGTGGATGCCGACCAAGGGCGAATACCAGCAATGGGGTGCGCTGGGTGGAGAGTTCATCGTCTCGCAGGCCGGTACGGTTCTTCTTCCGGTAATAGGCTCGATCCCGGTGGGAAATCTCGACACAAGCGGCCTGGCCGAGGAAATCGCCACGCGGCTTCAGTCGAAGATCGGCCTGGTGAACAAGCCCGATACGACGGTCGAAATTGTCGAATATCCGCCGGTCTATGTGGTCGGCGATGTCACGAAGCCCGGCCAGTATCAGTTCAGGCTCGGAATGACGGTGCTGCAGGCGCTGGCCCTGAGCGGCGGCGAACTGCGCTCGGACGCGCATTCCCAGGATGAGATCAAGCTCGTCGGGGAGCTGAAGGGCGTGGACGATGACATCTTGCGCTGCATGGCGCGCATTGCCCGACTGGAAGCGGAGATGTCCGGGACAACGGAAATAAAGTTCCCGCAGCCACCGCTCGGAAACAGCGAGAGCAGGGCTGCTGCAGAGATTTTCGGTCAGGAAAAGATCATCTTTTCGGCGCGCGCCAATGCGCTTGACCGGCAGACGAAATCATTGTCGGAACTGCGCGATCTCCTGGACGCCGAAATCAATGTCCTCCAGGAAAAGATCAAGGGCGCCGATCTCAACATCAAGAGCGCCGAGGACGAACTCGTCGGCGTCAAGGTGCTCGTCGACAAGGGCGTGGCGATCGTCTCGCGGCGATCGGATCTCGAGCGTGCGCTGGCCGGGTTCCGCGCGGACCGTCTCGACCAGGTGACCGCGATCATGCGGGCCCGTCAGGGCATCACGGAGGCGACGCGCAGCCTGGAAGGTCTTCGCGACCAGCAGCAGACCGACGTGGCCACCGAGCTGCAGAAGGAGCAGGCCAATCTCGACCAGCTCAGGCTGAAGCGGGACGTGGCCCAGAGGCTCCTGCTCGACACACTTGCCTCGGCTTCGAATGCACCCCGCCCCGGCGAACCGACCCTTATCGAGTTCTCGGTGACGAGACAGGACGGCAATGGAGAGCCGAAGCAGATCGAAGTGTCGGAGGCGACCACTCTCCTGCCGGGCGATGTGCTCAAGGTGACATACAACAAACAGGCGCCGGGATCTTCCGAGCCGGCTGCGGCCAGCCTGAATGCACCTTCGGTAAACGATACAAAATCGGAACAGGCAAGAAGCCAATGATCCGGGCGGATCATTGGCCGACGAAACGTCACAGAGACGGGAACGTTCAGATGGGGGCGAGATGAAGGGGATAATCCTGGCGGGAGGCAGCGGCACGCGGCTCTACCCCCTCACCATTGCGGTGTCGAAGCAGATACTGCCGATCTACGACAAGCCGATGATCTATTACCCGTTGAGCGTGCTGATGCTGACGGGCATCCGCGAGATTCTGATCATCTCGACGCCGCGCGACCTGCCCTGTTTCCAGGCGTTGCTAGGCGATGGTTCGGATTTCGGGCTCAAACTTTCCTATGCCGAGCAGGCGCATCCCAACGGGCTGGCGGAAGCCTTCATCATCGGACGCGATTTCATCGGCGATGGCAATGTCGCGATGATCCTCGGCGACAACATCTTCTTCGGCCACGGTCTGCCGCGCATTTGCCAGCAGGCCGCGGCGAGAGAAAAAGGTGCCTCGGTTTTTGCCTATCACGTCGATGATCCTGAACGCTACGGCGTCGTCAGTTTCGAAAAATCGACAGGCAAGGCGCTCACGATCGAGGAGAAGCCGGTCAATCCGCGATCCAACTGGGCGGTTACCGGCCTCTATTTCTACGACAACGACGTGGTCAACATCGCCGCATCGATCAAGCCTTCGGAGCGCGGCGAACTCGAGATCACCACCGTCAACAACATCTATCTCCAGCGTGGAGACCTGAACGTCTGCCAGCTTGGCCGCGGCTATGCCTGGCTCGACACCGGCACCTACGACAGCCTGCACGACGCCTCGTCCTTCGTGCGTACCGTCGAGCGCCGCCAGGGCGTGCAGATCGCCTGCCCCGAGGAAATCGCGCTGGATATGGGATGGCTGAGCCGGGAGGCGGTGCTGAAGCGCGCATATCAGCTCGGAAAGACGTCTTATGCTTCTTACCTGCGGCGTCTGGTGGAAGACGACACCGGCTTGGTCGAGGATAACGCCGCATGAACCTCGAGGTCAGACCGCTGGGGCTCGACGGCGTGCTGGAAATCCTGCCGCGCCGGATCGGCGACGATCGCGGTTTCTTTTCCGAGACGTGGAATGCCGAGCGGCTCGGTGAGCACGGCGTGCAGCTGAATTTCGTCCAGGACAATCATTCGTATTCGGCGGCCAAGGGCGTGCTGCGCGGGCTGCATTACCAGATGCCGCCCTATGCACAGGACAAGCTGGTGCGCGTGGTGAAGGGCGCGATCCTCGATGTCGCCGTGGATATCCGCAAGGGCTCGCCGAGCTTCGCGAAATGGGTTGCCATCGAGATCTCCGCACGGGAGTGGAACCAGATTCTTGTGCCGAAGGGCTTTGCCCACGGCTTTCTGACGCTCGAGCCGGACACCGAGGTCATCTACAAGGTGACCAGCCATTACTCGGCCGAACATGACCGTTCGATCCGGTTCGACGATGCCGAGATCGGCATCGAATGGCCCTTGGCCGCATCCGAACTTCAACTGTCCGACAAGGACCGCAAGGCGCCAATGCTGAGGCATGCGGAGGTTTTCGCGTAGTGAAACGAGGCGAGTGACCATGAATATTCTCGTGACCGGCGGCGCCGGATTCATCGGCTCGGCCCTCTGCCGCCATCTCGTGGCGGATCTGCGAAATCGCGTCGTCAATATCGACAAGCTCACCTATGCCGGCAATCTCGCCTCGCTTCGGCAGATCGAGAACTTTCCGAACTATCGCTTCATCCAGACCGATATCTGCAATGACGCGGTCGTGGCCGAAATCCTGCGCACTGAGAATATCGACCGCATCATCCATCTCGCCGCCGAGACGCATGTCGATCGCTCGATCGACGGTCCTGACGCGTTCGTGGAGACGAATATCGTAGGCACCTTCCGGCTGCTTCAGGCGTCGCTGGCCTATTGGCGTGAGCTGCCGGCAAATGCGGTTGCGGATTTTCGTTTCCACCACGTTTCGACAGATGAAGTGTTCGGCGACCTGCCATTCGACACGAGCCTGTTCACCGAGGAGACGCCCTACGCGCCGTCATCACCCTACTCGGCATCAAAAGCCGCCTCCGATCATCTGGTCCGCGCCTGGTATCATACCTTTGGCCTGCCGATCGTCGTCACCAACTGCTCGAACAATTACGGGCCGTTCCATTTCCCCGAAAAACTCATTCCGCTGGTGATCCTGAATGCGCTCGAGGAAAAGCCCCTGCCGGTTTATGGCAATGGCGGCAACGTCCGGGATTGGCTTCACGTCGAGGACCATGCCAGGGCGCTCGCCTTGGTCGCAACGAAGGGCAAGGTCGGCGAGAACTACAATATCGGCGGCAGGGCCGAGCGTACCAATCTCAGCGTCGTCGAGACGATCTGCGATCTGCTCGACAGGAAGCGCCCGCGCCGCAACGGAGCCTCTTATCGAAGCCTTATAAAATTCGTGTCGGACCGGCCCGGCCATGATCGCCGCTATGCAATGGACGCGGCTAAAATAGAGCGCGAACTGGGCTGGAGCCCGCAGGAAAGCTTCGATGCGGGCTTGGCGCGCACGATCGACTGGTATCTCGAAAATGCCTGGTGGTGGAAGCCGATCCGCGACGGCAGCTATGCCGGCGAGCGTCTCGGCCGTCTGGTGGCAGCGCAATGAGAATTCTGGTCACCGGCACCCAGGGGCAAGTGGTTTGCAGCCTCGTCGAAAGAGCGGCGCAGATGCCGGACGTGGAACTGATCACGGTCGGCCGCCCCGAGCTCGATTTGGCAAAGCCCCTGTCGGTGAGACGCGCGATCGCTGCCGCAAAGCCTGATCTGATCGTGTCGGCCGCCGCTTATACCGCGGTTGATCGGGCCGAGGACGAGCCGGAACTCGCCTATGTGATCAATGCAATCGGGGCGGCAAGCGTTGCCGAGGCGGCAGTGAGGATAGGCGTTCCGATCATCCATCTGTCGACGGACTATGTGTTTTCAGGCGACCGCGACCGGCCCTACCGGGAGGATGACGCCGCTATCCCGAAGACCATCTACGGCTACACCAAACTCGAGAGCGAACACGCGATCGCGAGCGTTACCGCGCAGCATATCATCCTGCGGACCAGTTGGGTCTACAGCCCGTTCGGTGCGAATTTCGTCAAGACGATGCTCAGGCTCGCCGGCGAGAGGGACACGGTGTCCGTGGTTTCGGATCAGTGGGGAAACCCGACATCCGCACTGGATATCGCCGATGCGATCCTGCGAATTGCTCCACTCTGCGTCAGGGGGAACTACGGTGTGTATCATCTCGCGGGGACGGGGGAGATCAACTGGTCGGGCTTTGCCAGCCACATTTTACGCACGAGCGGCATCGCCGGCGGACCGTGCGCGTCGGTGCGTGAGATTTCGAGCGCCGATTATCCGACAAAGGCCAAGCGTCCGCTGAACTCGCGCCTTTCGACCGACAAGTTCGAAAAGACCTTCGGCTGGCGTGCGCCGGCGTGGCAGGACAGCGTCGATATGGTCGTAAAGCGCCTGATCCCGGCAGGGCGGCATGACGAATTCAAACCCATGCGTCACGGAACCGGGGGCTGAAGCAACTCGATGGCTTTAACTGCTGCATCCGGGTCCGGGCAATCCTACACCCAGATCCTGAAGTCGACGGCCCTGATCGGCGGCTCGTCCGTCGTGAACATCCTGTTTGCGATAATCCGCAACAAGGCGATGGCGGTGCTTCTCGGCCCCGGCGGCGTGGGATTGATGGGACTCTACAATTCCATAGCCGACCTTGCGCAGAATCTGGCCGGCCTCGGCATCCAGGCCAGCGGCGTTCGCCAGATCGCCGAATCGGTAGGGTCCGGTGAAGCCGACAGGATCGCTCGTACAGCCATCGTGCTGCGGCGGATATCCATCGTTCTGGGCCTTGCCGGTGCGGCACTTCTTGCAGCCCTCTCCCTGCCTATCGCCGAGTTCACCTTTGGCGACAGCCAGCACACCGCAGGCGTCCTGCTCTTGTCTGTGGCGATCTTCTTCCGGCTCGTGTCGGCTGGACAGATCGCCCTGATACAGGGCATGCGGCAGATCGCAAACCTTGCCCGCATCAACATGTTTGCGGCGTTGTGCAGCACGGTCATCAGCATACCGATGGTCTATTTCTTCGGCGAGCAGGGCATCGTGCCGTCGCTGGTTGCCACTGCCGGCATCACGATTCTTACATCCTGGTGGTATGCAAGAAAAATCCACATCAACGCGCAGACCATGTCGCTGCCGCAGATGAGCCAGGAAACAGCCGCACTTCTGAAGCTTGGTTTCGTCTTCATGGTCAGCGGGTTTCTGACCGTGGGCGCTGCCTACGCGATCCGCATCATCGTGCTGCGGGAAGATGGCGTTGCGGCTGCGGGGCTGTATCAGGCGGCATGGGCTCTCGGCGGCCTTTATGCCGGATTCATTCTGCAGGCCATGGGCACCGATTTCTATCCGCGCCTGACGGCGGTTGCCGGCGATCACGCCGAATGCAACCGTCTCGTCAATGAGCAGGCGCAGATCAGCATGCTGCTCGCTGGCCCCGGCGTTGTGGCCACGCTCACGCTCGCGCCGCTCGTCATGCGGCTGCTTTACTCACCTGAGTTCTATCCGGCCGTCGACCTGCTGCGCTGGATCTGCCTCGGCATGATGCTGCGTCTGGTGGCGTGGCCGATGGGGTTCATCGTGCTGGCGAAGGGCGCGCAGAAGATCTATTTCTGGACGGAGGTTGCTGCGGCAATCGTGCATGTCGGACTTGCCTGGCTGCTGGTCACAAGGCTCGGCTTCATCGGGGCCGGTATGGCGTTTTTCGGGCTCTACGTCTGGCACAATATCCTCATCTACCTGATCGTTCGCCGGCTAACCGATTTTCGCTGGTCGCGCGAAAATATCAAGCTGAGCCTGATTTTCCTGCCATCGTCTGCGGTGGTATTCGGTGCTTTCCAGCTGCTTCCGCTTTGGCAGGCAACCGCTCTCGGTGCTGCGATCGTGCTCGTCAGCGGCCTTTATTCGCTGCGGATGCTTTTGCGTCTCATGCCGCCGGACTCGTTTCCGGCAGCGCTCAGGCCGTGGCTGCCCAAATCGGGCTGAACTGAAAAAGCCGCCGGCGATTGCCGGCGGCTTTTTGCTTGGATCGTTCTCGATACGTTGGGCCTATTCCGCTGCCTGGATGCTGCTTGCACCGAGGCATTCACGAAGCGTGTCCACCACGGCCAGGAGCTCGGCGTCCATCATCTGCGCGTAGAGCGGTAGAATAATGGTTCCGTTTTGTGCGGCGACGCTATGCTGGAGGCTTGTACCAAGGTGGTGTGTTTCGGGGTTGGCATAGGCCTCCTCGAGGTGAATGTTCATCACCCCGCGCCTTGTCGAGACGCCGCTGTCGAGCAACGCCTGCATGACTGAGCGCTGGCCGATCCAGTGGGGCAGCCTGATGCAGTAGCTTTGCCAGTTGCTGCGCGCCCAGCTCGGCTCCGATGGCGTTTCGACGCCGGGTATATCCTTGAGAAGCCTGGTGTAAGCAGCAGCAAGCTGTCTGCGCCGGGCCACGATCTCGGGAAGCCGCTTGAGCTGTTGACGCCCCACGGCAGCCTGCATGTCCGTCATGCGGTAATTGTAGCCGATCTCGGGATAGCTTTCGTAGATGACCTGACTGGAACCGTGGCGGACCGTATCGGGCACGCTCATGCCGTGCTGGCGCCACAGCTTGAATTTCCGGTCGTATTCCGGATTGGCTGTGGTCAACATGCCGCCGTCGCCGGTCGTCACCACCTTGCGGGGATGGAAGGAAAAGCAGGCGATGTCGCCATGCGGCTTGCCAATCTTTTCCCATTGGCCGTTCCAAAGGATTTCGCTGCCTGTCGCGCAGGCGGCGTCTTCGATGACCGGTATGGAATAGCGCTTGCCGATCTCGATGATCTGGCGCAGGTCGCAGGGCATGCCGAGCTGATGCACGCACAGGATCGCCTTGGTGCGCCGGGTGATCGTGCCTTCAATCAGGTCCGGGTCGATGTTGAAGCCATCGGCCTCGATGTCGACGAAAACCGGAACGCCGCCGCAATAGCGGATGGCGTTGGCGGTGGCGATGAAGGAATGGCTGACGGTGATGACCTCGTCGCCGGGGCCGATATCCACGGCCCGCAACGCCAGGTGAAGTGCTGTGGTGCAGTTCGATAGTGCGCAGGCATGAGGCGCGCCGACAAGCTCGGCAAATTCACGCTCGAATGCCGCGACTTCAGGTCCTTGCGTCACCCAGCCGGACAGAATTACCCGACGAACCGCTTCGACTTCCCGTTCGTCGAGAATGGGCTTGGCAACCGGTATCATTCCGCTGCCTCCCGGGTCGCAGCACTTTCGGCCTGCCACCAGGCGACAAGACCGCGAAGACCGTCATCGAGCGCGATCTTGGCTTCGAATCCGATCATATCCCGCGCCTTGGTGATATCGGCGAGACGGCGCGGCACGGCATTGACCTTGCGCGCGGGCGCATGCGTCGGCTCGATAGACGAGCCCATGATGCGGGTCAGCATCTGCGCCAGTTCCAGCAGGCTGGTCTCCTCGCCGCTTGCGACGTTGAACACCTCGTCGGTGACGTCGGACTTTGCCGCGAGGATGTTGGCGCGCGCGATGTCTGCGACATGGACGAAATCCATCGTCTGCGAGCCGTCGCCGAAGATAAGCGGCGGCTGGCCGGCCGCCAGGCGCTCCATCCAGCGGATCAGCACTTCGGTATAGACGCCATAGACGTCCATGCGCGGGCCGTAGACGTTGAAGTAGCGCAGCGCGACATAGTTCAGGCCGTACATATCGGCGAAGCTGCGCAGCAGCCCTTCATTGAAGGCCTTGGCCGCGCCGTAGATCGTGCGGTTGTTGTAAGGGTGATGCGCCTCTGTCGTGGGAAAGCTTTCCGCCAATCCAAGCACGGAGGCAGACGATGCCGCGACGACCTTGGACACCTTCGCATTGACTGCTGCCTCAAGCACGTCAAACGTGCCGCCGGCGAGAACGTCGAAGGCCAGTCGCGGTTCCTCGGCACATTGCGTGATGCGGATCGCCGCCTGATGGAAGACGATATCGACGCCGTCGAACAGCTTTGCCAGCAAAGCCTGGTCGCGGATATCGCCCTCGACGATGGTGAGCGGAAAGGCATCCATCGCGGCCTGCAGATTCTCCCTGCGGCCACGGACGAAGTTGTCGAGAATGATGATCTCGCGGGGCTGTTCCTTTGCGACCAGATCGGCGATGTGGGATCCGATGAGCCCTGCCCCGCCGGTGATGAGAACGCGCTTATCTTTCATGGATTGCCCCGTTGTTTTGCGACGCCGTTCGCGTCAGATCCGAATCTGTCCGCCAATGCAGGAATTTTGCCGGCACGCCGGCGACGACCGAGAATGGTTCGACGTCGGACACCACGACGGCCCCTGCTCCGACGATCGCGCCCTTGCCGATGGTGACACCGGGAAGGATAGTGGCGTTGGTGCCGATGTCGGCCCAGGCTTCAATGCGTACTGGCTTGATTTCGAGGTCGGTTCGAACGATGGGCACATCCGCCGGCATGCCGGTATGGGCGGAGCCGAGCACCTTGGCGCCGGGGCCGAAGCCGACATATTCTTCCATCACCAGATTGCGTGCGTCGAGAAAGGCCTGCGGGCCGATCCAGACATTGTTGCCGATGAAGCAGGTGCCGTCATAGCGACCCTGTATGTTGGCCTGCGCGCCGATGAAGACGCCATTGCCGAACTCGAATGTTTCGGGATGCTTGAACACCGTGCCGCTGCCGACCTGCAGGCGGGCGCCGCAGCTGCGCGAAAGCGCGCGCAAGATGGAACGGCGCATCAGCGCGTCGACGAAGCCGTCACCGAACGAAAACCGGCCGTAGAGCTCGACCAGCCCCGAAGCGCCATAGGACGTCTTCAGGGTTTCGGCCAGTTCGAGCTCATAGGCGGGGTCGGCAAGGATTTCCTGCCGTCCATGAACCGCCTTGACGATGCGGGCGGCGTGGGTCGGATCAAGAGACATAGGCTTCCTGCTCCACCGCCACCACCACCTGCTCCACCTGCCTCGAAGTCATCTCGGGATAGATAGGCAGCGAGAGAACTTCGCGGGCAGCAGCCTCCGATTCCGGAAAAGCGCCGGCCTTGTAGCCAAGGTCTGCATGCGCCTTCTGCAGATGGACGGGGATGGGGTAATGCAGACCCGTCTGTACGCCTTCGGCCTGCAAGGCGCGCTGCAGCCCGTCGCGGTCGCGCGTCCGTACTGCATAGATGTGATAGACGTGGCGGCGGTCCGCGAGCTCGGTGGGGGCAGTCACCTGCCTCGATCTGGAAAGAAGAGCGGAATAGTGCCGCCCATGGTCTCGCCGCGCCTCGGTCCAATCCTCGAGATGCCGAAGCTTGACCCGCAGGATCGCGCCCTGGATGCCGTCCATTCGATAATTAAAACCCTTCAGAGTGTGATGATAGCGCTGCTCCTGGCCCCAGTCGCGCAGCATGCGGATCGTCTTGGCATGCTCGTCGTCATTGGTGACGACGATGCCGCCCTCGCCGCAGGCACCCAGATTCTTGCCGGGATAGAAGCTGAAACAGCCCGACGTACCGATGCTTCCGGCGCGCCTCTTCCTGTATTCAGCACCATGGGCCTGGCAGGCATCTTCGATGACCGGAATTCCATAGCGTTCGGCGATCGCCATGATCGGTGCCATGTCGGCCATCTGGCCGTAGAGATGAACCGGGATGATCGCCTTGGTGCGCGCGGTGATAGCGGCTTCGAGCTTGGCGGGATCCATCGTGAAGGTGGTCGGATCGATGTCGACGAAGACCGGCAGGGCCCCCGTGTAGCAGACGGCCGAAACGGAGGCGACGAAGGTGAACGGCACGGTGATGACTTCGTCGCCGGGGCCGACGCCAGCGGCGAGCAATGACAGATGCAATGCGCTCGTTCCGGTGTTGACGGCGATTGCGTGTTTGGCGTCGCAATAGGCGGCGAATTCGCGCTCGAAAGCTGCAACCTCGTCGCCGAGAACATATTGCGCGGAAGCCAGCACGCTCAGGACGGCTGCATCCACTTCGCCCTTGATACTCGCATACTGGGCTTTCAGATCGAGAAACGGGATCATGCTATGCGCCTCGCGCGCTCGAGTTCGATGACACGCCCGCGCTGGGCAAGCGACTGGGTGGCGGCTTCAAGGATGCGCACGACGCGCAGGCCGGCATGGCCGTCGGCGGTCGGCACAGCGCCCTGCTCGATGCAGTTAACGAACTCGCGAAGCTCGACGCCGAGGGCTTCCGTCGAGTCGAGCTGCGGCGCCCACATGTCGCCGGTGCGGTAGCCGACCAGCATCTGATAGACCTTTTCGCCGTTCTTCTGCGGGTTGCCGTTGAGCGTGATGCCCTTGTCGTAGACCTTGATCTTCTCGCTCGGTTCGAGATCGTCATAGACGATCATTTTGCTGCTGCCGCCGATCAGCGTGCGGCGCACCTTGACCGGGGCCAGCCAGTTCACGTGGATATGAGCAATCATGCTGTTGTCGAAGAACAGGTTGAGATAGGCGATGTTCTCCGGCTCGCCGACGACGTGGCTCATGCCGGTCGCCGAGACCGCCACCGGCTTTGCCGGCAGGACATAGTCCATGATCGAGAGATCGTGGACGGCGAGGTCCCAGACGACGCTGACATCGTGCTGGAACAAGCCGAGATTCACGCGGACCGAGTCGTAGTAATAGATGTCGCCGAGCCCGCTTTCGACAAGCTCGCGCATCTTCCGGACCGCTCCGGTGTGAACGAAGGTGTGGTCCACGGCGAGCACGAGTTTGCGCCGCGAAGCCTCGTCCACCAGCCGGCGTGCCTCGTCAGCGGTCGCTGCCATCGGCTTTTCGACAAATACATGCTTGCCGGCCATCAGGGCGCTCATCGCCAGCCGGAAATGCGCGGAAACGGGAGTGGCTATCGCAATTGCATCGACGCGCGGATCGCGCAGGACCTCATCGAAGTCGTCCGTGATCTCGACGGCTGGGTACCGCGCCTGGACGCTGACCAGACGCTCCTTCTTGAGATCGCAGACGCTGATCAGCCGCGCACCCGGCGTCTCGGCAAAATTGCGAACGAGATTGGGACCCCAGTAACCGTAACCAACTACAGCAACGCCGATCATGTCACTCTCCCGAAACGATGCGGCGGACCGGAGCGTCCTTGGCCCTGCCGACGATCCGCGCCGGAACGCCGGCGACGATCGCGTAGTCCGGAACGTCCTTGGTAACGACGGAGCCGGCGCCGATGAGCGCGCCCCTGCCGATGATCACGCCTGCGAGGATGGTGGCGTTGCTTCCGATCGAGGCATGTTGCCTGACCAGCGTGGGAATGACGGTCCAGTCTTCGTCGGTCTGCAGGCCGCCATCCATGGTTACGGCGCGCGGATGAAGGTCGTTGGTGAACATGACGCCGTGGCCGACGAAGACGCCATCTTCCAGCGTCACCCCTTCGCAGATGAAAGTGTGGCTCGAAATCTTGCAGTTCTGGCCGATCGTGGCATTGCGCTGGATTTCGACGAATGTGCCGATGCGCGAACCCGCGCCGACATGGCAGCCATATAGATTGACCAGATCCGGGTGATGGATGACCACACCTTCGTCCAGAGTGACATCGGAAGAAATCATTCCGTCAGTTTCCCTGTTTCCTGAGCCGCTGCCCCGCACACTGCGCGATGCGCCGGCTGGATATGGAAACAGAGGAGCAATCCGTGCCCGTCATGCCGATCCCCGCCGTTCACTTGCCAGAGTTTTGAAGAAGCGCTGAAAGTAAATCCGTCCGATAACCAGATTTCTTTTCAGGATCGGAGTAAAGGAAAGAAAACGCAGTACATTCCCGTCCGAAAGGCTTAGGTGGCATAGACCGAGTGGCAGGGTCTTGTTACCCGCTATTTGCGCAGCAGACTGGATTTGCGGGCTTGCGCGGCATCAGGCTCCGGGCGATGCGCATCAGCTAAGCGATAGTAAGCCATTCGAGCACTGGAAGGTGCGGGGAATAGTACCCGGCCTAATCCTTAGGGCTTATGGAGTGACCGAGCTATCCACCGGAGAAATCAGGGATAGAAACGGGACCTACTCGTAAGCCTAAAGTTCGGAGCTGACGAAAACCTCTATAGTTTTGCCAAACTCGCCAGTGAGTCCATGCCGGGCGCGTGGCCGCTGATCAAGCGCGGAGGTAGACAGGGTGCAAGTCGGGGAACGGATTTTCGAACAGATACAGGAACCGGACGCAAGGCCGAAGCTGATGATCGCCACGCGGGTGTTCGGCGCCAGCGGCCAGCCCTGGATGTGGCGGCAGGTGGTCGGGTTTCAGGGCTTCCGCAAGGAACTGCTCTGCTGGGAACGGCAGAACGCCGGCACCCAACCGACGACCGACGTTCGCGAGCACGTGCTGCCGGGCAAGCTTGCGCCCTACCACAATGACGGGCGTTGGCTCTACCGGTCCCGGGCGATCTTCAATGGCAGTTTCTATGCGGCGATCGGCGAGGAACGCACGCGCCTGAAAGAGCTGTTCGACAAGGATAGGCCGGATGTGATCCTTTGCAATTTCGGCGACATCGCCATGCGCCTGCTGCCGACGGCGCGCGAGGCCGGCATTCCGCTGATCGCCTATTTCCACGGCGATTTTTCCTTCATCCGCAACAGGTGGTACCGCTGGAGCCTCTATCGCTGCCTGCATGATTTCGCGGCGATCGTCGTGGTGACGGATGCGGAGCGGCAATGGTTGCGCGAACACGGCGCGCCGGAAGACAAGATCCATTACATCCCCTGCGGCGGGCCGACCGATGTGTTCCGGCCGGTGCCCGAGCGCAGCGACGATCTGGTGCGGTTCGTCATGGTTTCGCGGCTGTCCGAGGAAAAAGGCTGCGATGTTTCGATAAGGGCGTTTTCCGAGGTCGCCAAGCTGAACCCGAAGGTCCGGCTCAGCATTTTCGGTGACGGGGTCGAGCGCGAGAATCTCGGGGAACTCGTCAAGAGGCTCGGACTGGTCGAGAAGGTGACTTTCCATGGCTTCATCGACGAGCTGAGCCTGGCGAAGAAACTGCCCCTGCACGACATCTTCATCCAGCATTCGCGCATCAAGGAAGGTTCGCCTGTATCTATCGTCGAGGCCATGTCCTGCGCCCTGCCCGTGGTCGCAACGACGATCGGCGGTATTACCGACCAGATCGCCACCGGGCAGAACGGCTATCTGGTTTCGGAGGGCGACATCGACGGCATGATCGCTGCTATGCAGCGGCTTGCATCAGACCCGGTGCTGCGTAAGCAGCTCGGGGCCGTCGGGCGGGAGCGCGCCGTGGCCTGCCACGACGCCGCCAAGCAGACGCGCCGTCTCGGCGAACTGGTCATGGACGTCACGCGCATGAGCAGCCTGAAGCGACAGGACGCGCTGGCCTCATGACCACCGTCCAGATCATAGTGCCGTGCTACAATTACGGCCGCTACCTGCGTGCATGCGTAAACAGTGCGTTGTCGCAGGAAAATGTCGATGTGAAGGTTCTGATCATCGATGATTGTTCATCCGACGATACGTTGGATATGTGCAAGCAGCTGGCCTCCGAAGATCACCGCGTGGACTATATCCACCACGCGGTGAACAAGGGCCATATCGCGACCTATAATGAGGGTCTGGCACTTGCCGAGAGCGACTATCTCGTTCTCTTGTCGGCGGACGATCTGCTGACCCCGGGCTGCCTGTCGCGGGCGACGGCCCTGATGAACTATCATCCTTCGGTCGGGCTGACCTACGGCTATCCCATACCCGTCTACGACGCGACGCTTCCGCCGGCGAGAACTGAGGATACCGGCTGGACGATCTGGGGCGGCGGCGACTGGATCGAGCGGATGTGCCGGGCGGGAAAGAACTTCATCTGCTGTCCTGAGGTGGTGATACGCTCGAGCATCCAGCATCGGCTGGGCGGATACAAGGCATCGCTTCCCCATTCGGCAGACATGGAAATGTGGCTGCGCGCAGCCGCCATCTCGGATATCGGCCGCATCAATGGCGCCGACCAGGCCTATTACCGCGTTCACAACGCAAACATGCATCGGACGGTACATGCCGGCTTCCTCTATGATCTGCGGGCGCGCCGCGATGCCATTCTGTCGGCTTTCGAAAACGAGGCCGGAGCCTTGCCGGATGCGGCTGCGATGCAGGACACTGCGCGGCGGACGCTTGCGCTGACTGCGCTTCGCTATGCCTGCCAGATCATCGATTCCGGTAGAGCGGAGAATGAGCCGGTCGACCTCTACCGCGAATTTGCACTCGATCTCTATCCGGCGGCAGCGAACACCAGGCAGTGGCAAAGCCTGGAGCGCAGGCGCAATGGCGTCGATGGCGCGATCTCGACCGTGATGGCGCGCGGTCACGCGCAACTGCGCGAGATCGCCGACAAATATGCGTGGCGTCGCTGGTGGCAAACGGGGCTGTATTGATCGAGTTGCCAAACCGCTAACGCAGGCAGCAGGCTTTTGGGCGCGCAGCGTTAAACGCGTTCCACCGCCGCATCCTTGAGCAAAAGCTCGGAATAGATGCTAGTCACGTCTTCGCGCTCGCGCGCCGGCGAATATTCGGACAGGACGAAGCGTGACGCTTCAAGCCCCCGATCGCGGCACCAGCCGGGCTCTTGGCGCTCCGCGAGAATGGCTTTCTCCACCGCGCTGGCGAAACCAAGTATGTCGCCGGACTCGATCGGCGCGCTGAATTCAGGACGAAAGAATTCCCGGCCGGCAAAACCATGATTGCCGATGACGTAGTTCCCGCATGCCATCGCTTCCGCCGGAGGCAGGCCGAACCCTTCCTGATGGGTAAAGGCGAGGAAGATGCGTGTGGCTCGCAGGCGGTCCGCGACCTGGGAGTGTGTCAGCCTGTCCAGCGGCACGATCTCCCAGCCGTCGAGGATGCCCCGCGCCTGCAGCATCTCCAGAACCTGCCGCGCATCTTCGCGCCCGCGCCTCGGCATATAGGCTATGCGCTGTCCGGATGGTTCGCTGCCCGGATGGAACAAGGCCGGATCGATGCCCAGATGAACGCGCCGTATGAGCGTTTCGCCGAACGCCCAGCCGAGCATCTCCTGATTGTGCCGTGAGACGGTGATGATGCCTGCAAGGCCCGGATTGGCCGCGTAGAGACGTGCGACCTGATGGACCGGACGCTTCCAGGTCAGATGGCTGTTCTGGTTGAAGATGACGTGGCGCGTGCCCCGCGGTAGCTGAAGCAGAAGATCGATGTCGACTTCGGGAACAACGAGCAGGTCACCGCCGCGCATGGTAGCGCTGGCGATGTCCGTCACCCTGGTCTCGTGCTCGAACCACTCGCAGCGGAAGCCGGGACGATGGTGGAGGACAAAGGCGCTGATCCCGGCTGCGTTCAGAATGTCGACGTGCCGGTATATGACGCGTATGCCGCCCGAAGGTTCGGGATGGTCCGGTGTCAGGAAATAGACTGTCGGCGTCGAGCTCTTCTCGTTGCTGACCTGGATCTCCAAGCGGCGCCTGCGCCGGCGATCCTTCGCCTCGCTCATCCTTCGAAACAGGGATCGCGCCAGGTTTTCCGCAGACACCAAGGTCATTCTTCAGCTCGCCGCTTGCTGGTCATGCTGCCGGAGCCTCGTGATGGCCTAAGCTTGGAGTATCCCCGACCCTTGGGAAAGAGTTCCACGATGCAAGGTGCAAAGCAATTCCACCTTTTATACATCAAAGTAACTACTCACCTGACCCGGATATTTACTGCTACCCAAGTTGCAGGAGCGTAAATTCGGGTCTGCCTCAAAGATTATCTGCGAGCGGCTGACATTTGGAACGCGGGTGAACCGGGCAACCAAGGCAACCAAAATGGTGGATGGAACCTTCGGCGCGGTGTCCGACCACGCCGGCGAAGTCAGGCAAGGCCGGCAATCCGGAGCGGGCAGGCTTTCGGCCCGGGCCGAACAGTCCGGGCGTGAAAAGTCCACGCATCGCGGCCTGCCATGGCCCGTCTTCCTCTTCATGGTGGGATTGCTCATTCCCTGGATCATCACCATCGGTCCGATCCGGATGTCGCTCTATCGCTTCATTCTTCTTGCCTTTCTCCTGCCTTGCCTGATCGGCTGGATAAGCGGCAGAGCGGGGCGCATCAGGATCGCCGACATTTCGTTCATCCTGTATTGCTTCTGGTGCTTTCTCGCGATCGGGATGATCCACGGCTTCGACTATGCGTTTCAGCCATCCGGCATGATCTTCATCGAGACCGTCGGTGCTTACATGCTGGCCCGATGCTTCATCCGTGACGCCGATGATTTCTACAACATGGTGCGCATGCTGCTGCGGCTCGTGACCCTGCTCCTGCCTTTCGCAGTCTTTGAGGCGATCACCGGGCGCAATATCCTGCTGGCGGCTTTCTCTGCGGTCTATCCGACATTTCCCGACAATTTCGTCGATCCCCGCTGGGGCATGCGGCGCGTCCAGAGCGTCTTCGAGCATCCGATATTGTACGGCGTGGTCTGTGCCAGCGCGCTGGCTTTCACCCATATGGTGCTTGGCTACGGGAAGAGCTTTACGGGCCGCTGGCGCGGCACGGGCATTGTCATAGCTGCGACGTTCTTTTCGCTATCCGCCGGCCCGATGACGGCGCTGGCCAGCCAGGGCATGCTGCTCGGCTGGAACTGGGCGTTCAGAAGCATAGAGGCGCGCTGGAAGATCCTGTGCGCCTTCGGCTTCCTGGCGGCGATGTCGATAGAGCTTCTGTCCAACCGTTCCGTGCCTGTCGTGTTCATGTCGTATTTTTCGTTCGATGAATCGTCGGCCTATGTCCGCGCCGAAATATACCGATACGGATCCGCATCGATCATGAACCACCCGCTTTTCGGTGTTGGCTTTGGCTATTGGGAGCGGCCGTCATGGATGAGCCCCAGCATCGACATGTTCTGGATCATCGACGGGGTCCGCCATGGGCTGCCGGCGGAACTGTTCATGGCGCTGGGCTTCTTTGCGGTCTATCTGCCCGTGGCGTTCAAATCCGGGCTCGACGAGAGAACGCAGGCCTACAAGACCGCATTCGTGATCGCGATGACTGGTTTCTTCCTGGTCGGGTGGACTGTCTACTTCTGGAACGCGACCTACGTCATCTTCATCTTCCTGATCGGCAGCGGCGTATGGGTACTCGACGTGGAGACAAACGCCGCAGCGGCGACCCCACGCGACAGATCGCGCGGTGAGACGGCCGCCAATGATCGTCGAAATGGGCATATGGCGGAACGTGGCAAGCCGCCGGTCGCGGAAGGCCGGAAACGGCCATACGTCTAATTGCCGACCGGTTTAAATCTATAGATGCCAGCCTACTTTCTGGCCGCTCGTGTATGCCTCAGGTAACTTCGTAGCGGAGACTCCGCAATCGATGAAGAGTTCGTTCAGCCAATCCTCGGGGGTGCGGTTCATGACTGCCATTATGGAATCCCGCAGGTTCGTCGCCGACCACAGCGCGGTCGTCGAAGAGAAGGTGACGACTGCGACCACGCTGGAAGAGGTCGAAGCGCTTCGCGACGTCTGGAATTCGCTTCACGTCGACGACATCGATTCCGACATCGACTACTACATGACCGTGGTGCGCCATGCCGATCAGGTCATCCGGCCGCATGTGGTTCATATCCGCCAGGACGGGGGAGCCGACCTGCTCGCGGTTGCCCGGCTTGAAAACCTGCCCGTGCCTTTCCGGTTCGGATACCGGCGGCTCGGTTCCGCCACCTTGCGTGCAATCGTGGTGACCTTTGGCGGCATATTGGGTGCGAGGAACAAATACGAAGAGGAAGTCGTCCTGCGGCACCTGATGAAGGACCTCGACAAGGGCGTCGCGGATCTCATCCTGATGCGCAATGTCGACGTGGACAGCACGCTCTACGCGACCGCCCTTGCAGCGACGGGCTGGGCGCAGCGGGCACATGCGCAGCCCGTTTCCCGCCGCTGGATGGCCGTGATACCGGATTCGATGACGCGTTTCCTCGAGACGCGTTCGGCCAAGACGCGAGGCAATCTGCGCCGGCACGACAATCAACTCCGAATGGAATTCGCAGGCCGGTTGGAGCTTCGGCATCTGGATCGTCCGGAAGATGCGGCCGATCTGTATCGCGACATGGAAGCCGTCGCCGCGAAAACCTATCAGCGCGGTCTCGGGGTGGGGTTTTCCGGCACGCCGATGCAGTGCGCGCTTATCAAGCTCGGGCTCGAACGTGGCTGGTACCGGACCTGGATGCTCGAGATCGACGAGCGCCCCGTCGCCTTCTGGAGCGGCTTTGGCTATGGCGGCACTTTCCAGATCGGCACGCCCGGCTTCGATCCCGATATGAGCAAACTCTCCATCGGGCGCTTCACGATGCTGCGAATGCTCGAGGATCTGTGCGATGACCCCGCTATTTCGGAACTCGATTTCGGTCACGGCGAAGCCGATTACAAATCCTCCTTCGGGCGGGCTGTTCGCTCCGAAAGCGAGGTGATGCTTGCCGCGTCGCGGCCATGGCCGACGCTGGTGATGCTTGCCGTATCGTCACTGTCCTTTGCCAACAATCTGGTTCGCCGGCTTGTCGAGAATTCCGAATGGGGCCGCCGCTTGAAGGCGGGATGGCGCCGTCGCATGGCCAGCAGGTAACCATGGCCAGGCTTCTGCTCGTAGCACCGACCTGCAACGGCGAGGATGTCGGTGAGGCGTGGGTCGCCTATCAGTGGGCAAGACGCCTCGGCGAGCGGCATGATGTGACCTTGCTGACCTATCACAAGCGAGGGGCCAGGCCTGCAGCGCAGCAGCTTCCGGGCATGAAGGTCGTGGAATGGACCGAGCCGCCGCTGTTTGGCCGCGCCGAACGGCTGAACAGCATGCTGAAGCCCGGCTACGTTCCGTTCTATTTCCGCGCCAGAAAATGGATACGACAGGCAATTGCCGAGGGGCAGCGTTTCGATCTCGTGCACCAGCCCGTGCCGGTCGCCATGCGCTATCCTTCGCCGGCGGTCGGCCTCGGCATTCCGTTCGTCATAGGGCCCGTGGGTGGCGGTCTGTCGTCTCCAGATGGCTTTGCCGGCGATGAAGGCTCCGCGCCGTGGTTCATGGCGCTGCGAGGGCTCGATCGGTACCGGCAACAGTGGGACCCGCTTTTACGCAAGACCTACAGGACTGCAGACTGCGTGTTCGGGATAGCCGGCTATGTCAGGGAACAGCTTGCCGCAATCCCGCTGCGCCGGTTCGAGGTCCTGAGCGAAACAGGTCTGGACGAAATTCCGGCACCCATAGATCGCAGCGAACGATCCGGGACTATCCGACTGCTTTACGTCGGACGCCTCGTGCGGACGAAAGGCGCTCGCGACATCATACGCGCCATGGGCATGCTGCGAGATGTTTCGGTCCGGCTCGACATCGTCGGCGAAGGGCCGGAGCGCGCGGAGTGCGAAGCGCTCATCGCACGGCTTGATCTTGGCGACCGCGTCGCGCTTCATGGCTGGCGCTCCAAGGCCGAGGTCGCGGAATTCTACAAGCAGGCGGATGTCTTCGTTTTTCCGAGCTATCGCGAACCCGGTGGCAACGTGGCGCTGGAGGCGATGGGTTATTCGTTGCCGCTTATCGTCGTTGATCGCGGCGGACCGGGAAGTGCGACAACGGACGCCTGCGCCATAAAGCTTTCGGTCACCACGCCGGAAGCGCTCGCGATCGACATAGCTGCGGCGATCCGAAGGCTGGCGACCAATCCGGCTCTGCGGCGCAGGATGGGTGAGGCCGCCCATGAGCATGTCAAGAAAAGCGCCTTGTGGAGCGCCAAGCTCGATCGTGTTGACAGCATCTATGCGCAACTCATCAGCGCCGGTCGCAAGGGCGCGTGATCACCTGCCCGCCCGTACTCTCTTTATAAGGTAAGTGCGGCACGGAGTGCTGCGCGATGCCCCGGCCCGAATGTGAACCGCATGGTTTCACCGACGACTATGCTCAGCCGGAACAGGGCCGTGGAAAGACGCCCATGATGGCGGCGGTAATAGCGAATTCGGTTTTTCGTCATCAGTGCCGAAAGAAACGGGTTGTCGTGATATTCGCCGCCGATATGAACGACCTGCGCCTGTGGATGATACACCACCGACAGGCCGCTTCGGCGAACCCGCTCCAGGTAATCGACTTCCTCGCTGTACAGGAAGAATGACTCGTCCCATTCCCCGACGACCCGACGGGCTCGAGCTCCGACAAGCAGGGCGGCGCCCGTCGCCCATTCGACGACGCCTCCACGACCGTAGATCGCCGGATCATCAACGATCTCGCCGGCACCTATCCGTGCGGCGAGCGTCGTTCCCAGCAGGGCGTCCGACCAGGCCGTCGTCATCGACGGTTCGCGCCGAAGGGACAAAGCCGTTGTGCCGTCTTCATGGAGGATTTGCGGTACGACTATGCCCGCCGTGGGGTCTGACAATCTTTTGCTGAGCTGGCGCACGGAACCCGGCAAAAGCCGAACATCGGGATTGAGGATGAGGACGTCCACGCCGGATCTGATTATTGCCGTCGCGGCGTTGATGCCGGCAGCATAGCCGGCGTTGCGTCCCATCCTGATCACCCTTGGATGGGTCGGATGGGCGAGCGCGATGTCGACCGACGCGTCGTGAGAATCATTGTCGACGATGATGATCTCATGACGGCTGATGCCGGCCAATCCTTCAGGGATCGAGTCGAGCAGACCGGGCAGGACTTTGGCGCTGTTATAGGTGACGACCACCACGGCAACGCCGGCCGTGTCACTAGCGGCGGCAGGCGCAAGGATTGATGCAGGTTCCGTCGGTCCATCCATTTGCATTCACCCAGACTCTTGGCTTCGAGATGCCGAAATACAGGGAAATTCTGCCGGATAGTTTGCAGGAATATCAGCACAATGAAAGTCTACATGAGGTGGTGAACTTAGAGGTACACCAACAAGCTCTTTCAGCCATGGAGCTGACTCCGATGATACTAACCATAGTCCTATCGGAGTAGGTCGAACGCTCCAGTACAGGTCCGGAAAACGGCTCCGTAAGTCTTTCAGGGCGATAGAATATTTCTTCAGATTTTCTAGCATCGATCTGTGTCTCGGCGTGGCGGGACTGTGAAGCGTCAGTTCATCGCCGTGCCTTTCAACTGTAACCGCCAGTGCCTCCGGGCACATGGAGAAACCCTCGTGCAGTGGCCGAAAGGTCGACGCACGCAAGATCGAGAGGCCGTCGGCAAGCCGCATGAACCCGCAGCCAAATCTTACCGGACCCGTCGAAGTTTTCCCCATTGACCGCCTTCAGGCGCTCGACGCCGAATCCCGCGCAACCCGGGCGCGGACAGAGCAACTCATCGAGCTGGCCAAGAAAGGCCTGCCGCAGATGTTTGCGCATGGGGCATTCGTTCACACCGTTCGTGAGCTCAAGACCGCATCAGGCCGGAGTGTCCGTGCCGAGGGCGACAGCCTGCGTTATGCGGCAAATGTCGCGTCGGGACTGGCCTTCGTGGACGAGGACGTTCAGCGGCACATTCTCGAAGGCGCAACCGCTGCGGATCTGGCCTTGAACTGCGCGCGGCGCGCGGAGAAATCAAAGGATCCCGGCGCGGTTGCACTTTGCGCCTGGGCCGCGGCAGAAGTGGCCGACGTCTATGCCACGCCGCTGTTGAAGCGCTTGACTGCCCTGCTCGAATCCGAAGAGACGATTGCCACGGTGGATTGTTCCTGGACGCTGATTGCCGCCCTTGCGGCGCGCCATCTTGGCGACACCGAGCATCTGAGCACGCTTGCGGCCAATCGCCTGATGGGTGGGCAAGGCGCGACCGGACTTTTCCCGCACATGCTGCCCGCCGTTTCCAATGGCCGGCTGCGTGCCCATATCGGATGCTTTGCCGATCAGGTTTACTCGACGCAGGGGCTTGCCCGCCTGTCGGTCGCGAAGAACGATCCGACAGCGCTGGCCGCAGCCGAAGCATCGGGCGGGCGCATCGCTCACCTCCAGGGTCCAGCGGGTCAATGGTGGTGGCACTATGACACGCGCGACGGCAGCGTCGTCGAGGGTTACCCCGTCTACAGCGTCCATCAGCATGCGATGGGACCGATGGCCCTGCTCGACCTGCGCGAGGCCGGCGGCACCGATCATATGAAGTCGGTGGCCAAGGGATTGCGCTGGCTGGACGAACACCCCGAGGTCGATGTTCCAATGGTGTCCGAAGAGGACGGCGTGATCTGGAGAAAGGTCGCGCGCCGCGAACCGAAAAAGGCCGTCAGGGCAATTTCGGCACTCACCACGGGGCTCAAGCGCGGTTTCCATCTGCCAGGGCTCGACATCATGTTTCCGCCCAGCCGCGTCGATTACGAGTGCCGTCCCTATGAACTCGGCTGGCTGCTCTATGCGTGGCTGTCCGGCGGCGTCGTCGAGAGGCTGCGCAACGGTGCAGTCCGTGGCGGCAGGTGACAGACCAGGGAGCATTCGACATGCCGACCGAACAGCAATTGTTATTCGGGCTCTACCTCGAGCCGCTGCGGATGGAAGAGGTGATCCAGCGCTGCCACACGGCTCTCGTGACGAGGAGCAAGCTGCTGCTCGGCGTGCTCAATGCGGCCAAGGTCGTCAATCTGCGCAGCGACGCGCTTTTGCGGGACTCGCTGCTGGAATGCAATATGCTGCTGGCAGACGGACAGTCCATCGTCTGGGCGAGCAGGTTGCTGGGGCGTCCCCTGCCCGAGCGGATTACGGGCATCGACATCTTCGAACAGCTGCTGGGGCTCGCGCACCGCGAAGGCCGCTCCGTCTATCTTCTTGGTGCCCAGCCCGATGTCTTGCGGACGCTCGAGACGCGTCTGCTGGAGCGGTTTCCCGGCCTGAAAGTGGCCGGAAGGCATGACGGTTATTTCAAAGCCAACGAGGCTCCCTTCATAGCAGCCGAGATACGGGCCTCGGGAGCCGACATGCTGTTCCTTGGCATGGCTTCCCCTAAGAAGGAGATATTCCTGGGCTCCTACGGGGCGACGCTGAATGTTCCGATACTTCACGGCGTCGGCGGCTCGTTCGACATACTTGCAGGCATCACCCGGCGTGCGCCGGTCATGTGGCAACGCGCCGGGATGGAATGGGCCTACCGGCTACTGCAGGAGCCGCGCCGCCTGTGGTGGCGGTATCTGAAGACGAACACCGCCTTCCTTCTGCTTACTGCCCGCGAACTGGTTCATCCCGCTCGCGCTTTCCGGCCGACAAGGTCGATCACCGGCGGCGGCGCTTTGGCTGCCAGCCGTCAAAATCAGTAACGAGGCGGGCGTGGGGCTCCTTTGATGAACGAAGTTTTTTCCGGTCGATTGGCCATAGTCGGGATGGGTTACATTGGCCTGCCCACCGCCGTCGTTCTGGCGACGCGCGGCATCGACGTCATCGGCGTCGACATCAATCCCGCAACGGTTGCTGCTGTATCGCGCGGCGAGGTTCCCTTCGTGGAGCCGGATCTGGCTGTCGCCGTCAGCGGCGCGGTCGCCATGGGCCGACTTTCGGCCACCAGCGAGATGCCCGAGGCGGACGCCTTCATCATTGCCGTGCCGACGCCGTTCAACGGCGACCGCACCGCCAATCTTTCCTATGTTCAGGCTGCCGCCGAGCAGATCGCACCTAAGTTGAGGTCGAGCAACATCGTCGTGCTGGAATCGACTTCACCACCCGGAACGACCGAGAAGATCGCCGAATGGATCGGCGCGTTGCGGCCCGATCTGAAAATGCCGCATGATGGCGAAACGGGTGCCGATATTTTCGTCGCCCATTGCCCGGAGCGGGTTCTTCCGGGCCGCATCATGATCGAGATGATCACCAATGATCGCGTCGTCGGCGGGCTGACGAAGCGCTGCGCCGAACGCGCCGCATCGATCTACCGGGTGTTTGCGCAGGGCGAAATCCTGCTCACGGATGCCGCCAGCGCCGAGATGGCCAAGCTCGTCGAAAACGCCTATCGCGATGTGAATATCGCTTTCGCCAACGAGATTTCGCTCATCACGGAATCGCTGCATATCGACGTCTGGGAAGTCATCCGCCTGGCCAACAGGCATCCGCGCGTCAACATACTGAGCCCCGGTCCCGGCGTCGGCGGGCATTGCATTCCGGTGGACCCGTGGTTCATCGTTGCGGCAGCGCCCAAACTGTCACCGCTGATCCGTACCGCACGCGAGGTCAATGACCGGCGCCCGCACCATGTCGCCGAGCAGGTCGCCGAAAAAGCAAAGCGCTTCCGCGAGCCGACCATTGCGTGCCTTGGACTGACGTTCAAAGCCAATGTCGATGATGTCAGGGAGAGCCCGGCCATCGAAGTCGTCGGTCTGATTGCCGAAGCACTTCCCAATGTCGACATATTGCTTGCAGATCCCTATGTGGACTCCTTGCCGTCGATGCTCTCGGGTTACTCGAACCTGCGCATGGAAGGCGCCTATCAGGCCGTGGAGCGCGCCGACATCGTCGTGCTCCTGGTCGAGCACGAACCCTTCAAGGCGATCCGCAACACGCGGCTGGGCGGCAAGGTCGTCTACGATACGCGCGGTGCCTGGCGCTGAAGCCAGGCCCCAATTCCCTCACAAGAACCGGCCAGCTTCGCTGCAGTCTCGGCTAAGGATATCCCTATCCTTCGATGGCAGGGTCGAACTGCCACTCTCCCCGTCCACCCTTGTTGTTGAATGAAGCACGAGTGCCGACCCAGCCCATCCGATATCATCGGATGGGCTGGGTGTTTACGCCTGATTGGGATCAGGCGGCAAAACCGCTGACGACCTGCGCGGCGCGGCGTGGAGATGCGCTTTCCTCGATCCGGATCGTCGGATCGAATTCGACCGGAAGATCACCGATACCGAAGAAATGCTCGATCGCGCGAACGGAACGTTGGGCAGCGTGCCCGTCGCCGTAGGGGTTCACGGCGTGTGCCATCTTCTGGTAGGCGACCTTGCTGGTCAGCAAGGTCGAGACCTCGTCGACGATAAGGTCCTCATCGGTGCCGACCAGCCGCACCGTGCCGGCGGACACGGCCTCCGGGCGCTCCGTCGAATCCCGCATGACCAGCACCGGCTTGCCCAGTGACGGAGCTTCTTCTTGAACGCCCCCGCTGTCGGTGAGCACGACACTGCAGTGACACATGGCGCGCACGAAGTCGCTGTAACCGAGCGGCGCGGTGATCAGCACATTGTCGAGCCCGGCCAGAGGGGGAAGCAGCACCTCGCGGACGGCCGGGTTGAGATGGGCCGGCAGCAGGAAGGCTATGTCGGGAAAGGTTCTGGCGAGGCGGGCGATGGCGCGGGCGGTGCGGGCCATGGGCTCGCCCCAGGATTCGCGCCTGTGCGCGGTGATCAGCACGCTGCGCCGGCCGTTGATCTTGCCAAGGTCCGGGTTTTCGGCCGGCAGATCCCGGGAGACAACATCAAGCAGGGCGTCGATGACGGTGTTGCCGGTGACGACGATATTGCTCTCGTGAATCCCGTCGTGCAGCAGGTTTTCCCGCGATGTGCTTGTCGGCGCCAGATGAACCGCTGCCAGCTGTGTCGTGAGACGGCGGTTGGCTTCTTCCGGAAATGGATTGTAGGGGTCGCCTGTTCTCAAGCCTGCCTCGAGGTGGACGACCGGAACCTTGCGATAGAAGGCGGCGAGTGCCGCGGCAAAACAGGTTGTGGTGTCTCCCTGGACGAGAACGGCATCCGGTTCTTCGGCCGTGATGACCTTCGAGACGCCGTCGAGTACGCGGCTGGTGATGTCCTCCAGCCGCTGCCGCTCGGTTATGATGTTCAGGTCGTGGCTCGGCCGGATGCCGAACAGATCGTTGACCTGGTCGAGCATCGCCCGGTGCTGGCCAGTCACCGCCACAACCGGTTTGCAGTGACGGGAGCGGCTCAACGCGTCAACCAGCGGCGCCATCTTTATGGCTTCGGGACGCGTACCGTAGACGATCAAGACCTTGCGCATATCGAAATCCTTCTTCTGCCGGCCCTCATGCGAATGGCCGGGCTGTTTGGACTAGTCTGCGAAACCCTGCTTGCCTGGTGTCTCGACCGCAGTCGTCGCGGCCATGTCGAGAAACTGCATCTTGCGATCGGCGACGACCTGTCGGACGACCTCCTCGTCAACGACGGAAATGTCTTCGGCGAAAGCGTAGACCAGCGCGTAGTCGCAGATCTGGTTGATCACACGCGGCAAGCCGCGGCTTGCCTGGAACACGATTTCGCAAGCCCCCGGCGTGAAGATCTCGTGGTCGGCGCCTGCGACCTTGAGGCGATGCGCGATGTAGTCCTGCACGGCCTCGGCAGACATGCCGAAGAGATGAAAATCTGCGGCCACGCGCTGGGCGAACTGCACCATTTTCGCGCGGCTGATGATCTGTCTCAGCTCTGGTTGCCCGACCAGAACGATCTGCAGCAGCTCGTCTCTTTCGCCGTTCATGTTGGAGAAGCCCCTCAGCTCCTCCAGCATCTTCTCCGAAAGGTTCTGTGCCTCGTCGAAGATGAGAATGGTGTGACGCCCGGCTGCGTGCTGCTCCTTCAGGAAAGCCTCGAATCGGGAGAACATCTGGACATAGGACATCCGCCCGGTGATTGGCTGCCCAAGCGACGACAATATCCAGTGGAGCAGCTTGCCCCGCTCGCCATGGGCATTCGAGATCAATCCCATCTTGAGGTCGGAAGGCGCCGAGCGCAGCAGGTGCCAGATGAGCGTGGTCTTGCCTGCACCCACCTCCCCGGTGATGACGGTGATGGGGGCGAAGGTTGCCAGCCCATATTCGAGCATCGCGTAAGCGCGGGTGTGATTTGCCGACCAGAACAGGAAATCGGTGTCAGGCCGCAGGCTGAATGGCCGTCCGGTCAGGCCGAAGTGTTCGGAATAGATCAGAAAGGTACTCGACATCGCGATCCTGCGAACACTGCCTGTGTCAGTAACCGTATTTCTCGGGTGCGTAGCGGCACTTGTTCAGCACCACGCCGAGCACCTTGGATTTCTCCGAAAGATCCCGCTCGCAGATGTCCACTTCGCTGAAGGTGCTTGCCTCCGCGGCCGCAACCAGGATCACGCAATCGACATTGGGCAGGAAAGCCATGACGTCGTCATTGGCGAGCATCGGCGGAAGATCGAAGATCAGGACGTCGGGCTTGAGTTTCTGCTTGAGGCTTTTCAGCGCCTGCGCCGCCTCCGGGCTTTGCAGCAGTTCAGCGGCAAAGCGGACGGGCCGGCCATTGGCGCCGATGGCGATGTTGTCGCCATACCGGATGAAGACATCCTCGACCTCGCTTCGGCCGCGCAGGAAGCTTTCGATCGAAGGCGGTTCCTTGATCCCCAAAACCTTGCTGACCTGCGGGCGGCGCAGATCGAGATCGATCAGAACCGTTCGGCATTCCTTGTGATGGGCCATGCTGAAGGCGAGGTTCAGCCCCACCACCGTCTTGCCGCAGGCAGGCGTGGGAGACGTGATCGCGACAGAGGTCCAGTTATTCTGGCGCAGATACTGCAGAACCTTCGTCCGCAGCATGTCGAACTGCGTGTGCGCCAGGTCCGACCGGTTGATTGTGACGAGACGGGTCTTGGCGAGATGCTTGGGGTCCGGCTTGAGCGACGGCAGGCTCGCCCAGAGCATGTCGCTTCCCATTTTTGCGACTGCCGTGGCCGTCTGATCATTCGCCGGGTCGGAACCCCGCTGTTGCTTGGCCTTCTGCAAGGCTGCGTGAATATGCTCCATCGTCTGTGTTCCCGCACCTCTTGCAGATGGCTCTGCAGTCCCTTGTTTGCCTGTCACGCTAGATCACCCTGCCGCCGTCAAACCCGGAGACGAGCGGTTCGGTCGAAAGTCCGGCTGGACGGTCCTGCCGGTCGATAGGGATCGCGCTGGTGGCCGTCGTCGCGACGAACGCGGCGAACCCCGCGGCCTGCGCCAGCTTTGCCGTCTTCTTTTCGCGTTTGACCGGAATGTAGGAGATCGTGGCGAGCGGCTGGATCTGGAGCGTCCGCACGAGTTCGGTTGGACGGCGTATGCTTTTGTTGAGCAGCTCGAGCAGCACGATCAGGCCGAGCCCAAGTCCGATGCCGCCGGCGAAACCGGCGCCGGCAATGCGCCGGCGATTGGGGCTTGTCGGTTTCTGCGGAGCAACGGCGGGCTCGACAACGGTAAACCGCTCGCCCTTGGCGCTTACCTCGATCTGCTCGCCGGTAGAAGCTTCGGCCGATCTCGCGGTCGCGATGTTGTATTGCGCCTGGATGTTCTCGCGGTTGCGCTCCAGCGAATTCAGGATCGTTTCGTTGCGCGGAGTTGCCGTGATCGATTTGGTCAGCTCGGCGAGATTTTCCGTTATGGAGGCCTTTTCCTGCGTAATGTATTTCAGCCGGTCGTCTATGTCGGACAACTGGAGATCAAGCTCGGAGGTGCCGCGCTTGCCCTTGCTCGTGTCGGCGTCGCTGGCCTGTTTTGCCTGCATGCCGTTTTCCAGGGTCTTGATGCGGGCGCGTAACGCGACGATGTTCGGGCTGTTCTCGGAAAACAAAGCGAGCTGCTCGGCCAGGGTGCGCTGCAGGTCCTGCAGCATCTGTTGTTCCAGGGTGACCGGGCCGGCGCTGACGATGCGGCCGGTGCTCTCGAACAACTCGACCAGATTGTTGCGCCGGCTGCGCAGGGCGGCTTCCTCGCGCTCGAGCGACTGAAGCCGTTCCTGCTGGTTGTTCTGCTGGTTGCGCCTGAAATCCAGGCCGTCTGGAAGAGCGTCCTTGTTGGCATTCTTGAATTTTAGGATTTCGGCCTCGAGCCGGCTGAGTTCGCCACCGAGCCGGGCAACTTCCTGGTTGAAGAACTGCATGGTTTCGCCGGCCCTGTCGGTGCGCAGGCGAACATTCATCTGAAGAATGAGCTTGGTAAACTCGTTGACGACCTTCGCGGCCAGATCGGCATCGCCGGCAATGAAGGACACACTGAACACCTTTGCGCCCAGGCTGCCGCTTGGGCCGTCCTTCTGCAGCAGCTCGAATTTCGTGCGGCCGCGCATGTCCTCGATGATATCGGCTTGCGGAATTTCGGACGCCTTGTCGCCATAGATTTTCAGCTTCTCGGCGAGTGCGAGCACGTTTTCGCGCGTCATGATCTGCTGTTCGATGATCTGCAGCTGTTCCACCGCATTGATGGGAACAGTCGAACGGGCAAGGTCAGCGGGGATCTGTGGCGATTCCACCAGGATCTTGGCACTTGCCTGGAATATCGGCGGCAAATAGAGCGCAAGGGCTACCGCCGCGGTCGTCACGAATGTGGCGACCACCAGAAAGTACGGCAATCTTCGAAGGAAGATCGATAGATAGAAGCGCAGGTCTAAATCGCCCATTGCGCAGTGCCCCAAGCCTGAACATCGGAATATGCCGAGTGCTCATTTACAAACGCGGATGGATTGCTTGATAGATCATCGATAGTGGGTGCGCGGCGCGCGGCTAGACCGTTGATCTAATCCCTATGGGTGGTGGCCCGTTTCCCCTTACGTCTTAAGTGACAGGGACCGCTCGGCAATCTGGCGTTGCGCAGCTCTGCCTGTGAGGCGACGTTTCGGCATCGCAATTGAGAACCACGCAGGTGCCTGGCTGGAATGGGTGCTTTCCCGGCACGGCCCATGCAATCGGGCGCGAACCGGTGCGCATCTGGCTGGTCACCAAGGCGTGAAGGTCGGTCTTGTGGGTAGGGACGATGCGGAAACTCGCGAACTCAACCGGAATCGGCCGAATGAAGGAATGGCTGTTCAAGCCGCGCCGAATTGGTCGCGTGCGACGGGTGCCGGTACCTCATGCGAGCTAACGACGTCGCTCCCAATATCGGACGGCACAAAGGCATGTTCCCGCCGTGGCGCACGCTGAAGATGCGAGTCCGCCAGCCAGAGGGCCAGTTTCATAATCGTGAAAGTCGGGTTGGCGCTGCCTGCCGTGGGGAATACGGAAGCGCTGACCACGGAGACGTTCGGCATGGCGTGGCAGCGCAGGTCTGGGCCTACGACCGACTCGGCGGGGTCCGTACCCATTCTGGTCGAACCGGAGGGGTGCGCGCAGGCCTCTGCATTGTCGATGATCGGAAGTGCCGGATCGCTGCTTGCCGGCGACCATTCGAGCGGGCAGACGCGGTCCATGCCGGAACGTTTCCAGTAGTCGTCAATATGGGCAATTGCTGAGCGGAAGGTCCGCTCGTCGGTCTGGGTCGGAGCCCATTCGAGTTGCGCCTTCGGTACGCCGAACCTGTCGCGCTTGTCAGCCAACCGGATATGATTGTTCCACTGCGGCAGTTGTTCGGCGCAGACCATCAGATGCAGGTCGACGCTTGCCGGGACGAAGAGCTGCTTGCGCAGATAGCGCCAGTAGGCGGACCGGGCCACCAGGCCCATATTCTTTGACGCCTGCCACAGATCGTTCGGATCGACCTGACGCTTCTGAATGCCATGCGCGAGCTTCTTGATATAGCCGAGGGGGCTTTCGGTAAGGTCCATCGCGACATAGGCGAATGCGCTTGCCACTGCGTCCCCGCGCTGCGCGGTTTCCGTGAGTTCGAGATGCAGGTCACGCCGCGTCGCATTGAGGAATCGATAGCCGAAAATGCGATTGGTGAGGGACGGGTTCCGCCGATTTATCGTCGCGACTTCCGATTTCAGATGATCCTGGAAGTAACGGCCGAGCACCCGGCACGAACGAAAGGCGTTGTCGTCGGATGCCGCATTCATCAAAAGCAGTAATCTGGTCGTCTCAATTGTGCCGGCGGCGATCACGAATCGGTCGGCCGACACCTCCAACTGCTTACCGCTAAAGTTGCGGGCGACAATTCCGCTCAGTCTGCCCCCGGCGCGATCGATCTTGAATTCGCATACCGTGGCGCCGAGCCAGATTTCTATGTTCTCCAGATCTTTCAGCTCGTCCTTCAAAACCGTGAAGACGTTGCAATTCTTGAAGCTCGGTACTTTCGCCCATCTATTAAGAAGAGATTTGTCTTCTACCGGGAAATACTTTGAGGTAATCTCATCGGAGATGACGTTTCCGCGAAATGGGCCGTCGCCAACCTTGAATATCTTCTCGATTTCGTCGTGGTAGGATTCGAGAGGGTCTACCGCAATAGGCCAGCGCGGTTGCTGCAAATAGGGTCGTGCCTCGGTTTCATGCTTCCCTATCGGGATCATGCGCCCGCCCCAGCGGCTTGAAGTCCCGCCAAGCCCCCGGTATCGTCCGGTCAAGGCCCTGGAATATCGTTCAGCCGGATCCTCGATCTCGTTGAGCGCGTGTATAGCCGGGTCAAAGGAAGCGTATCCGCTTTCCACTACAATAACCCGCTGGCCTTTCTTGGCTACTCTTCTTGCGAATAGAAGACCGGCGATGCCGGCTCCAATCACGCAAAGTGGAGCGGTAGATCGTGAACAGTTATTTTCCAGTTCGGAGAGGTTGTATATTGACATTTCTCTATGTACGCACACGCGTATCGGTTTGTCGATGCTATCCAAAAGGTTGATATCCTTTGGAAAATTGGTGAATTATTTTAAGTTCGAATAGGTGCTACAGATCGGTGCCAGGCTCGGCCCTGGCCGGGTTCCGGCCAACCGATAGGCATTCCGGGAAAAGCGGAAATTGCTTCGCTACAGGAAACGCTGATGCGATTGTCGCCACGAGTAAGCGTCGTCATCCCCCATCTGAACGAACCGGGGGATCTGCGACGTTGTCTGCGTGCGCTCGCCGCGCAGCGGGTCGACGGAATTCCGTTTGAAATCATCGTCGTCGACAATGGATCGGCCGAGCTTCCCGCAGCGGTTTGTGCCGCTGTTCCCGGTGTCCGCCTCGAGAGCGAGGCTATTCCGGGACCCGGCCCCGCGCGCAATCGCGGCGCGTCGGTGGCTCAGGCGGAGTTGCTGGCTTTCATCGACGCAGACTGCATAGCCGAGCCGGGCTGGATTCGCTCGATCGTGGAATTCATGGATCAGAACCCTGGCGTCGATTTCGTCGGCGGCGACATACGGATCCTGCTCTCGGACCCGGAGCGCATGACCGCGATCGAAGCCTATGAGAGCATCTACAGCTATCGTGCCCAGCGTTATGTCGAACAGCACGGCTTCGCCGCGACCGGCAACATGGCGGTTCGCGCCGAGGTCTTTCGCGCGGTCGGGCCCTTTGGCGGCATATCCTCCATGGAAGATACCGAATGGGGCCAGAAGGCTACGGCGAAAGGGTACAAGATCGCCTATGTGGGTGATGCAACGGTACGGACCGCATCCTGCAAATCATTTTCTGAGCTCACGCGCCGCTGGGATCGGCATATCGCGCACGAGTTCCGGCAGATCAAACGCGGCGGAATGAGCCTGGTAAAATGGGTGGTGACCAGCGGCATCATTGCCGCCTCGCCCGGTGGCGAGGTCGTACGCATCCTGCGCTCCGATCGCGTCTCCGGCCTTCGCGACAAATGCCTTGCCCTGGCCTGCCTGACGCGGGTGCGCCTATACCGGGCCAGGCGCATGCTCGGATTGGCTTTCCATGACAACACCGCCTTGATGGTCGGGTCGTGGAATCGCGAAAACTCCTGAGCGTATCCGTTTTCCTCTGAACCGATCCCGGGCTTTACCCGGCGCAGCCAGCGTCTGCCCTGCTGCGGTGGCTGCTGACCGCTCATCCATTCTACCTCCCCCGTCTGCCGGGCTCATTCGAGCGCAGGATCGACGTTGATCACGCTCGATTCATTGCCACCGCGACACAGCCAAATGTCGAGCCGTCAGGGGTATCTGATTCGTCAATTCGGACGAACCGGACAGCATCCGGGTTGTCTAGCCCGAATTGTTTAAAGAGGATTTATTGATATCAGAGTGAACAGGCGATTAACTTTTGGCAAAAGCGTAGCTGTGTGATTCTCTTCTTTTATAAAAAGAACAAGTCAGAAGAAATAATCCAAGCAACGGTCAGATACGCTTCCTTTTGATCTTAGGACAGCTGACGAAGAAGATTTTATCTTTGTTCGTGGCGGGGAGATTCTGTATGCTCGAAAGTTATCCCAGATCGCATCTTGGCGATCTGCCAGTCGATGCCGCCCCTTCAAGGCAGGAAATTCGATCAGGCGCGTTTTATCTCGGTGTGAAGCGTATCCTCGACATCGGGGTCATACTGCTCATCGCGCCTCTCGCCCTTACCATCGTCGGCATACTGGCGTTTCTCGTCCATCGGGACGGCGGCAAGGCCTTCTACGGCCAGAAGCGCCTGGGAAGAGACGGCAAGATCTTCACGCTCTGGAAGCTGCGGTCGATGGTTCCCGATGCCGCGCTGCGGTTGGAGGAATATCTGCAGGACAATCCTGCCGCGCGCCGGGAGTGGGACGGGACGCAGAAGCTGAAATATGATCCGCGCATTACCAGGCTCGGCTATTACATTCGCAAATACTCCGCCGACGAGCTGCCGCAGTTGTGGAATGTGCTTGTTGGCGACATGAGCCTCGTCGGCCCTCGCCCGATGTTTCCCGAACAGCGCCCGCTTTATCCCGGTACCGCCTACTTTAGCATGCGCCCCGGAATGACTGGGCTTTGGCAGATAAGCGAGCGGAATGGGTGCACCTTCGCCGAACGCGCCACGCATGATACGCGCTACGCGATGAAGATGTCGTTCGGCACCGATATCTGGATCCTGATGATGACGGCGGTCGTGGTTCTCAGAGGCACGGGCCTGTAGGCTTTCGCCGGTCTCAAAATCATTCCCCGGTCTTGTGGTTTGTTGGCTACTGCGAAAGCGGTGGCCAACTGCTTTGTGTGGCATGGTCGCAAGAAGTCTCTCGCGGACGCACCGCGCCGCGGGGCTCTTTCGGAGACATCGTGCAAGAACTTGGCTAAGCTTGAAGGTATCGATCAGCGTCTTTTGAGTCGCGCCGGACGCGCTTCAAGTCGGCTGAGCGCTTTTTGAGATGATCAATATATCATCTCAAATAGACCATGATCGGCATTAGAAGATAGGATGTAGAAACGAGTTATTAGTTTTTAGCTGGATGTATACCCGAAAGTTGTACTGAAGGGATTATGATCCTGGTGTATCTATTAGTGAGATTCGATCGAGGACGACAGGAGGCGATGTAAGAATGACGCTTGCCCCGGAGAGCAATCCGAAGATCCAGGATACGCCTCCATTCCGCATTCCGCTCAGTGAGGCAGATAGGGCGTTCCTCGCAGGCCTGGGAGCGACGCTGCGCCGTTATGCTCCGCATGAAACGATCATGCGGCAAGGCGACGATGAGGGCAGGGCGTTCATCATTCACTCCGGCTGGAGCTGCGTCCACACCGATCTTCCGGACGGCGAGCGACAGATCATCGACTTTCCCTTCAGCGGCGACATCATCGGCCTGCGAGCTTACCAGAGCCCCAGCTACATCTCCCTCACGTCGATTACCAAGTTGATTGTATTCGAAGTTCCGGCAAAGGCGCTTACCGCGGCGGTAGAACACTCGCCCCGGCTGGCAGGAACTTTCCTGTCGGTCGCAGCTCGCCAGAGAGCAATACTCGTCGAGCATCTCACCAATGTCGGGCGAAGGCGCGGTGCTGCGCGTGCCGCCCACCTGCTGCTTGAAATCGGAACCAGGCTAGGCGGTGATGGCCAGCGCCTGGCAAGCCACTATGAATGCCCCCTTACACAATATGATCTAGCCGATGCGCTCGGAATGACGGCGATTCATATCAATCGGATACTCAAAGATTTGCGGGAACTGGACCTTCTCTCGTTTCGGCACAGAACGGTGGATTTTATAAACCTTCCGGCAACGAAAAAGTTTGCAGGCTTTAATCCTTCCTATCTTTTACTTGAAAGAATATAATTATATAGTTACGTATGGCAGTAATTCTAAACGTACTGCCATGTTATTGAAAGAGTTTCTGATCGGTTTTTATAAATATGGAATACTTTCTTAGGAAAATTCATCGAAGACTATGTGGCATCAACAAATTATTACTAAAAGTATTTATATGTGTAGATAGATATGTTTAATATATGCGATCATCATCACAAGATTTACACCAACGGAAATTTAACCAAAAATATTCATTTTTTGCTAACTTAAATTAGCGCCTTTCTCCCGTCGTGATGTACCTTTGGTTGTAGCACTGCTTGCGGTGGGGTGAAACGGGCTGGGTATCAATCACATCCTTTCTTGTGACGTTTGAAGGTGCGAAACAGCACCGCAAAGTGACGTTACCACATGCAACAGTACTATTGGGAGGATGACCGTCGCCTGAACGGTCATCTGGGCAAATACAGTTGTCAAACGGAGCGTAAACTTATGAGTACCACGAGTGGAACCAACGGAAGCCATGCTTCTGAACATAACGTGCCAATCGAATTGCTTCAGACATCCATGCTCGGAGGACAGGGGCCTGTCGAAAGCGTGGTCAACTTTCACGGAACGAGAAGCGCAAATCGCTCTCTGGTTGTCCTGGATAATCGAGCGCTCGACCGTGAGTGCTTCGCGCAAAGCCTTACGTCCCACAGGATCGGGATGGAAGTATTGGCATTCGGGACGATCGAAGACTGGAAGGCTGAGAAAGATCTTCATCCGCCGCTGTCGGCTATATTGCTGAACGTTGGCGGATGCAAAATCACCGATGCCCTCGTTGCCGACGAAATCAAAAAACTGACGTCAGAATTTCGGACCACGCCGGTCGTGGTGCTGGCCGACACGGATGATCTGACGCAAATACTGAAGGCGCTCGAATATGGCGCACGCGGCTACATTCCATCGTCAGTCGGCATCGACGTCTGTGTCGAGGCTATCGGCTTGGCGCTTGCCGGCGGCATCTTCGTGCCTGCAAGCAGTGTTCTGGCAATGCGCCAGACCATCGCCTCCGGTGGCGAAGCCGCTCGGCCGATGGCAGGGCTGTTCACCTCGCGCCAGGCTGAAGTCGCCCAGGCGCTGCGGCGTGGCAAGGCGAACAAGATCATCGCCTATGAACTGAATCTGCGCGAAAGCACGGTGAAGGTTCACATCCGCAACATCATGAAGAAGCTGAAGGCCACGAACAGGACCGAGGTCGCCTACAAGATCAACGATCTGTTCCCGGGCGAAATGAACGCCGCGTAAGAAGGCTGACAGAGGGTAACACTGCATCTTCGGCGTAAAATGCAAAGACACGACGCCGGAGACGTCTGACAAAATAAGAAACGCCGCGTAACCTCCGGGTTGCGCGGCGTTTCAGCGATCGGCGGAAAGAAAATTCTCGATCACCTTTGCGTCGAGCCCGGCTTTCGAGCCGATTCGACGTATGAGCTCAGCCGCCGCAGGCCGTGGTCGACCCATCGGCCGGTCCATCCAGTAGGAAACCGGATTGAGCACCCGGCGCTTGTCCACCGCCACGATGCGGCCTGATTGCAATTGGTCCTGCGTCAGAGGCGGCCGCGCCAGCGCAATGCCCAGATTGTGCGCCGCCGCATCCAGCACCAGATTGTAATCTTCGAAACGGCGATCCTGCGGCCGGGGCCGGTAGTCCATGCCATGTTCACCGAACCAGGCACGCCATGCCGAGGCATCGGAATCGTGAATGAGCGGATAGCGCAGCAATCGCTCCGGTGCGCCGGCGCCGATTTCTTCGGCCAATGCCGGCGAGGCGATCGGAAAACACCTCTCTTCGAAAAGCTGCACGGATATTCTGCCGGGAATGCGTCCGCGCCCGCAGCGAATGGAGACATCGATGCCTTCATCGTCCAGGTCGGCCTGTCGTATGTCGATATCGAGCACGATGCGCAGCTTTGTCGGGCCGTTTTCCAGCGCGGAGAGGCGCGGCATCAGCCAGAGTCCGCAGATGGAGGGGATGGAGGTCAGGCGCACGACCGCAGTTCCGCGCGGCTCGCTCCATCGCTCGGTGGTATTAGCGATCAACGCGAAGGCTTCGGTGGTCCGCAGAAACAGACGCTGGCCTTCCAGCGTGAGGGATACGCCGCGTGCGCCGCGATCAAAGACTTTCAGGCCAAGCCACGCTTCCAGCTTTGCGACCTGACGGCTGATCGCCCCATGCGTCAAATTCAGCTTTTCAGCTGCCGAGGAAAAGCTGCCAAGACGGGCCGAGGCCTCGAAGGCGCGGAGTGTCTCAAGCGGCAGGATGGGTTCCGAGCTGTGATCCATGATCACAGCAGAACCTCGATTTATTCGTTTGTCAATCAGCTCTCAGCGGCGCTTTTTATCGACGACCCCAGAGGAGGCCGTCATGAACGCAACCGCAGCATCGTCTTATCGCTCGGCAAACACAGTTACCGCCGCTGCCGTCATCGTTACGATCCTGGCCTGGGCGTCCTCTTTCCCGGCAATCCGGGCCGGTCTTGCCTCATTCGGACCGCTGGAACTTGGAGCGCTTCGCTTTGGCATTGCCGCCGTGCCCGCGGCGATCTTCCTGGCGGTAACGAGACCGGCCTTGCCGAGGCTTGGCGAGATGTGGCGCTTTGGCTTTGGCGGCGTGGTCTTCGTCGCGCTCTACACCGTTCTCCTGAACTTTGGCGAGCTGACGGTCTCTGCGGGCGCTGCAAGCTTCATCATCAACGCCAGCCCGATCCTGACTGCTGTCTTTGCCATGGCAATGCTTGGCGAGCGCTTTACGGGTCTGGCATGGCTCGGCACCTTCCTGTCATTTGCCGGCATCGGAATCATTGCCCTGGGCGAAGGGCAGGGCCTCCACTTCGACAACGGGGCCTTGCTGATCCTCGGAGCAGCATTGTGCACCGGGCTCAACTCGGTCGTGCAGAAGCCGCTCTTTGCTCGTCACAAGGCGCTGACCGTGTCGGCCTGGAACATGGTCATCGGCGCCGTCTGCCTGCTGCCGGGGCTGCCGAATGGAATCGCACAGATGGCGGTTGCCGATCATCAGGGGCTTGCTGCAGTCGTCTATCTCGGGATCGTGCCAAGCCTCATCGCCTATGGAAGCTGGGCGGTTGCCTTGTCGCGCCTGCCTGCTTCCCGAGCTTCGAATTTCCTCTATTGCATACCGCCAGTGGCCACCTTGATCGGCTTCGTCTGGCTTGGCGAAGTGCCGACGTTTCTAGGCATTCTGGGCGGTGTTCTGGCGCTTGGCGGCGTGGTCATCGTCAACCTGCGCCGCTGATAGCCATCCGGCTCCAATCTCCATCGAAATTCACCGCCGTCGCGATATGTCACCGCCGGAAGGGCATCTGCGCCTACCGCGATAATCACATCGGTGGATGGCGATCCCCGGCCACTCATCCACTTTAGAAGGGTGGTGCACACCGATTGATGCCGTTCACTGACACGTAAAAGCTGGCAGGATCAACATTCTTGAATGTCTGATCCAGACGTTCGGGTCAGGCGGCAATCAGGGCGATGCACATGCTCAAAATCCATTTCAGGAATCATGATTATTTGAGCGCTTCCGGCGGTTCGACACGGGTCTATACCGCAGCGAGCGAGGACATTTCCGCAAATGCAAACGCTGGGCCATCGACGGGTATCACAGCCGAGGCTGAAGAGTCAGAATCTGGGGGCAGAAAGCGTGTAGCCTGTTCGCTTCCGGATGCGTCCGGCGGCGGCGGTGGAAAAGTGCTGACGGCCATGCTTGGCGAGGGCGGTCATTCTTCCGCCTTGTCTGGCGTGGGAGCGTCTGCGCGCGTGTTTTCGGCTGGTGGCGACGCGGAACCGAGGAGCATCGGATTTTCGCTGGATAAGTCCGTCGTCATCGCTCAGTCGGGATCTTCCGGAGCGCCTGCCGCGCTTGCCCCTTTCCCATCCTGGACCATTGGCACGACATCTGCCCTGTCCGCCGGCCTGTCACCAAGCACCGTCTCGCGGGTGTCGAGCGACGCCGGGTCCGGTGTCGTCGATGCCTTGTCGCCGACCGCGCCGGTTGCGTCGATCACCGATGCCATTTCTTCGGGCTCAGCCGGGGGCACCACCAATCCCGTAACGTCCACCGCACCGGTGACAAGCATACTGCCTGCCGTGACAGGTGCGCTCCTACCGACTGTCGATGTCTCCGGCATAGCGCCGGCGGCGACCGATACGGACATGGACGGGGGCGCCACGCCTCCTGTGGGGCCTTCATCGGTTGGCGCCGAAACACCGGCCGAGCCTTCGACATCCAGCCTTGTCGCGCCAACCACAGCCACCACTTCAGATCCCACCGCTACCGGCACTCCCAATGTGGAGAGTTTCAGTGCCTTCGTTGCGGCGGCCACTGCGGGAGATCCCGCTGCGGCAGCACCAGCGGCAGCTTTGGCAGCAACGCCGAACAAGATCGCCATCGAAAACGCGAAGCAGGGCAATCCGCAAAGCGAATGGGGCATCACCGGCGACGGCGACGGCAACATCCAGGGTTTTGCGACTGAAATCAGCACCAATATCGGCCAGACCGTCAATTTCAAGATTGCCACCGACTCAACCCACTACCGAATAGACATCTACCGGATGGGCTATTACGGCGGCGATGGTGCCCGTAAGGTCGACTCGATCGACAAATCGCTGACCACAGCGCAGATCCAGCCGCATCCGATCGTCGACATGTCGCTCGGCCTGATCGATTGCGGCAACTGGTCGGTTTCGGCAAACTGGGCGATCCCTGAAGATGCCGTTTCCGGTATCTACTTCGCGAAGCTCGTCCGGCTCGACGGCACCGAGGGTGAGAGCATCATTCCTTTCGTCGTGCGCGACGACGCCTCGGCCAGCGATATCGTCTTCCAGACGTCCGACACGACCTGGCAGGCCTATAATGCCTGGGGTGGCGCCAGCCTCTATTATGGCGAAGTGCCGGTCGATCCAGCCGATATGATCGGCTATATGCCGCCCAATTGCAGCTGCGGTATCAACGCCATCGGCCGTGCCTCCGCGGTCAGCTACAATCGCCCAATCATCACCAACACCAGTCCGGTCGGCGGCACGCACGATTTCATCTTCGGCGTGGAAAGCTCGGCCGTAAGCTGGCTCGAGCAGAACGGCTATGACGTCTCCTACATTTCAGGCGTAGACGCGACCCGCAACGGCAGCCAGTTGCTGAACCACCAGGCGTTTCTGTCCGTTGGGCATGATGAATACTGGTCGGCCGAGCAACGCGCCAATGTCGAGGCTGCGCGCGATGCCGGCGTCAATCTCGCCTTCTGGAGCGGCAACGAAGTCTACTGGAAGGTTCGCTGGGAAACCAGCATCGACGGTAACGGCACGCCTTACCGCACCATGGTCTGTTACAAGGAAACGTGGGGCACCAGCAGCGATCCAAGTGCTGTAGGCACCGGCACGTGGCGCGATCCGCGCTTTGCCGATCCCGGGCAGGAGCCCGAAAACTCGCTGACCGGCACGATGTTTTCTGTCGACGGCTATCGGCAGGACACGATCACCATTCCGTCCGATTACGGCAATCTCCGCTTCTGGCGAAACACGGACGTCGCCAATCTCCAGCCTGGACAGACGCTTGAGCTTTCGCCGAATCTTCTCGGTTATGAGTGGGATTCGGACGTAGACAACGGCTTCAGGCCGGCCGGCCTTATCAACATGTCGCTCTCCACCGTTTCGGTGAATACCTATCTGCGCGACTATGGCACGAGCGTTGGCGCTGCGGATGCAACGCACAGCCTGACCATGTACCGGGCTGAAAGCGGTGCGCTGGTGTTCGGTGCGGGCACGGTGTTCTGGTCGTGGGGCCTCAGCGACAATCACGAAGGCCCGGAAACGGCCACGGACCGCAATGTCCAGCAGGCAATGGTCAATATGTTCGCGGATATGGGTATCCAGCCGACGACGCTGGACGCAAGCCTGATCCTGGCGACGCAATCTACCGATCACACAAAGCCGATCTCAACGATAACGTCTCCGACCCTTGGCGCAAGCTTCGTCGAAGGCCAGCACGTCACCATTACCGGCACCGCACAGGACCTTGGCGGCGGCGTCATCGCCGGCATCGAGGTTTCGCTGGACGGAGGCCTGCGCTGGTTCAAGGCCACGGGCCGCGAAAACTGGAGCTTCAACTGGGTCGTCCAGGCGAGCGGCACCTACAACATCATGTCGCGTGCCGTCGACGACAGCCTGAATCTCGAAACGCCCGGCACGGGCAAGCAGGTGACCGTCAATCTGCCGTCGACCTCGAGCCTTTGGACGCTGGGCACCAAGCCTGACGTCGAGACCGCGCTCGACCGCGATGGTATCGAGCTTGGCGTCAAATTCGAGACCACCACCGGCGGTTTCGTGAACGGCATCCGCTTCTACAAGGGTTTCTACAATGTCGGCGAACATGTCGTCAGCCTGTGGAAGGCAGACGGCACTCTTCTGGCGACCGGGATTTCCACCGGTGAATCGCTGTCCGGCTGGCAGACCGTAAGCTTCTCGAGCCCGGTGCAGATCGCAGCGGGCACGACCTATGTGGCCTCGTATCATACGGGCGGATACTACTCGATCAGCGACGGCTATTTCAATTCCACCTATGCCAATGGAGCGATCAAGGTTCAGCCGGGCGGCGGCGTATTCGCATATGGCGATACACCCAGCACATTCCCCGGCAACACCTTCAACGGAAGCAATTACTGGGTGGATGTGGTCTTTGACGCAGGTCCCAACTCATCACCTGTGGCAACCGACGACAGCGGCTTTACGGTCACCAAGAACGGCACACTGACGATTTCCATCGCGGCGCTGGTCGCCAACGACACCGATCCTAACGGCGATGCGCTGACGATTACCGCTGTCGGCAACGCCGTGAACGGCACGGTGACGCTGGACACGCTGACCGGCAATGTGATCTTCACGCCAACCGCCGGTTATGCCGGTCCGGCGACCTTCAGCTACACGCTTTCCGATGGCCGGGGCGGAACGGATCAGGGCGGCGTCAGCCTGACCGTCGAAGATGGACCAGCAGGCGTTTCGCTGTTCCAGCCAAGCGACGGCCCGACGGGTGGGGCCACCAACGAAGGTGTCGGACTTGAGCTCGGCATGAAGTTTACTGCATCGGCCAGCGGTACCATAACCGGCATTCGCTACTACAAGGCGGCCGGTGCCACCGGTACGCACACCGGCTCCATATGGAGCGCCACCGGTGCGCTTCTCGGCACTGTGACCTTCACCAACGAGTCCCTGAGCGGCTGGCAGACGGCGAAATTCTCAAGCCCGATCCAGCTCACCGCCGGCACGACCTATACCGCTTCCTATCACACGACCGGAAGTTATGTCGCGACGTCGAACTACTTCACCACCGCGGTTACCAACGGCCCGCTGACTGCGCCGTCGTCGACGACGAGCGGCGGCAATGGCGTGTACACCTACGGTTCGGGCGGCGTTGCGCCGACATCGAGCTATCAGGCGACGAACTATTGGGTCGATGTCGTCTTCAACCAGTCGACGGTGAATACTGCGCCGGTTGCCAACAACGACAATGGCTTCAGCGTCACATATGACACGCCGCTTGCCATCACGTCGGCCTCGCTGCTCGCAAACGATACCGACCCGGACGGCGATGCGCTTACGATAACGGGCGCCAACAATGCCACGAACGGCACGGTTTCGTTCAACAGCCAGACTGGCGCTATCACCTTCACGCCGACCGCCGGTTACAGCGGGCCGGCAAGCTTCTCCTACGGCATATCGGACGGCCGCGGCGGAACCGCCTCGGCAACGGTCAACCTGACAGTGCGTCCGCTCGATACGAGCAAGAGCCTGTTCTCGACCTCCGACACGCCGGCCATTCCGGCGGTCAACGATCAGAATTCAGTGGAACTCGGCGTCAAGTTCATCGCCTCCGCCGGCGGCACCATCACCGGCCTGCGCTACTACAAGAGCGCGCAGGATACCGGCACGCATACCGGCTCGCTATGGACCAGCACGGGCACGCTGCTTGCCACGGCCACCTTCACAAATGAGACGGCGAGCGGCTGGCAGACGGTCAACTTCTCGCAGCCGGTCACGGTGTCGGCCGGTACCACCTATGTCGCGAGCTACCATTCCAACGGCTTCTATTCCGCGACGCAGAATTACTTCACCACTGCTCACACCAATGGCCCGCTCACCGCACCGTCCAGTGCATCGAGCGGCGGCAATGGCGTCTATCGCTACGGCACGAGCAGCCTCTTCCCCAATGCGAGCTATGCCGCAACGAACTACTGGGTAGATGTCGTCTATCAGCAGGCGACGCAGAACATGGCTCCTGTCGCCAGCAACGATTCAGGTTATTCGGCGAGCTTCAATACGCCCTATGCGATCCAGGCGTCCGCCCTGCTTGCCAACGACAATGATCCGGACGGCGACCCGCTGACGATCACCGGCGTCAGCAGCCCGGTCAACGGCACTGTTGCCTTCGACAGCCCGTCGAATACGGTCACCTTCACGCCGACGACCGGCTACACCGGACCGGCAGGCTTCTCCTATGCCATCTCCGATGGACATGGCGGCACGAGCTCGGCCCAGGTCTCGCTCAATGTCATAGGGCAGGGCGCCGAGCAGAACGTGTTCTCGGCAAGCAGCACCCCGGCGACGGTCACCGTCAACGACAACAACTCGGTCAATCTCGGCATGAAGTTCCAGGCCGATGTCGCCGGTTGGATAACCGGTTTCAAGTTCTACAAGGGTCCCAGCAATACCGGCCCGCATACCGGCTATCTCTGGACGGCAGGCGGGACACTCCTGGCAAGCGCCACCTTCACCAACGAGACCGCGAGCGGCTGGCAGTCCGTCGACCTGTCCCAGCAGGTCCAGATCCAGGCGAACACGACCTACGTCGTCTCCTACAGCACCAACGGCTCCTATTCGGCGACCGGCAACTTCTTCACTTCCGACATCGCCAACAACAACCTGCATGCACTTTCGTCTGCCCTTAGCGGCGGCAACGGTGTCTACGCATACGGGTCGAGCGGGCTGTTTCCGACGAGTTCCTTCAACAGCACCAACTACCATGTGGATGTGGCGTTCAGACCGCAGCTTGCGGCGTAGAGGCGGGCATGGGGGCTCAGAAGATACGCGATGATCGCCTGCCGGTGACAGTGCTGGCAGGGTTTCTGGGCGCCGGCAAGACGACGGTCCTGAACCATGTCCTGCATAACCGCGAAGGCCGCCGCGTCGCGGTCATCGTCAACGACATGAGCGAAATCAACATCGATGCCGATCTCGTTCGCGATGGCGGCGCCGATCTTTCGCGCACCAATGAAACGCTGGTCGAACTCACCAATGGCTGCATCTGCTGCACGCTGCGGGATGACCTTTTGGGCGAAGTGCGCCGGCTGGCTGCCGAAGGACGCTTCGACTACCTGCTGATCGAAGGCACCGGCATCGCCGAGCCTTTGCCGATCGCGGCGACATTCTCTTTCAAGGACGAAACGGGTGCAGCACTTGCCGATGTCGCACGGCTCGACACGATGGTGTCGGTCGTCGATGCGGCAAACCTGCTTTCCGACTATTCGAGCTCGGATTTCCTGAGCGATCGCGGCGAGACCCGCGACACGGACGACAAGCGCACGCTGGTCGATCTCCTCGTCGAGCAGATCGAATTCGCCGACGTCGTGGTGATCAACAAGATCTCGGAGGTGACGGCGGATGCCCGCGCCACGGTGCGCCGGATCGTTGCCGCCCTCAATCCTGATGCGCGCGTCATCGAAACCGATTTCGGCTACCTGCCGCTTGGCGCCATTCTCGACACCGGTCTTTTCAGCGAGGCGAAGGCGGCGAGGCATCCGCTCTGGCACAAGGAACTCTACGGCTGGGGCGATCATGTGCCGGAAACGGAAGAATACGGCATCGCCAGTTTCGTCTATCGCGCCCGGCGTCCCTTCGATCCTTCGAAGCTGAATGATTTCCTTGAGCGCGATTGGGCGGGCCTCATCCGCGCGAAGGGGCACTTCTGGCTGGCCACGCGTCCCGACTGGATCGGCCTGCTCTCGATCGCCGGCACGCAGCGCCGCACCGAGGCGAAAGGTCTCTGGTGGGTGACGGTGCCGAAGGCGCACTGGCCGCGCTATCCGCAATTTCGCGAGTTGCTCGATCGCCATTGGAGCGATGTCTGGGGCGATCGCCGACAGGAGCTCGTCTTCATCGGCTCGGGCCTCGATCAGCAAGCGATCTGCGCTGCGCTCGACGACTGCCTTGTCGGCGAAGACGCCGGCTTTGATCCGAGGCTTGCGTGCGACCTGAACGATCCGTTTCCAGCGTGGCAGCACGCACATGCTGCATGACCGAACTCGAACCTGAAACCCTATGGAGAAGATAATGAGCAACGAACTTTACGCCGACGGCATCGGTGAAATCACCGTCACCGGCACGATCGTCAGGATCGACCTGATGTCCCTGTCCGCCACCGAGCGCGACGACAAGAACAATCCGAAGCCGGTGTTCCGTCAGCGGATCATCATGCCGGTCGATGCCTTCGCCAATGCCGTGGATCTCATGCAGAAGGCACTTGGCGGTCTGGTCGAAGCGGGCGCGGTGCGCCGGGTCGGCGACGTCCAGAAGGCGCCGGCGGCAGATACCGGTTCCCAGGGAAAATCCCAGAACGCATCGCCGAACTTCAACTGACCGGTAACGCAGCTTCTATTGCTCGGGCGGGGCCATGGACACGTATCAGCATACCAGCCTTCAATGCCTGGCCTTGGTCGCGCGCCATCACGGCGTCGACCTTTCGCCCGAACGGCTCGTTCACGATTATGCCGTGGGCGACCAACCCGTCGCTACGCGGAAGCTCCTGCGAATGGCGAAGGATTCCGGGCTGCGCGCCCGGCATATGAAGCTTGCCTGGCGGTCGCTTTTCCAGCTGGGCGATGCCTATCCGCTGCTTGCCGAGCTCGAAAACGGCAACTGGGTGGTGATTGCCGGTGCCGCCATTGGCGGCGAGGAGGACATGATCCGCATCCTCGACCCGCTGGCCCAGCGTCCGGAATTCCTTCTTCTGAACGAGCAGCAGTTTTCGAAGGGCTGGAGTGGCTCCGTCATCCTTCTGAAGCGCAACTACCGTCTCGCCGATGATGATCAGCCGTTCGGCTTCCGCTGGTTCTTGCCGGAAATTATCCGCCAGCGCAGCCTTTTCCGCGATGTCGCCCTGGCGGCATTCGTTCTCTACGGGCTCGGCCTGACAACGCCGATCTTCTTCCAGCTCGTCATCGACAAGGTGCTGGTGCATCAGAGCTATGCGACGCTCACCGTCCTTGTGATCGGCGTTGCCGTTGCCCTTGTCTTCGATGCGGCCTTCACCTTTCTCAGGAAATATTTGCTCCTCTATGCGACCAATAAGATCGATATCCGCATGGCGACGCGCACGTTCGGGCATCTCCTGAACCTGCCCATCGCGCTGTTCGAGCAGGCATCGGCCGGCGTTCTCGTCAAGCATATGCAGCAGACCGGGCGCATCCGCGAGTTCCTGACAGGGCGGCTCTTCCTGACGCTTCTCGACGGGTTGTCGCTTCTGGTCTTCATACCGATCCTGGTTCTCTACAGCGTCAAGCTCACCTTCGTGGTCCTCGGCTTTGCCGCTTTGGTCGGCCTCGTCGTCATGTGCCTTGTCGGGCCGTTCCAGAGACGATTGCAGGCGCTCTATCAGGCGGAAGGTGAGAGGCAGGCGCTGCTTGTCGAAACCGTTCATGGTATGCGCACCGTCAAGTCCCTTGCTCTGGAACCGCGCCAGCGCCGCGTCTGGGACGACAGCTCGGCGCAGTCGATCTCGGTTCGCTTCCGTGTCGACAAGATCTCGAACATCGCGCAGGCGCTGACCGGGCTTCTCGAAAAGCTGATGAGTGTCGCCATCATCGGTCTTGGCGCGCTCGATGTGTTCAGCGGAACGATGACGATCGGCGCGCTCGTTGCCTTCAACATGCTCGCCGGTCGGGTCTCCGGGCCGCTCGTCCAGATCGTCACCATGGTTCACGAGTACCAGGAGGTAGCACTTTCCGTCCGCATGCTTGGCGAGATCATGAACCAGCGCCCCGAGCAGTTCGGGCGCGGGCGCGGCATCAGGCCCGAACTCAAGGGTCAGATCGAATTCGAAAAGGTGACGTTCCGCTACGGGCCCGATGGCGCGCCGGCGCTCGACGACGTCTCGTTCACCGTGCCTGCAGGCTCGGTGTTCGGCATCGTCGGCAAGAGCGGTTCGGGCAAGACGACGGTTACACGCCTCATCCAGGGGCTTTACCAGAACCAGCAGGGGCTGGTGCGCATGGATGGCTATGACAGCCGCGAGATCGATCTCGTTCATCTCAGAACGAGCATCGGCGTCGTGCTGCAGGACAACTTCCTGTTCAAGGGTTCGGTCCGCGAGAACATCGCCGCGGCAAAGCCGAATGCGAGCATCGAGGAGATTGTCGAGGCCGCCCGTATCGCTGGTGCGGAAGAATTCATCGAGCGCCTTCCGCGCGGTTTCGAAACCCTGCTGGAGGAAAACGGGTCGAACCTCTCCGGCGGCCAGAAGCAGCGCCTCGCCATTGCGCGCGCTTTGATCACCGATCCCAAACTGCTTATCCTTGATGAAGCTACCAGCGCGCTCGATCCCGACAGCGAAGCGATCATCCGCCAGAACCTCAGCAAGATTGCCGAGGGGCGCACGGTCATCATCGTTTCGCATCGCCTGTCGACGCTGGTCGACGCCGACGCCATCCTGGTCGTCGACCGCGGCAAGATCGCCGATATCGGCCGCCACGATCAGCTCGTCTCGCGCTGCATGACATATCGCCACCTGTGGTCCCAGCAGACGAGGCAGGTGGCATGAACGCGCACACGCCAAAGCCCAGCGAGAACCTGCCCGTGCCGGTCACCAAACCGGCGACCGAACTGGTTGTGAAGCGCGCACCGCTTCCGCCGGTCATTGCGGAATTCCAGTCGGACGCGGTGGAGCTTGAAGAACGCGTGCCGCCGAAGATCGCGCGGCTTACGCTCTATGGCGTCACCGCGCTCATCGCCGCCGCGATAACATGGGCCTCGGTCTCGCAGATCGACGAGGTGGTCATCGCCCCCGGCAAGCTGATCACCACACAGCCGACCATCATCGTGCAGCCGCTGGAAACCTCCATCATCCGCTCGATCGATGTCGCCAATGGCGATGTGGTTCGCGCCGGCCAGACGCTGGCGACACTCGATGCAACGTTCAGCCAGTCGGATGTCGATCAGCAGCGTGCGAAGTTTGCCGCGCTCGATGCACAGGTCAAGCGCAGCGAGGCCGAACTCAGCGGCGCCGATTATTCCAAGATCGCCGGCAGTTCGGCGGATGAGCAGCTGCAGGTCCAGCTCTTCGGCCAGCGGCTCGCCTTCTATGTCGCGCAGATCCAGAATTTCGATCAGCAGATAGCAGGGCAGGCGGCGGCGATGACGGCCGGCAAGGAGCAGGAAACGATCCTGCTCAGCCGGCGTGAAAATCTCAGCCTTATCGAAAATGCGCGCGAGACATTGTACAAGCAGGAAACCGGCTCGCTGCTCAACCTCCTGAGTTCGCGCGACGCCCGTCTTGACGTCGATTCGAGTATCTCGCAGTTGCGCGGCAAGGCCGAGGAGGCCGGACATTCGCTGGCGAAGCTCCGGGCCGATCGCCAGGCCTTCATCGAGGATTTCCGCCGCGTGACGATGGAAAAGCTTGTCGAGCTCAGAAGCCAGCGCGACACGGTCGGCGAAGAGCTTAAAAAAATGGAGCTGCGCCGCAATATGGTTGTCCTGACCGCGCCGGCAGATGCGGTCGTGCTCGATCTTGCCCAGCGCTCCATCGGCTCCGTTGTGCGCGAGGCCGAGCCGATCGTCACGCTCGTCCCCCTGAATGTGCCTCTGGAGGCCGAAGTCTCGGTCAATTCGCGCGACATCGGGCGTATTGCGGTGGACAAGGAGGTCCGGATCAAATTCGACGCTTATCCGTTCCAGAAATTCGGCACGGCTTCCGGCTCGATCCGCACGATCAGCCGCGATGCCTTCACGCCGAGCCAGCAGGAGGCGGCGGCAGGTCAGCCCGCGGTTCCGTATTTCAAGGCCCGCGTCCTGCTCGCCGACACGCGGCTGCATGCTTCCGCCGAGCCCGTCCGGCTGTTACCCGGCATGACGGTGTCGGCCGAGATCAAAGTCGGCCGGCGGACAGTGATTTCCTATTTCCTCTATCCGCTGCTGCGCGGCCTGGACGATGCCATCCGCGAGCCGTGACCGGCATTTCGACGTTGGACGCCTGAAAACGAAAAAGCCGCGGCGAACCGCGGCTTTTCGTTGCTTGTAAATTGGAGCGGGTGAAGCGATTCGAACGCTCGACCCCAACCTTGGCAAGGTTGTGCTCTACCCCTGAGCTACACCCGCTCGTGCGATCTCTCGACCGCAAGCCGCGCCTATATGGCGGAAGAGACGGCCGAATGCAACAGGGAAAATTGCACAAAGATGCGTAATAATTATGGCCTCCCGCGATCAGTCGGATTCGGGATGACCCGTCACATGCAAATGTTCGGCCAATCATGCAGAACGGGGTTGTTTCCATGCGATCTTTGGCGATAACCGTTCCACCAGAGATAATGACAAGCCGGATGCAGTCCATGCCGAAACATCCCGATGAGCTCTTTGCCTTTCTCGAAGGGCTTGGAATTGCGGTTGCAACCAAGGCGCATCCGCCGCTTTTCACCGTTGCCGATTCACAGTCGTTGCGCGGCGAAATCCCCGGCGGTCACACCAAGAACCTCTTCCTGAAGGACAAGAAGGATAATTTCTTCCTTGTTACCGTCGATGAGGACGCCGAGGTCGATCTCAAGCAGATCCACCATCTTATCGGGGCGTCCGGCAGGGTTTCTTTCGGCAAGCCCGAGGCGCTGATGGAGCTTTTGGGCGTCGTACCTGGTGCTGTGACCGTGTTTGGCCTGATCAACGACACTGAAGGCCGCGTAAAAGTCATTCTGGACAGCACATTGATGGAAAATGCGGTCATCAATGGCCATCCGCTTACCAACGAAGCGACGACCTCGATTTCTCGCGATGACCTTGTTGCCTTCGTAAAAGCGACCGGGCACGAGCCGGTTATCTTGAAAGTCTCCGCATGATCGCCACATGGGTGACGGAAAACGGTTTTCCGTGTGCCCATTGCGCGCGTAGAATGAGCCGAACATGCACCGGAAAGCGGTGAAAGGGTAACAATGAGCAACCAGGACAATTCATTCGGCGGCCCCAGCGGCAATTACGCCACCAGCTTCAGCTACGGCGCACCCAAGCCGGCGGAACCGCAGGGCGGCTCGCCCGCCATGGTGCTTGGCTCCGACGCTGGCGCGGAGCCTGTCGTCGTGAAGGACACGACGACAGCGAGCTTTGCCGCCGACGTCATACAAGAGTCGCGAAACCAGCCTGTGCTTGTGGATTTCTGGGCGCCCTGGTGCGGTCCTTGCAAGCAGCTGGCGCCGGCGCTCGAAAAGGCCGTGCAAGAGTCCAGAGGCCGGGTCAAGCTGGTCAAGATGAACATAGACGACCATCCGGCGATTGCAGGGCAGCTCGGCATCCAGTCGATCCCGGCGGTCATCGCGTTCAAAGATGGGCAGCCCGTCGACGGCTTCATGGGGGCGGTGCCTGAGAGCCAGATCAGGGATTTCATCCAGAAGGTCGCCGGCAAGGATGACGGCAAGGGACAGCTCGAGGAAGCCATGGCCGCCGCCGCCGAGGCGCGCGCCGCGGGCGATCTTCAGACGGCAGCCGATATTTTCGATGCCGTGCTGCAGCAGTATCCCGACAATCTCGACGCGCTGGCCGGCCTCGCGGACCTTCTGTTCGAGGCAGGTGATGTGGCTGGTGCTGAGGAAATTCTGGCCAAAGTGCCGGCCGAAGCCAAGGATACGGCAGCGCTTTCGGCAGTGAAAGCCAAGCTCGCTCTGGCCAAGCAGGCGGCATCGCTCGGCAATCCTGCAGAATTCGAGGCGCGCCTTGCGGCGAACCCCAGGGATCATCAGGCCCGGTTCGACCTGGCCATGATCCAGAACGGGCTCGGCCAGCGCCAGGAGGCCGCGGACAATCTGCTGGCGATCGTCAAGGCGGACCGGACCTGGAACGACGATGGCGCGCGCGCCCAGCTTCTGCAGTTTTTCGAGGCATGGGGCATGACCGACGAGGTGACGCTGGCCACCCGGCGAAAACTGTCGTCACTCCTGTTTTCGTGATCGGAATGGAGAAAGGCGAAGGCCAGGACTTGCCCTCGCCGTTCTCCAGTCCACATTGCTGATGAAAGCTCCGGGAAGCGCCGGATGATTCTCGGCTGGCCAGGTTCGACCCGGCCGGCACGGAGGTGAAAAATGCAGGCGGGAAATGCGCATTATCGGTCGGGCAAGGACGTGCCTGCGACGATACCTGTTTTCCCGTTGACAGGGGCGCTTCTTCTGCCGGGCGGCCGCACCCCGCTCAACATCTTCGAGCCGCGCTATCTGCAGATGGTCGACGAGGCTGTCGGCGGAACGCGGCTGATCGGGATCATACAGCCGGCGCTCGACGGCTCCTTGCGTGAGGACGGAGAGCCGGAAATCTGTGAGGTCGGCTGCGTCGGGCGTATCACCTCGTTTGCCGAATCGGGCGATGGCCGCTACCTCATCTCCTTGCAGGGTGTCTGCCGTTTCAGGGTCGCCCATGAACTGGCGGTGAAAACGCCTTTTCGGCAATGCCGTATCATGCCCTTCATTACCGATTTGTCGGATGACCCAACCGGAAGCGAGGTCAATCGGCTGGCTCTTCTAAAGGCATTCCGGGCCTATCTGGAAGCGAACGATCTCGAGGCTGATTGGGAAAACGTCAGCCGGGCCGAAAACGCCATGCTGGTGAATGCGCTGTCGATGATGGCGCCCTATGGCGCGGCGGAGAAGCAGGCGCTTCTCGAGGCACCGGATCTGAAGACGCGGGCCGATACGCTGATCGCCATCACCGAGATGGTGCTTGCGCGCGAGAACGACGACTTCGGTTCAAGCCTGCAATAGGGCGTATGGGATTGGACGGCGATCGATGAATCAGGAAAAACCAAACCCGGCAATCGACGTCAAGCTCCTGGAGTTGCTGGCCTGTCCCCTGACAAAAGGCCCGTTGACGTGGGATGCCGAGCACCAGGAACTGGTGTCGCGGCTGGCACGGCTTGCCTATCCGGTTCGTGACGGCATTCCGGTCATGCTGCCTTCCGAAGCGCGCACGATTGGCATCGATGATGAAGCGAAAACCAGTCCCGCATCGAAAGACGATTGAATCGTCGGACAACGGCGGATTGGTTTGCGGAAATAGATGCCGCGCCCTCTGTCGGCTTACTGAAAATTTCGCCCCTTCGGCATGACGCTGCGTGCCTGACGGGACAAGGTTTCGTAGTCGCGGTGCGGTATCGCGGGTTTCTCGACGGGGTGAATTGCACCTTCCGCTGGATTGCCCATGTTTTGCGCTTTCTCATGCTGCTCAAGCCGCCTTATCGCGGCTTCCTCGGAGAGTTCGCCGAGCCATAGCGACAGATCCTCGATGGTTTCGGCCACGATATGAATGACCCCCGATACCGACTGCAGGCGGCCTTTCACCTTGACGAAGCGCGCGCCCATGACTACCGGCCGGAAGCGATCGAACACCTTTGGCCAGACAATGACATTGGCGATCGATTTCTCGTCTTCAAGCGTCATGAAGACGACACCCTTGCCGGAACCTGGCCTTTGACGAACGAGAACCAGGCCGGCAACGGAAATGCGCCTGCCGCTGGGCAGGTCAGGCAGAATCGCGTTGGGCGTGATGCCGGCCTTGTCAAGCTTGTCGCGCAGGAAAGAGAGCGGATGCGCTTTCAGGGAGAGGCCAAGCGACCGGTAATCGTGCAGGACATGTTCGCCGAGCGGCATCACCGGCAGCTTCGTCTCGGGTTCGTTGTCGCGCAGGCGGATATCGGGTTGATCGAACAGCGGCAGGCGCTCGGTGGCACTCTTGCCGTTCAGTGCGCGCACGGCCCACAAGGCAGCACGCCGATCGAGGCCGATCGAGCGGAAAGCATCGGCCTGCGCCAGCCTTTCCATCGCGTCGACGCGTAGCCCGGAGCGTAGCCACACATCGCGGACCGAGGTGTAGCTGTTGCCGCGCCTCTCTACGAGGATTTCCATATCCTTTTCGTTCAATCCCTTTATCTGCCGAAAGCCGAGACGGACTGCATGGCAGGTTTTGATCACGCCGCGCATTCCGACATGACGCGCGGCGATCCGCTCAGGGTCGAAGGATGATTTCTCCAGCAGGCAATCCCATTCGGAATGGTTGACGTCTATGGGACGTATCTCGACGCCATGATCCTGGGCATCGCGCACAAGCTGCGCCGGTCTGTAAAAACCCATCGGCTGTGAATTCAGGATCGCCGCGCAAAAGACATCCGGGTACCAGACCTTGAACCATGACGACGCATAGACCAGCAGCGCAAAGGAAGCGGCGTGGCTTTCAGGAAAACCATAATCACCAAAACCCTCGATCTGTCGGAAACAGCGTTCGGCAAAAGCACGATCGTATTTATTTTTGACCATGCCTTCGATCATGCGATTCTTGTAGTGATGGATCGTCCCATTTCGCCTGAAAGTTGCCATCGCGCGCCGTAACTGATCGGCTTCTCCGGGAGTAAAGCCTCCGGCGTCGATGGCGATCTTCATCGCCTGTTCCTGGAAGAGCGGCACACCCAGGGTCCTTACGAGAATCTTTCTCAGCTCTTCGCTTGGGTATTCGACTGCTTCCTTGCCCTCACGCCGGCGCAGATAGGGATGCACCATATCGCCCTGGATCGGGCCGGGCCGCACGATCGCCACTTCGATGACGAGGTCATAAAATGTGCGCGGCTTGAGTCTGGGCAGCATCGACATCTGCGCGCGGGATTCGATCTGGAAGACGCCGAGCGTATCGGCGCGGCAGATCATGTCGTAGACTTGTGTCTCCTCCTGGGGGATCGTCGCCAGCGTCAACCGCCTGCCATACTTGTCCCGAACGCCATAATGGTTCTCCAGGAGATCGAAGGCTCGCCTCAGGCAGGACAGCATGCCAAGTGCCAGTACATCTACTTTCAGGATGCCGACCGCATCGAGGTCGTCCTTGTCCCACTCCACCATCTTGCGCTCGTCCATCGCGGTCTTGACGATGGGTACAATCTCATCGAGCCTGTCCTTGGTGATGACGAAGCCGCCGACATGCTGCGACAGATGGCGGGGGAAACCCATTATGTCGTTGGCGCGTGCGACCACGTGCTTTGTGAGCGGATCGGCGCGGTCGAGGCCACCTGCATTGGTTTCCTTTTCGCCGAGTTCCGTGGAAGACCAGCCCCAGATGGAGCCTGACAACGCACCGCGAACATCGTCCGACAGGCCCATTGCCTTGGCCACCTCGCGCAGCGCAGAACGACCGCGATAGGTGACGACAGATGCCGCCAATGCCGTGCGCTTCTCGCTGTATTTCTTGTAGATGTAGGCGATGATCTCATCGCGCCTGTCATGTTCGAAATCGACGTCGATGTCTGGTGGCTCGTCGCGTTCTGTGGACACGAAGCGCTCGAAAAGAACCTCCATAAGACTGGGATCGACCTCGGTGATGCCGAGGCAATAGCAGATAACGGAATTGGCGGCGGAGCCGCGTCCCTGGCACAGGACGCCGACTTCCTTGGAACGGGCGAAGCGGACGATGTCGTGTACGGTGAGGAAATAGCGAGCGTATTTTTTATAGGCGACGATTGCGAGTTCGTGCCGGATCAGGCTGTCCACCTTTTCGGGGACGCCCTCCGGATAACGGTTGCCGGCGCCTTCCCACGTCAGCCTTTCCAATTCTTCCTGCGGGTCTACACCCTCCTTCGTGGTTTCATCGGGATAGTTATGGCTAAGTTCGCTCAGTGAAAAAGACAGGCTTTCGGCAAAACGCAGTGTCTGCGCCAATGCCTGGGGGTAGGCCTTGAAAAGCCGCGCCATCTCTGTCGATGGCTTCAAATGCCGCTCTGCATTGGCTGCAAGTTCGAAGCCTGACTGGGCGACGGGCCTGTTAAGCCGGATCGCGGTCAACACATCCTGCAGGGGTCGCTGGTCGGCGGTGTGGTAGAGGACATCGTTGGTTGCCATCAGGGGGATGGCGGCGGCCGTTGCCATGCCTGCCGCCTGTTCGAGACGGAAACGATCGTTGCCGCTGTAATCGGGTGCGGCGGCAAGCCAGAGGTTGCTGCCGAAACGATCCTTGAGCCGGTGTAGAAAGGCGAGCGTCTTCTGCGCCGGCCCCGAGAGATCGGGCAGCACGGCCAGGGATATGCTGTCGCCCCATTGGAAAAGGTCGTCGGCATAGACAAGCGGTGCGCCTTTCGGGCTTTCCTCGCGCATATTGGCTTGCGTCAACAGGCGGCACAGATGCCCCCAGCCCTTGCGGTCCTGTGGATAGGCGAGCACGTCAGGCGTGCCGTCGGCAAAGACCAGCCGGCAACCGGGATGGTAGGGAAGCCACAACGGGTCGGCATCCTTGGAAAGCTTGATGTGTTTCGACTGGCTCCAGGCGCGCACGACACCAGCCACGGTGTTGCGGTCGGCAAGGCCCATGCCGGCATGGCCGAGAAAACAGGCTGCAACGACCAGATCCTCCGGCCGCGATGCCCCGCGCAGGAAGGAAAAGTTCGATTGCACGCCGAACTCGACATAAAGCGGAGAAGCGGTGGGCGCGCGCGAAACGTCATCCTTCATGCGAAAAGCCCCTGCAGGAACCAGCGTGGGTTGCCTTGCGTGGCGCCGTAAAACCCCTGGCGGAAAAGCCAGTAGCGGCGGCCATCGGCATCCTCGATGCGGAAGTAATCGCGCGTTGCCTCATCCGCACCATCGCGCCACCATTCCGGGGAAATGCGCTCCGGGCCTTCCGCCCGTGCGACCTCATAGAGCGCGCGACGCCAGCGGAAGCGGGCAGGCGGCCCGTCGGGCACTTCGGCGGCCATGACCTCGACCTGTTCCGGTTGGGGAAAAAGACGGATCGGGCGCTCGGGTCCGGGGGATGGTCGGGCGAGCGCAGTCTCACCCACTCTATTCCCTGCGTGGCCGGAAGCTTTCCCTGTCTCGGCAAAGGGCACGAAAGAAACCGCCCTTTCCGGGATGTGGCTCTCGACAGGAACGGGTTTCAGCACGGCATTGCTGTCCTGGCGGGCGCTTACGCGGTCGACGAAGAGCGCCAGATCCTCGTCGCTTCCGGAAACATCCCCCGTGAAGTCGGTCTGGTCCATTTCGAAAGGAGCAGTCGCCAGAACGGAGAGGCGGACAAGGTCGAAGCCGTAGCCGGCATCGAGGACATCTTCGAGGGCGGCCAGTCTTTCGTGAAACAGTTTTCCGATCAGGCCCGGTTCGCGCAAGGGACGTGACGTGCCGACGCCGATGCGGCTGACCGCGCCGTCGACCCGAAACAGCAGGAGCTGCAGGGCGCGTGCACCTTCGCCTCGCCGTTCGAGATCGGTTTTCAAACTGCGGGCGAGCAGGAGGACCAGACGTTCGATCTCGTCCATCAGCATGATCGGTTCGGACAGATGCCGTTCCACCGACAGGGGAGCCACGGGCAGGCGCGGCGAAACTGCTTCCTCGAGATGGCCGAGCGCCTGGTCTAGGCGCATGAGAAGCGCCTTGCCGAAACGGCGCGCCAAGGGCGCGCGTGGCGCCTGCAGGATTGCGCCGGTGGTGCGCAATCCCACGCTCTCAAGAGACGCGATCGTTTCGGGCGCGAGGCGCAGTGCGGCGAGCGGAAGTGGCGCCATGGTTTTTTTCTCCTCGCCCGGCGAGACGACCGAAGTCGTGCAGAATCGTGCTGCTGCCCAGGCCGCTCCCGGCGTCGAAGCCAGCCCGGCGCGCACGTCAAAACCCTGGTGGAAAAAGCGCGACAGCATGTCGTCCAGCATGGATTTCTCGCCGCCGAAGAGATGGGCGCAGCCGGTGATGTCGAGAAACAGCCCGTCCAGCCCATCGAGCGCCACCAGCGGCGTATAGCGGTCGCACCAGTCGGCCAGGCTTTCGAGCAGCCTGCGGTCTGCTTGCGTGTCAGCCTCGACGATCTCTATGCCGGGATGCATGGCGCGTGCGTCGGCGATGCCCATGCCGGGCTTAAGCCTGAGCCGTTCGGCCTGCTCGTCGAGGGCGGCGATGCGCTGCGTGTTCTTTTCGCGATGGCTGATGACGAGGGGCGGCTGCGTCCGTGGCCGGCTTGAACGCCAGGATCGCCCCAGCCGCTGGCGCAATATCCGTTCGGTGGAAAGGTGCGGAAACCACAGCGCCATTATTCTTTGAGCCGAGACCATCTGGCCGTCTTTCTTCGAATGAGCGTTCATCGGCGTTCCACTCCAGCGTGAACTGTCCGGGCAAGGCATTGCGGCTTTTGTCGATCCTGACCGTGAAGCCGGGCGGGCCGATGGAATCGGGCAGGGGCCCAGTGATCGTCCAGCGCAGGGCGGCGGGTGCCGGCGAGACAACCAGGCGCACGGGGGCTGCGGTCGGCTCGGGCTGCGCTGCCTGGCGCAGCAGGAAGACGGGCCGGCCTGAATCCTGGGCACGATGATGCAGGCGCCGTGTCGCGACGAGGTCGAGCTTCTGCGGATTGCCGCGGATTTCCAGGATCACGGCTGAAAGCGCCTTCAGGCTTGCCGCCTCCTCGGCGATCCACATGGCATCCGCGAGTTTCGGCGCTTCCGCGATCATCAGGTTCTCCGGCGCGATGCCGAAACGGGCATGCAGGCCCGGAGCATAGGGAAAGCCCGCCTCGCGGAAGATTTCGTGCGTGCCGATCCACAGCACGGGCAGTTTCGGCTGCGCGGCATTCTTCACAAGCAGTCCGGCAAGCGCCAGGGCAAAACCTGCCACCGCGCCGGCGTCGCGGGTTTGTGCGCCATGGATTTCCGTCAGCGCGGCCTTGGGCAAGCCGCCGCCCAGTGCGGTGTCGAAATTCTCCGCGCCCGTCAGCAAAAGGTCTTGCACGACCGTGACCCCATGGCGGCGCAGCACCATGGTCTGCCCGGCCGGGTCTGTCCCGGCTGGGGGCGCCAGCCGCTCGGGCAGCGTGCCCTCTATGCGGGCGATTTTCTGGCGCAGGGCAAAAACGATTTCCTGCGCCACGGCGGATGTCGCCATGACGGTCTGCTTTTCTGATATGTTCCTGTTATGTTCTTATAGATTCCAGAGCGCGCCCGAAGAGTCAAGTGGAACGCGAGGAGAATTTATTCCTTTCGGGCGTTCAGCCGAACCGGCTGTCCCGGCTAATTTCCCGGTAAGCGCGCAAAAGCCTCGAAAGCCGTGCTCCGAAAGGCTATATGCGGTCAAAAGGGAAAAGAATGGCTCGCATCTACAAGACCCGCTCCTGGCACGACCAGCTTTCACCATCGATGGAAGAAATGGAGTTCATGGCTCTCGAAGCCTATGCTCACCTGCCGGAGGAGTTCCGCAAGCTCACCGGCGAGGTCATCATCCAGATCGCCGAATTTCCGACCGACGAGATCATGGACGATCTGTCGCTGGAAACGCCGTTTGACCTGCTTGGCCTGTTCGAAGGCCGTGGCATTGCCGAGCGCTGGAATCCGCAGACCGGCGAGGGGCCGAACCGGGTGACGCTCTATCGCCGCGCCATCCTGGATTACTGGTCAGAGAACGAGGAAACGCTGGGCGACATCGTCACCCATGTGCTCATCCATGAGATCGGCCACCATTTCGGCCTCTCCGATGACGATATGGAGAAGCTCGAGGAGGAGGCGGAACATCCTCAAAGCTGATCAATCCAGTGAGCGCTTTCAAAACACCCGATCAGCTTTATGAAAAGTTGAAGGCTGCGTGGAGTTCTGAAAGCTCGGGGGTTTGGAGCCTTGATAACCCCGCGAGAGGGCAGTGCAGCGTTACCTCGCTTGTCGTGCAGGATGCGTTTGGAGGCGAAATCCTCAAAACCCGGACGAAAGGCGGCACGCATTTCTACAATATGATCGACGGCGTCAGATGGGATCTGACCGTCAGCCAGTTCGATTATCCAATACCTTTCGAAGACCTGCCATCCAACCGCGATGAGGCGATGGCAGATACTTCGCCTCGCCAGTATGAGGCGCTCAAAGCCAGACTAGGCTTGTAAGCGCGACGGAGCCTTACCAGTCGCTCAGCTTGGTGACGCCTGCCTCATATTCCTGCCCGTCGACGTCCTTCACCACGGCCTGGCCGCATTTCATGATCTTGGCTTCGGCGTCGTAGGCATAGGTCGGCGAGCCGAACAGGTGCCAGCCCTTGTTCATGGCAGCCGTGACCTTGTGGCAGAAGCTCGCATCGTCCGGCCCGGTCAGAAAGCGGTAGAGTTTCATGTTGTCATTCCCGTCATGCCCCGGCCGGCTTCGGCATCAGAGCGTTCGATAATTTCTAGCCAATCATGGACGCTTTCGCCAGCAGCCTTTCGGCCTGCGCGCGATGAAGCAGTTCGACCATGCGCCCGTCGAGGCCGATCGCGCCCTTTCCGGCGTTTTCGGGAAGCGCAAAGGCGGCCACGATTTTCTCGGCTTCCTTGCGTGCCGTTTCCGACGGCGAAAAGGCCGTGTTCGCCGGCTCGATCTGCGCCGGGTGAATCAGCGTCTTGCCGTCAAAACCCATGGCCGCGGCTTGCGTGCATTCGGCGGCAAAGGCTTCAAGGTCGCGAAAATCATTGCTGACGCCGTCGACGATGTCGAGGCCGCCGGCACGCGCGGCCAGCAGCATCTGCATCAGCCAGGGCATGAGATAGCGCCGGTCGGGCGTTGCCAGAACGCCGGTTGCGGCGACAAGATCGTTGGTGCCGGCGACCAGGCAGGACAGCCGCGAGGCGGCGTCGCGGCCAAGCTCGGCGATGGCACCGATGTTGAGCAGCGATTTCGGGGTCTCGATCATCGCCCAGAGGCGCAGGCTGTCGGGCGCGTCATTGTCGTCGAGCACGTCGCCGGCTTCCAGCACGTCGCGCGGCGTGTCAACCTTGGGCAGCAATATACCGTCAGGCTCGCAGGCGGCGGCGGCCAGAAGATCGTCCGGGCCCCATTCGCTGGAGACCGCATTGATGCGGATGATCATCTCGCGAATGCCGGACGGGCGGTTCTTGAAGATCGCGCCGAGCTTTTCGCGGGCGGCGATCTTTTCCGTCGGCGCGACTGCGTCTTCCAGATCGATAACTACCGCGTCGCAGGCGAGGGACGCCAGCTTTGCCAGCGCCTTGTCGTTGGAAGCGGGGACGTAAAGCACCGAGCGGCGCAGATAGAGGCGGGTCTCTTGCGTCATGTGGTCTTCTTGCCCGGCAATGCTGGCTCTTGCAAGACGCAAGCTGGAAACCTTGATAACAGTCTCAGTAGACCTCTAGATTCGATTCATGTTGGGAACGTAAGCACATGGCGCGATATGACGTCATCATCATCGGCGGGGCGATCGTCGGCAGTTCGATCGCCTATTATCTGCGCGAGGAGGGGTTTTCGGGCTCCATCGCGCTGATCGAGCGTGATCCGCAATTCACCTACTCGTCCACGACGCTGTCCTGCGCCTCGATCCGCCAGCAGTTCTCCATTCCCGAAAACATTCGGCTGTCGCAGTTCACGCTGGCGCTGTTCCGACGGCTGGAGCAGGAGTTCGGTACTGGTGCCGATATAGGCTTCCGCGAGGGCGGCTATCTCATTCTGGCCGGCGAGAACGGCTTGCCGATCCTGCAGCAGAACCATGCGGCGCAGATGGCCGAAGGCGCGGATATTTTGCTGGAAGACGCCGCAGCGCTTGAAAAGCGCTTTTCCTGGATATCGACCGAAGGCGTTTCGGCCGGTGCCTATGGCCGTTCGGGCGAGGGCTGGTTCGATGCCCACGCCATGCTGATGCTGTTCCGCAAGGCACTGCGCGAAAAGAACGTCGATTTCATCACCCATGCCGTCACCGGTATCGAGCGTGATGGCGACCGCGTCGTTGCGGTCACGCTGGAAAACGGCGACCGGCTGGAAGGCGGCACGATCTTCAATGCCGCCGGCCCCTCGGCCGGCAAGGTTGCTGCCATGGCCGGGCTGGTCCTGCCGGTCGAGCCGCGCAAGCGCAGCGTCTTCATTTTCGAAGCGCGCGACAAATTTGCCGACATGCCGCTGATGGTCGATCCAAGCGGCATCTATGTGCGGCCTGAGGGGTCGGTCTACATCACCGGCGGCGCAGAGAATGAAGAGGGCGAAGGCCCTGCCGATCCCGGGGATTTCGACCCGGACTGGTCGCTGTTCGAAGAGACGATCTGGCCTGTTCTGGCCACCCGCGTACCGGCCTTCGAGGCGATCAAGGCGACGCGCGCCTGGGCCGGGCATTACGACTACAACACGCTCGACCAGAATGCCGTCATCGGTCCGCATCCCGACGTGCAGAATTTTGTCTTTGTCAACGGGTTTTCCGGTCACGGCCTGCAGCAGGCGCCGGCAGTCGGCAAGGCACTGGCCGAATTTTTGGTCCATGGCGCTTACAGGACCATCGACTGCTCGGCCTTCGGCTATGGGCGCATCGCCGAGAACCGGCCGTTCCGTGAACTCAACGTGATTTGAAGGCTCGCTTCGAATCAAGTTCTTTGATTCCCGGCTTGCTTTGTGTAAAGCAGGGCCGAAACAATTTCCCGGAACCAGAAACGGGCACAAGCCATGGAAAAGTTCACCAAGCTCACCGGCGTCGCCGCACCCTTGCCGATCGTCAATGTCGACACCGACATGATCATCCCCAAGGATTACCTCAAGACGATCAAGCGGACGGGCCTGAGCGTCGGGCTTTTCGCCGAAATGCGTTTCAATGAGGACGGTTCGGAAAACCCGGATTTCGTGCTCAACAAGCCGGCCTATCGCAAGGCGCAGATCCTGGTTGCCGGCGACAATTTCGGCTGCGGCTCGTCGCGTGAGCATGCACCGTGGGCGCTGCTCGATTTCGGCATCCGCTGCGTCATCTCGACCAGCTTCGCCGACATCTTCTACAACAACTGCTTCAAGAACGGCATCTTGCCGATCACGGTCAGCCCGGAAGACCTCGACAAGCTGATGGACGACGCCTCGCGCGGCGCCAATGCGACGGTCTCGGTCGATCTCGAAGCCAAGGAAATCCGCGGTCCCGATGGCGGCGTGGTCAAGTTCGACCTCGACGATTTCAAGCGTCACTGCCTGCTCAACGGCCTCGACGATATCGGCCTGACCATGGAAAAGGCATCGTCGATCAGCGCCTTCGAGAAGAAGAACGCCGAGAGCCGGCCCTGGGCTTAATGCCCTTCATTCCAGACGATGAGCTTTGCCTCGGCCCGAAAGATTTCCTTCGGGGCTGACAGCGTCTGCCGGCCTGTGGCATGGTCGGAGGCGTCGCCGCTGGAAAGCCTGATTTTCCGGCATTCCGAAACGCCCTGATTCGGAGTTCATCATGCGCTGGGCTGTTTCTCTTATCGCCGCCGGTCTGACCTTTGCCGCGACCGCTTTGGCCGTCGCGCAGGAAGGTCAGCCGAGTTCGATCCCCTTTGCGGGCGGAACTCTGACCATCAAGGAGACGGCCGATCTCGACAAGATTCTCGCCTTCGACGGCAAGGAACTGGCCCGCAACTATGTCGTCTATTACGACCGCACGGTCGATCTCGATGGCACGAAAGTGGCCCTTTTCGCGGTCGGCGATGGCGGCAATGCCTGCGGCCCCGCAACCGTGATCGTCTGGAAACCCGAGGGCGGCGAACTCAAGACCGCGACGGTGGGCGAGGATTGCGGCGCGCCGCCCGCGGCTGCAACGGAGGACAGCCTCTATTTCGTGCCTTATCTGCGCCCGGGCTCCACTGCCAACGTGCAAAGCTGGTCGCCGGAAGAAGGCTTGCGCGTTGCCGGCGAGATGAGCTTTACGCCGCAGCCTGGCACCAAATGGGCCGATATCGATCCGGCCAAGATCACCCACCCTTACGATCTCTTCGCCAATGGCGATTTCTATGATGCCGCCAGGAAGGTTCTCGGCGATAGTCTCGAAAACGTCGCGCTGGCGCTTTCGGTTTCGGGCGGGCCTGAAAAGACGGCTTCCGGCATTCTCTATGGCAGCGGCTGCATTCCCCATGCCTGCGGCGGTGGCGACGGTTTCTTCGCTTTCGACCAGAAGACGAAGGCCGTGTATTTCGCGCAGCAGGGCGATGGGGCCGAGCCTGATGCATGGCCGGCGCTCGACACCTGGCCGGCTGAAATTCGCGAAGCGATGAAGAAATCCCTCGAGCAATAATGGTCTGATTTCATGCGCAAACTGATTTCCACCGGCTCGCCCTTCGAAAAAACCGCCGGCTATTCGCGGGCGGTGGTGCAGGGCGACTGGTGCTTTGTCTCGGGCACGACCGGCTATGACTATGCGACGATGACCATGCCCGACAGCGTCGAGGACCAGACCCGCAATTGCCTGAAAACAATCACCAAGGCGCTCGAGGATGGTGGCTTCGCGCTCGCTGATGTGGTGCGGGCGCATTACTACATCACCAGCGACAGTTTTGTGGACCGGGTGTTCCCGATCCTCGGCGAGGCTTTTGGCGAGATCAGGCCGGCAGCGACGATGATCGTCTGCCAGCTCAACAAGCCGGAAATGAAAATCGAGATCGAAGTAACGGCGCTCAGGCGTTCTTCTTGATCTGCACCAAGCCTTTCCGTCTTGCGCGCCGCGCCTCAGGCGTTTAGCAAGACGCCGGTTCACGGCTTCCTTGAAAGGTTTTCCCATGGCATCGCGCAAGCTTCTCCTTCTCGCCGGCGACGGCATCGGTCCCGAGGCAATGGCCGAGGTTCGCAAGCTCATTGCGGCGATGAACGAGAAACTCGGCACCGGCATCGAGACCGAAGAAGGCCTGGTCGGCGGCTGCGCCTACGATGCGCATGGCAAGGCGATTTCCGATGCCGACATGGCAAAGGCGATGGCGGCGGATGCGGTGCTGTTCGGCGCCGTCGGCGGGCCGAAGTGGGATGCGGTGCCTTACGAGGTGCGCCCCGAAGCCGGCCTGCTGCGCCTGCGCAGGGACATGGAGCTTTTCGCCAATCTGCGCCCGGCCATCTGCTATCCGGCACTTGCCGCTTCGTCTTCGCTGAAGCGGGAAGTCGTCGAAGGCCTCGACATCCTCATCGTGCGCGAGCTGACCGGCGGCGTCTATTTCGGCGAGCCGAAGGAGATCATCGATCTCGGCAACGGCCAGAAGCGCGGCATCGACACGCAGGTCTACGACACCTTCGAGATCGAGCGCATTTCGGGCGTCGCCTTCGAGCTGGCGCGGACCCGGCAGAACCGCGTCACCTCGATGGAAAAGCGCAACGTCATGAAGTCGGGCGTCTTGTGGAACGAGGTGGTGACCGCCACCCACAAGGCCAAATATTCCGACGTCAAGCTCGACCACATGCTGGCCGATGCCGGCGGCATGCAGCTCGTGCGCTGGCCCAAGCAGTTCGACGTCATCGTCACCGACAATCTGTTCGGCGACATGCTGTCTGACGTTGCCGCCATGCTCACCGGCTCGCTCGGCATGCTGCCTTCGGCCTCGCTCGGCGCGCCCGATGCCATGACCGGCAAGCGCAAGGCGCTCTACGAGCCGGTGCATGGCTCGGCGCCCGACATTGCAGGGCAGGGCATCGCCAATCCGATCGCCATGATCGCCTCCTTCGCCATGTGCCTGCGCTATTCCTTCAACATGGTGACTGAAGCCGACCGTCTCGAAGCGGCGATCGCTTCGGTGCTGGACGAGGGCCTGCGCACCAAGGACATCATGTCCGAAGGCAAGACCGAAGTCGGCACCACGGCGATGGGCGATGCGATCGTGGCAAAGTTCTTCGCCTAGTCATTGCGATTGGCAGGGAGACGGAACGCTTACTTCTGCCAGATTGACTCTTTACGCAAACCGCGTAAAAGCCAGCACGAACTATTCCGGCGCATAATCGATGCGCCGAGACGGAGCTTTTCATGCGCGGCCTGCTTATGGCGCTTTTCGCAATCGACTTTCCCGGCCATGGGGTTTCCCAGGGCGGGCGCGAGCGCGCGCAGCTTCGCACCACCAAAACCGCGGCCAAAACGACCACTAAAACGGTCTGATCTCCCTGGCCTGCTCGCCCCTCCCGGGTCCGGCCCGGGGGCGAAGCCCGCACCGGCCGGCGGGTTTTCTCCAAAACGAGCGGAGAGGGACAGGAGAACATAATATGGGTTTCAAGGTTGCGATCGTCGGTGCCACGGGCAATGTGGGCCGCGAAATGCTCAATATCCTCGAAGAACGCGGCTTTCCGGTCGACGAGGTCGTCGCACTCGCCTCGCGCCGTTCGCTCGGCACGGAAGTGTCGTTCGGCGACCGCACGCTGAAGGTCAAGGTACTCGACACCTACGACTTTTCCGACACCGATCTCTGCATCATGTCGGCGGGCGGCAACGTCTCGAAGGAATGGTCGCCGAAGATCGGCAAGCAGGGCTGCGTCGTCATCGATAACTCCTCGGCCTTCCGCTACGACCAGGACGTGCCGCTGATCGTGCCGGAAGTGAACCCGGACGCGATTTCGCTTTTCACCCGCAAGAACATCATCGCCAACCCGAACTGCTCGACCGCCCAGCTCGTCGTGGCGCTGAAGCCGCTGCACGACAAGGCCCGGATCAAGCGTGTCGTCGTGGCGACCTATCAGTCGGTGTCCGGCGCCGGCAAGGAAGGCATGGACGAGCTGTTCACGCAGACGCGTGCGGTGTTCGTCGCCGACCCGGTCGAGGCCAAGAAGTTCACCAAGCGCATCGCCTTCAACGTCATTCCGCATATCGACGTTTTCCTGGATGACGGCTTCACCAAGGAAGAGTGGAAGATGGTCGCCGAGACCAAGAAGATGCTCGACCCCAAGATCAAGCTGACCGCGACCTGCGTGCGCGTGCCTGTCTTCATCGGCCATTCGGAAGCCGTCAACATCGAGTTCGAGGACCCGATCACCGCCGACGAGGCCCGTGAGATCCTGCGCGATGCGCCGGGCTGTCTCGTCATCGACAAGCGCGAGGACGGCGGCTACGCCACGCCGATCGACTCGGCCGGCGAGGATGCGACCTACATCTCGCGCATCCGCGAGGATTCGACCGTCGACAACGGCCTTGCCATGTGGATCGTCTCCGACAACCTGCGCAAGGGCGCGGCCCTCAACGCCGTGCAGATCGCTGAGCTTCTGGTCGAGCGGGGCTTGATCACGCCGAAGAAGAAGGCGGCTTGATTTTCGCTCACGGATCGTTTCGCCGCCGTTCCGGCGGCTGATCCTCCGCGGGGGCGCCGGACGACCGGCGGCCCGCAGTCGCGGGCTCGACCTTCGGTCGTTAGGCAAGATAACGCCGGTGTCCCCCTCCCCTTGAGGGGGTGAGAAGCGGTTCGCGAAGCGAATGAAAAGCCAACGATTTGGCTTTTCAAGTGACGAACGCCCGGAGCCATAGCGAAGGGCTGGCGACGAAGCCGCCGGGTGGGGTCGCTGCGGCAGTGCTCGACGTTCTTTTCGCCGAGTGCTGCGGTCTTGGCGCTGGGGACAATTTATTTTTGGGGCTGTCCTAGGAGATTTGTTGTTTGATCCAAGTTTTAAGTGTCTTCAAGAGGCTTGCTGGTGGTCCGTAA